>QXXE01000427.1 GCA_009911355.1 Clostridiaceae bacterium | reverse complement strand
GTTGGGGTCAGCTATGTACCCATAAGGCACTTGCCCGTTGACGCGCTCGCCTTTCTGCGCCTTTGCCTGTTTGACAGCCCGGATTTTCTTTGAAGTGTCGCGGGCGTAAAACTCGTTGAACCAGTTCCGCAGAGGGGTAAACTCGTTATCTTCCCTTGCTGTGTCTACACCGTCGTTAATGGCAATGTAGCGCACTTCGTATTCGGGAAAGATAATTTCTATCAGTTCGCCGGTTTTCAGATAATTACGTCCCAGACGGGAAAGGTCTTTTGTTATGACGGTCGCCACATTCCCGGCTTCAACTTCATGCAGCATGGCTTGAAGCCCCTCGCGCTCAAAGCTCACGCCGGAAAATCCGTCGTCTACGAAAAAGCGCGTGTTGAAAAAGTGGTGTTCGTCAGCATACTTTTGTAAAATCAGCTTTTGGTTCTGTATGCTCTCGCTTTCCCCGGCTTGCATATCTTCCTGGCTCAATCTGCAATATAAAGCGGTAATCTTGT
>QXXE01000426.1 GCA_009911355.1 Clostridiaceae bacterium | reverse complement strand
AAAAAGAATTTTTGGAAAAGATTGATCGGATCGTTCCGTTTGAAGATTGGATAGCCCTGATACAGCCGCACTATTATAAAGGAGAGCGCGGCAACAAGCCCTATGATCTGGAACGAATGCTGAGAATCTATTTGGTACAGAATCTGTACAACCTGTCTGATATGGTTACCGTTGCGGAGGTGATCGACAGCCGTGCATTTTCAGATTTTTGCGGAGTGGAATCGAGTAATCAGGTGCCGGATGGGGATACGCTCGGCAGATTTCGGAATCTTCTGATAGAAAACGGTTTACAGGAAAAGCTGTTTGCACAGGTAGTATCCCTTCTGGAACAGCGCGGCCTGATTTTGAAGAAGGGAACGATAGTGGATTCCACCTTTATCGAAGCTCCTTCCTCAACCAAAAACAAGAAAAAAGAGCGTGATCCAGATGCTCATTCGGCCAAGAAAGGCAACGTATGGCACTTTGGGTATAAGGCTCACATCGGTGTAGACAGCGACAGT
>QXXE01000425.1 GCA_009911355.1 Clostridiaceae bacterium | reverse complement strand
CCCTCCAGCGTTTCAGAGCGAGGAAACAATTTTCAACCAGATGTCGCAGCCTATAGAGATATTTGTCGTATTGACGGAACTCCTTACGGTTTTTGGGGGACGGGATGACGGGTTCCATACCAGCCGAAACGGCATAGGCCAGAATTTCATTTGTATCATAGCCCCGATCGGCCGACAGGGCTTCCGCGGAGATTCCCTCAATCAGGTGGACAGCGTCTTTACAATCCGCTCTGGTACCTTCTGTAACAACGATTCGGACTGGCATACCATTCGCATCCACGGCCAGATGTATTTTGGTATTGAGCCCCCTTTTGTTTTCGACATCGCCTGATTTCCTCCCTTTGCCCTGCGGCATGGGGGTGCACTTTGATATGGCTTGCGTCAATCATCAGCCATTCATAATCCGGTTCGTCAATCAGCGTTTCCAGCAGGTTTTCCCAAATCCCCTTCTTGCGCCATCGAATAAATCTCTGGTGCATGCTGCCCCATTTCCCATAATCTGGCG
>QXXE01000424.1 GCA_009911355.1 Clostridiaceae bacterium | reverse complement strand
GCGGAAATGCCGCGGCCTACCGATACGATCACGCCTGCTTCGGACAGGTTGACCAGCTCCTTCGCAGCCTTGACGATCTCGACAACGTTGGTCTTAATGTCGGCCTCAGACAGCTCGAACGCCGGCTTTTCCACCTTGACCGCGTCAGCCTTTGCCTGGTCGAACGCGCTCTTCTTCATAACGCCGGGACGGACGGTGCTCATCTGCGGGCGGAAGCGCGGGCAGATGATCGTCGCCATCAGGTGCCCGCCGAACGCCGGACGGGTCTGGAGGATAATCTTATGCTGGTCGTCGGTCTTGGAGTAGCCGATTTCCAGCTTGGTGCAGTCGGCGGTCAGGCCGGTGCCCAGGCGGGCCGCAAGGCGCGGGCCCAGGTCACGGCCGATGTTGGTCGCGCCAATCAGGAAGATCTCAGGCTTGAGGTCCTTGATTACGTCAACGATTACCTTTGCGTAAGCGTCGGTGGTGTACTTGCCCAGCAGCGGGGAGTTGCAGACGAGCACCTT
>QXXE01000423.1 GCA_009911355.1 Clostridiaceae bacterium | reverse complement strand
GGGCAGAAATACGGAAAAGGGTACTCTTTTCCTATGCTTGCTACGAAAGTTCTTCCTACTACCTACAACACCGGGAACATCTGATTTGGCGGATTTCCGCAAAAGAAAAACGTTGCAACCGAAAAGAATTGCAACGCTTCTTAAATCTCTATGTAATTTTAGCCGGACAGTGGTTATTCTCCCTCTTTTTCAATCTCTGCGATCTCCTGCGCCGTGGCAGCAACTATCCGTATTCCCTTGTCGCTCATGTCGTCCAGCAATGCGTCAAGCTGTCGCCGCTGGGTATTTTTCCCGGTGGGCTGCTCCAAAAGGAATTGATCTACCGAGATATTGTAACGTAGCATAAGCTCAAAGAATATCTGTAAGCTGGGGTGCTGTCCCTTATTCTCAATATTCGCAAGATAGCGAGGGGATATATACATTTCGTCGCATGATGTTGTACCATTTTAGTTGACACCTCATACGCAAGGATTTAATGTATAATCAAAGAGAATTAAGGAGGCAACT
>QXXE01000422.1 GCA_009911355.1 Clostridiaceae bacterium | reverse complement strand
ATACAGAGCCTAACATGGATCGTAACCAAGTTAAACAAGTAGCAATGGCATTGACAACTAAAGCCGGTAAACCCGCTCCTGCATGGCCAATTGCATTGATGGACGAAAAGGACTTCTCTAAACAAGCAGCATTGACTGAAAAAGACTTTGCATCTGACGGTTCACAAACTGTTACACTCGCGTTGCAAATTGTTCGTACTCAAAACTTGGCATCTGTTGCTAAATATGCTTGGTACAAACCATACCTTCAAGGTATCCTTGCTGACTTGGATAATATCCACTGGAACGAATTCAAAGGCTCACAATTCCGTGCAGCTCAAGAACACGCGTTAGAAGAAGCTCGTAAAGCTATGCAACAAGGTGCACAACAAGAAGCACAAGGTTTCGCACCTGACGCGCAAGGTTTCTCAGCACCTGGTCAACAACCTGTAGCTCCAACGGCCCCAGGCTTTGGTCAAGCACCACAACAAGCACCTGGATTTGCAGCCGCGCCTCAACAACCCGCTCCT
>QXXE01000421.1 GCA_009911355.1 Clostridiaceae bacterium | reverse complement strand
ATGTATTCGCCGTCGCGGTAGACGGTGATGTCATCGGAAATACGGAAAATCTCATCCATCTTGTGGGAGATGTAAATGATGGCGACGTTCTTCGCCTTCAGCTCGGCGATGATGCGGAACAGGTGCTCAACCTCCGCGTCGGTCAGCGCCGACGTCGGTTCGTCCATGATGACAATTTTGCTGTCATAGGAAACCGCCTTCGCGATCTCGACCATCTGCATCTTCGCGACCGAAAGGTCGCCCATCTTTGCGTCGGGGTTTACATCAAGCCCCAGCTTCTGGAACAGCGCAACGCTGTCCTCACGCATCTTCTTATGGTCGACCATGAACCCGTTTTTCAGCGGGACACGGCCCAGCCACAGGTTTTCAGCAACGCTGCGTTCGGGCACCGGCGACAATTCCTGGTGGATCATCGAAATCCCCGAGTTCAGCGCTTCAAGCGTCGTCTTGTAGCGGATTTCTTTGCCCTCAAAGACGATTTTGCCGCTCGTGGGCGGGTGGATACCGATCAG
>QXXE01000420.1 GCA_009911355.1 Clostridiaceae bacterium | reverse complement strand
ATGTATTCGCCGTCGCGGTAGACGGTGATGTCATCGGAAATACGGAAAATCTCATCCATCTTGTGGGAGATGTAAATAATGGCGACGTTCTTCGCCTTCAGCTCGGCGATGATGCGGAACAGGTGCTCAACCTCCGCGTCGGTCAGCGCCGATGTAGGTTCGTCCATGATCACGATTTTGCTGTCATAGGAAACCGCCTTCGCGATCTCGACCATCTGCATTTTCGCGACCGAAAGGTCGCCCATCTTTGCGTCGGGGTCTACATCGAGCCCCAGCTTCTGGAACAGCGCAACGCTGTCCTCGCGCATCTTCTTATGGTCGACCATGAACCCGTTTTTCAGCGGGACACGGCCCAGCCACAGGTTTTCAGCAACGCTGCGTTCGGGCACCGGCGACAATTCCTGATGGATCATCGAAATCCCCGAGTTCAGCGCCTCAAGCGTCGTCTTGTAGCGGATTTCTTTGCCCTCAAAGACGATTTTGCCGCTCGTGGGCGGGTGGATACCGATCAG
>QXXE01000419.1 GCA_009911355.1 Clostridiaceae bacterium | reverse complement strand
TGATTCGTCTGGAAGTGGTCGATTATATCACCGACAGCACGGTCTGTGAGGTTATGAAAAAAACGAAATCAAACCGTAGCTTGTAAAGGAATGGTGTATTCCGCAGGCAGATGCTGAATTTGTGGCAAAAATGGAGGATGTACTGGAAGTTTACCAGCGACCATATGATCCTCTCACCCCGGTTGTCTGCATAGACGAAACGAATAAGCAGATGATAAAGGAAATCCGTTTGCCCCGTGAACCTAGTGCTCCAGCCGGCCAGAAATCGAACTCGTTCTTGGGCTGGATTTCCGCATGGCTACGTTATCGTCCTTGGCGGGCGTCAGCCCGCCTGCGTCCTCTGCCTTGCCCTGCGAAAATCCCGCTCCAAGCCCAAGTCCGCTTTCTGACTGGCTGGAGCACTAGGCGACCTGAAAAGGTGGATTCCGTGTATATCCGTAATGGTGTTGCAGATGTCTTTATGATTTCCGAACCGCTGGCAGGCAGGAGGGAAACGATTGTGACGGAAAGCCG
>QXXE01000418.1 GCA_009911355.1 Clostridiaceae bacterium | reverse complement strand
GTGCTGCCGGTGGTTCATGGACAATCTCAAATACCGCAATTAACCAAGCCTATTTTGTATATGATGGTACAGCTCAAGAGAATCAATGGCTGAGTTGGGCAGGTGTCTCGGCACCGCCTAAAGGACAAGTCGTTATTGTTCAGTGGGTAACAAACAATGGCCGAAATATGCCGATGTCAAACCTTTCTGAGTTCATGACTTATTCTAATACCTTGACAACCCATTTTTATACAGATGGTGATTCAAAAGCAAATGCTACAAACTTTGCAAAATTGGTTAGTTTAGGTCAAGCAACACAACGCTCTCGCGTGTTAGCACTCGCAGGTGGGCGCCTTGGCGTTAATGGCCGAGATACATTACAAGACGATACTAACTACTATGCGGTAGCTAGTGGCCCATTCTGGTTCTCAGGAACCTTTGGTAGTGCTTTAGGTTATCCACCTGGTATGGGTGCCGGTTCAGGACAAGGTTCTGTTCCTGGGGTCAACAAAGCTGAAGGCGCAATATTAGAGAAG
>QXXE01000044.1 GCA_009911355.1 Clostridiaceae bacterium | reverse complement strand
GAACTCAAAGATATCTTCTCCGCTTTCCATATCCCTCTTCCTGTAGGTTAAAATCTTCGCGGGATTTTAGGTTTTTTGTTATCTTCGAGAATGGAAAAAGCTGCTGTTCATTGGTTTTCATGCACAGTAGCTTTTTTTCGATAGACTTTCATCCCGGAGAGTTTTCTCTCCGGGATGCATTTATGTCAGATCTCAGTTTTAAACCGAGTGAGAGAAACAAATCGATTTCCTTCCCTGTCCCGCCCACAGGCATAATGAAGTTTTTACTCGATTTTTTTTCAAAAAAATCGCGGGTGCAGGGCAGAGCCCTGCCGCTCGACGCGAAGGCGCGGGGTGCAGGGGCAGAGCCCCGCCGCTCGACGCGAAGGCGCAGGAACGGCAAGCAACTGCCTCAGTTTTTGAGGCTTTGCAGCGGAGCGGGGATGCGGCCGCCGCGACCAATAAAGCGCTCACAAGAGTATTTCGACAGCGGCATCACCGGCCCGCGCCCAAGCAGCCCGCCAAAGTCAAGCTCCTCGCCTACGCCCTTGCCCGGAGCCGGAATAATGCGCACAGCTGTCGTCTTGTGGTTCACCATGCCGATCGCCGCCTCGTCCGCGATAACGCCCGAAATTGTTGCCGTCGTGGTGTCCCCCGGTACGACGATCATGTCCAGCCCCACCGAGCAGACCGCCGTCATCGCTTCCAGCTTCTCAATCGAGAGTGCGCCCACCTGCGCGGCGTGGATCATCCCCGCGTCCTCGCTGACCGGGATAAACGCGCCGGATAGCCCGCCTACGTGCGACGAAGCCATAATGCCGCCCTTTTTGACCGCGTCGTTCAGCAGCGCCAGCGCCGCCGTCGTCCCATGCGTGCCGCAGCATTCCAGCCCCATCTCTTCTAAAATATACGCTACACTGTCGCCCACCGCCGGGGTCGGCGCAAGCGAAAGGTCGACAATCCCAAACGGCACATGCAGCGCGCTCGCCGCCTCGTATGCGACCAGCTGCCCGACCCGCGTGATTTTGAACGCCGTCTTTTTTACCGTGTCGGCAACCACCGAGAAATCGCCGTCCGGCACCGCGCGCAGCGCGTGTGCCACGACCCCCGGCCCCGAAACGCCGACGTTGATGACGCATTCGCCCTCGCCTACGCCGTGGAACGCGCCCGCCATGAACGGGTTGTCCTCTACCGCGTTGCAGAATACAACCAGCTTCGCTGCGCCGATCGCGTCCCGGTCAGCGGTCAGGTCGGCGGTTTTCTTGATGACCTTGCCCATCTCGCGCACCGCGTCCATGTTCAGGCCCGCCCGCGTGGAACCAATGTTCACGCTGGAGCAAACAAGGTCGGTTGTCGCAAGCGCTTCCGGGATGGAGTCGATCAACCGGCGGTCGCCGGTTGTGTAGCCCTTGTGTACCAGCGCCGAGTAGCCCCCAATGAAGTTTACCCCGACGGCTTTCGCCGCGCGGTCAAGCGCCCGCGCGATAAATGCGTAATCCGCGCTGTCGCAGCTTTCCGCAACCAGCGAGATTGGCGTGACCGAAATGCGCTTGTTGACAATCGGGATGCCGTATTTCCGTTCGATGGCTTCGCCGACTGGCACAAGGTCGCGTGCTAGGCGGGTGATTTTGTCATAAACCTTGTCGCAGACCTGGCGGATGTCGCTGCCGCAGCAGTCGCGGAGCGAAATGCCCATTGTGATTGTGCGGATGTCGAGGTTTTCCTGCTCGATCATCTGGATTGTTTCGAGGATATCAGACGAGTTGATCATAGCAGTCCCCCCCTTAAATGGTGTGCATGGAATTGAAGATATCCTCATGCTGGCAGTGGATGGAAAGGCTGTTTTCCGCGCCCAGCTGTGCGAGTTCCTGTACAAGCTGGTCAAAGGAAATGTTCAGCATCCCGATATCCACCAGCATAATCATTGAAAACATTTCCTGCATGATTGTCTGGGTGATGTCGAGCACGTTCGCGTTGCGGCGGAACAGCACGCCGGTCACTTTGTAGATGATGCCGGTTGCGTCCTTGCCGACGACGGTAATCACTGCTTTTTTCATGGGGGTTTCCTCCTTTTTCACTGGGAGCGGGCGCGGCGGGCGCGCCTGCCTGTCTTCTACTTATAAGTGTAAAGGGAAAACGCGGATTTAGCAATTCCCACCGGGCACAAATTTTGCCCGGAAAAGGCCGCATTTTTGTAGGATTCATGCGAAAAGCAGCGGCGGGGCTCTGCCCCTGCACCCCGCGCCTGCGCGGCGGGCGCCAGAGGGGCTTGCCCCTCTGGACTCCCGTTCTCCGCCTGCGGGCGGGGACAGGGTGCGGCGTTTTTCGTCCCTTCGTGCAGCCAGCCCGCCGCAAAGCGGCGGGCTGGAGTGGTTTTAGATGATAATTTTTTGCGGAGAATGCTGTAAAAGCATTTGTCAGATATTTCAGTTTTTGCAGAATTGTTGTTATGGGAAGGTCATTTTGTACCGGCAGGAGATTACAGCTGTGAGAACACCTCGCCGATCGGCGCATGAAGTACAAGATTTGCCCTGCGGTCGGCGGGGGTCGCCGATTTGTTGATCAGCACCAGCTTATTCCCATGGTAGCCGTTGATGAAGCTTGCAGCCGGGTAGACGGTCAGCGACGTGCCGCCGATAATCAGCACGTCCGCGCGCTCTATCGCACGGATGCTCCCTTCAATGGTCGCCTGGTCGAGCCCTTCCTCGTAAAGCACGACGTCGGGCTTGATCTCGCCGCCGCACTTTTCGCAGCGCGGCACGCCGCTGCTTTGCTGGATGTATCGCGCGTCATAGAACGCATGGCATTTACGGCAGTAGTTCCGATGCACCGAGCCGTGCAGCTCGTAGACGTTCTGCGAGCCCGCCGCCTGATGCAGCCCGTCGATGTTCTGCGTGACAATGGCTTTCAGCTTGCCCTGGCGCTCCCATTCGGCAAGCTTGAGATGGGCGGCGTTGGGCTTTGCGTCAAGCGCGAGCATCTTATCGCGGTAGAAACGGTAAAACTCCTCGGTTTCGCTGAGGTAGAAGCTGTGGGAGAGGATTTCCTCCGGCGGGTATTTATAGTGCTGGTTATAAAGCCCGTCAACCGAGCGGAAATCCGGGATGCCGCTTTCGGTTGAAACGCCCGCGCCGCCGAAAAAGACGATATTATTGCTCCCGTCGACCCATTCCTTTAAGGTTTGCAGATTCGCATCCATTGGGGTTCCCTCCTCCCGGTTATTCTGTTACGGTTACAACGCCTGCCTTGCGGGGCTTTGCGGGCGTTTCCTTCTCAATGTAGCCGACTGCCGCCGAGCATATGACGATATGGTCTTCGGGTACGCCGTATTCAGTCAGTATCGCGCGGACAGCCGGGTCGTCGCAGCAGTCGCGGATCTGGTTGATCCAGCACGAGCCGAGCCCTGATTCAGTCGCCATCAAAAGAAGGTTTTCGATTGCAGCGGAAGCGTCCAGGAAGGCGTGGATTTCGTCGCGCTTGTAGGAGATCACAATGTTGACCGGCGCGCCATAGAAATTGTAGTCCTCGCCGCGCCCGGTCGCCGCCGCCACGGCGCGCGCCAGCCGCAGGGACTTTTCAGCATTGTACACCACAGTGAAGTGCCACAGGAATTTGCCCATGCCGGACGGCGCCCACTCGGCGGCTTCGACCAGCTGCATTACCTGTTCACGCGGCGGCAGCTCGGCGCGGAACGCACGGGTCGACCGCCGTGCACGGATTATCTGCATCAGTTCTGACATAAATTGGTTCCTCCCTTGCAAATCATGGATACTTTAGATATAGTATAGCCTTTTGCGGGCGGCAAATCAAGCAAAGGCTACAAAATTTTCCTCTCAAACGGGAAATTAACAATTTGGGGTAGAAAAGTGCGGGAAAGATGGTATAATAAAAGCAATGCAAAGCAAAAAGTTGGCGCTGCCAGGGGAATCCGGGCAAGAGCGCCAGGAGCCGCAAAGGCTGCCTAAAGGATCTGCGGCACCTGCTGAAAAACAGTGGGAAAGAAGTCTATCCGTCTGCGGGCGAGGCGCTTTGCAATTTGTGGGATGCAGTTGCGGGCGCAAAGGATCAGGAATTCACGGAATTTAGCCAGGAGCCGGGGCGCGGTCCCCGGTTTTCTGATGTTTGATCATAAAGTAAAAAATAAGAAGAAAGATTTTGGAGGTTTTTTAACAAGATGGTAACAGTCAGCAATGTCAGCTTAAATTTCAGCGGTACGCCGCTGTTCAAGGACGTAAACATCAAGTTCACAGAGGGCAACTGCTACGGGGTTATTGGGGCGAACGGCGCAGGCAAGTCGACGTTTCTGAAAATCCTGTCGGGCGAGCTGGATTCGACGACCGGCGAGGTATCGGTAAAGCCGGATACACGCATGTCAGTGCTCCAGCAGGACCATTTCGCGTTCAACGCCTACACGGTGCTGGACACGGTGATCCAGGGCAGCCCGCGCCTGTACGAGATCATGAAGGAAAAGGAAGCGCTGTACGCAAAGGACCCGTTCACCGAGGAGGACGGCAACCGCGCGGCCGACCTGGAAGCGGAATTTGCCGAGCTGGATGGCTGGGAAGCCGAGAGCGACGCGGCGCGGCTGCTGGAAGGGCTGGGCATCCGTGCGGAAGCGGTGCAGTACAGCCTGATGGAAACGCTGCCCGACTCGGATAAGGTGAAGGTGCTGCTGGCGCGGGCGTTGTTTGGCAAGCCGGACATTATCCTGCTGGACGAGCCGACGAACCATCTGGACGTTGACGCGATCCACTGGCTGGAAGATTTCCTGCTTGATTTCGAGGGTACAGTCATAGTGGTATCGCATGACCGCCACTTCCTGAACAACGTCTGTACGCACATTGTGGACATCGATTTCGGCAAGGTGCAGATTTATGTAGGCAACTACGAATTCTGGTACGAATCGTCGCAGATGGTGCAAAAGATGATCCGTGACCAGAACAAGAAAAACGAAGAAAAAATCCGGGAGCTGCAAAGCTTTATCCAGCGGTTCTCGGCGAACAAATCCAAGAGCCGCCAGGCAACCAGCCGAAAGAAGCTGATCGAAAAGCTGACGGTGGAGGAGTTGCCGGTTTCATCGCGGCGCTATCCGTTCGTGGGATTCACGATGGACCGCGAAGCGGGCAAGGACATCCTCGAAGTCAAGGGCATTTGCAAAAAGGTGGACGGAGAGCAGGTACTCAAGGACGTGTCGTTCATTGTAGGCAAGGGCGACAAGATCGGGTTTGTGTCGGATAACGAGCTTGCCATGACGACGCTGTTCCAAATCCTGATGGGCGAATTGGAGCCGGACGAGGGGACGTTCAAATGGGGGGTGTCGACCTCGCAGTCGTATTTCCCGAAGGACAACAACGCATTTTTTGACGGCCACGAGGAAAATATGCTGGATTGGCTCGCGCCGTATTCGCGCACGGATACGCTTGAATCGACGCTGCGCGGGTTCCTCGGGCGGATGCTGTTTTCGGGTAACGACGTATATAAGCCGGTCAAGGTGTTGTCGGGCGGTGAAAAGGTGCGGATGATGCTGTCGCGGATGATGCTGTTCGGCTCGAACGTGCTGGTCATTGACCAGCCGACAAACCATCTCGATCTGGAATCGATCACGGCGGTCAATAATGGCGTGCGTGATTTCAAGGGCAACGTGCTGTTTGCGTCGCACGACCACGAATTTGTACAGACCATCGCCAACCGGATTATTGAGCTGCGCCCGGACGGGGTGCTGGACAAGGCGTGCACTTATGATGAATTCCTTGAATTCCGCGCGGCGCGCGCAGGAAAATAACCAGTCATTCCCGGCTGAATATCGAAAAGATATCAAAACGCAGCTTGCAAAACAGCTGCGTTTTTCACTTGATAATTTCCCCGAAAGCGTCTATACTAAGAACAGAAAAACAGGCCGAAACCAGACATGCGCTGCATCCGGCAGGCAGCTGCCCGACCAGCCCGCCGTCGTTCTGGCGGGCTGGTCATAGAGCGGTAAAGGCAAACAGTGGCCCAAGCCCCCGTCCCGCCCGCAGGCGATGAAAGGGATTCCAAAGGGACTAGTCCCTTTGGCGCCCGCCGCGCAGGCGCGGGGTGCAGGGGCGGAGCCCCGCCGCCCGCCGCGTAGGCGCGGGGACTGGCGCAGCGCCCCGCCATAAGGACAGGCACAGGAGGAAAATAGAATGAAACATGGATTTATAAAAGTATCAGCTGCAACCCCAGCGCTGCGCGTCGCAGACACCGAAGGCAACGCCGCCGAAATCGCCGCCCTAGCCAGATGCGCCGCCGCAGAAGGCTGCGCCCTGTGCGTCTTCCCCGAACTGTCACTGAGCGGCTACACCTGCGGCGACCTCTTTAACCAGCAGGTGCTGCTAGACGGCGCAGAAGCCGCCCTCGCCGCCGTCTGCCGCGAAACCAGCGCGCTCGATATGCTCATCGTGGTCGGCCTTCCTGTGCGCGTCGACGCTGCACTCTACAACTGCGCCGCCGTGATTTGCCACGGCAAAGTGCTCGGGCTTGTGCCCAAACAATCTATCCCTAATTACGTGGAGTTTTATGAGGGCAGATATTTTACATCTGGTATAGGGGCGGAGGTGCAGGTTGTTTCGCTGATTGGCCAGGAGCCCCTCTTCGGCACCAACCTGCTGTTCCGCTGCGAGCAGCTGCCCCAGTTTACGCTCGGCGTGGAGATCTGCGAGGACCTGTGGGTCGCAAACCCGCCGTCCGGGCGGCTCGCCGAAGAAGGCGCAACCGTGATCGCCAACCTGTCCGCATCCGATGAACTGATCGGCAAAGCCGCGTACCGCCGCGAACTCGTCAAGAGCCAGTCCGGACGGCTGATGTGCGGCTACGTCTACGCCGACGCGGGCTTCGGCGAGTCCACCCAAGACCTGGTGTTCGCAGGGCACAACCTGATCGCCGAAAACGGTTCGCTCCTCGCCGAGTCCAAGCGCTTCGAGAACGGGCTCACCAGCTCGGAATTTGACCTCGACCGCCTGATGCATGACCGCCTCCGCAGCAACACCTTCGGCACGTCCTTCCAGAGCTTTGTGTGCGTCCCGTTCGACCTGACGCTCCGCGAAACGCCGCTGACCCGCTGGATTCCACGCACCCCCTTCGTGCCCGAGGGCAGGGAGCTGCTCGCGTCGCGCTGCGAGGAAATCCTGGCGCTCCAGTCAACCGGGCTTGCGACCCGCCTGCGCCACGCGCGCGCGGAAACCGCAGTGATCGGCCTGTCAGGCGGCCTGGATTCGACGCTTGCACTTATCGTGACAGTACACGCCTTTGACCGGCTGGGGCTTGACCGCAAGGGTATCCTCGCCGTTACCATGCCGTGCTTCGGCACGACGGCGCGCACGAAATCGAACGCGCTGCGGCTTGCGGAGGAATACGGCGCGACCATCCGCACGGTTGAGATCGGCGACGCGGTGCGGCAGCATTTTGCGGACATCGGCCAGCCGATGGAAAAGCAGGACGTCACATTTGAAAACGCGCAGGCGCGGATGCGGACGCTGGTGCTGATGGACCTTGCAAACCAGTGCGGGGGGCTTGTGGTCGGCACGGGCGATCTGTCGGAGCTTGCGCTGGGCTGGGCGACCTACAACGGCGACCATATGAGCATGTACGGCGTGAACGGCTCAGTACCGAAAACGCTGGTGCGCTACCTGACGGCTTATGAGGCGGGGCGCAGCGGTGACGCACTCCGCTCGATTTTGCGGGACATTCTGGACACGCCGGTTTCCCCGGAGCTCCTGCCGCCGAAGGACGGCGAAATTTCGCAGAAGACAGAGGAGCTGGTCGGCCCTTACGAGCTGCATGACTTTTACTTGTATTATATGCTGCGTTTCGGCTGCCGCCCGGAAAAAATCTACCGCCTTGCAAAGCACGCCTGGGGCGGGGTTTACGACGACGAAACCATCAAAAAGTGGCTGGTAACCTTTGTACGGCGCTTTTTCACGCAGCAGTTTAAGCGCTCGTGCCTGCCGGACGGGCCGAAGGTGGGGACGGTTTCGCTGTCGCCGCGCGGGGACTGGCGGATGCCGTCGGACGCGGTAAGCGCGCTGTGGCTGCGCGAAGCCGAGTCGCTCTGAGCTGCGCCGTTACGCCCCAGGGGCTCTGCCCCTGGACCCCGGTCCTGCGCGGACAGCGCCAAAGGGGCTAGCCCCTTTGGAATCCCTTTCTTCGCCTGCGGGCGGGACGGGGATTGGGTTTTTGCGTAATCGTTTTTGCTCCGTGCGCCAGCCCGCCAGAACGGCGGCGGGCTGGCGCGGCTTTCGCGCTGCAGGCGTAAAGGGGCTTTTCTGATTCGTGAAGGCTACAGAAGCTGCCTTTTATCGGGGGTTTGTTCGCCGGCGAACAAAAATGCGTCGTTCCTTCCCTCCCGCAGCTGAAATTTACAATTTATTCGTGAGATTTTGTTTGGCAAATCGCGGATTTGTGCTATAATAGCTAATGGATATCCCCGGCCAGCTGCCTGCGCCGGGTATCAGAAAGGCTGAAAGCAAAATGGCAAAATTTTTAGATAAGCTGTTCGGCACCTATTCCGAACGGCAGCTCAAGGCGATCTACCCGATCGTTGATAAGATTGACGCGCTGGAAAATGAATACCGCGCGCTGACCGACGCAGAGCTCCGCGCCAAAACCGATGCGTTCCGCGCCCGCTTCGGGCAGGGCGAAACCCTCGACGCGCTGCTCCCGGAAGCCTTCGCGACCGTCCGCGAAGCCGCCGACCGCGTGCTCGGGATGCGCCACTACCGCGTCCAGCTGATCGGCGGCATCGTCCTCCATCAAGGGCGCATCGCCGAGATGAAAACCGGCGAGGGCAAAACTCTCGTTGCAACCCTTCCCGCTTACCTCAACGCCATCGCGGGCAAGGGCGTACACATCGTTACGGTCAACGACTACCTCGCAAAGCGCGACTCCGAATGGATGGGCAAGGTCTACCGCTTCCTCGGGATGCGGGTCGGGCTGATTATCCATGCCGTGCCGCAGCAGGCCCGCCGCGCGATGTATGAAGCCGATATCACCTACGGCACCAACAATGAGTTCGGCTTCGACTACCTGCGCGATAATATGGCCATCTACAAGGCGGGCATGGTGCAGCGTGGGCACGCCTTCGCCATCGTCGACGAGGTCGACTCCATCCTGGTCGACGAAGCGCGCACCCCGCTCATTATCTCCGGGCAGGGCGAAAAATCTACCGACCTCTACAAAATGGCCGACGCGTTCGCCGCCCGCCTGACCCCCATGCGCGTCAAGGAGGTCGATGCGAAGGAAGAACAGGACGATATTGACGCCGATTACATCATCGACGAGAAGGCGCGCACTGCGACCATGACCCCGAAGGGCATCGCCCGCGCCGAGCAGTATTTTAAGGTCGAAAACCTGACCGACCCCGAAAACACGACGCTGATGCACCACATCAACCAGGCGGTTAAGGCGCGCGGCATCATGAAGCGCGACGTGGATTACGTTGTGCGCGACGGGCAGGTCATTATCGTCGACGAGTTCACCGGCCGCCTGATGTTCGGACGGCGCTATAACGAGGGGCTCCATCAGGCGATTGAGGCAAAGGAAAACGTCACCGTCGCCCATGAGTCCAAAACCCTTGCAACCATCACCTTCCAGAATTTCTTCCGCCTGTACGGCAAGCTGTCCGGCATGACCGGTACCGCGCTGACCGAGGAAGAGGAGTTCCGCGAGATTTACAAGCTCGACGTGATCGAAATCCCGACCAACCGCCCGGTTGCCCGCAAAGACAACCCCGACCGCGTCTACAAAAACGAGCGCGGCAAGTTTATGGCGGCAATCGAGCGCATTGAGGAATGCCATCAGAAGGGGCAGCCGGTGCTGGTCGGCACGGTGTCGATCGAGAAGAGCGAGCTGCTCTCGTCCATGCTGAAAAAGAAAGGCATCCCGCATACCGTGCTGAACGCGAAGTACCACGAGCAGGAGGCCGAGATCGTCGCGCAGGCAGGCAAGCCGGGCGCGGTCACGATCGCCACCAACATGGCGGGCCGTGGTACCGATATCAAGCTGGGCGGCAACGACGAGCAGATGGCCGAAGCCGTGCTCCGCAAGGAGGGCGTGCCTGAGGAAATTATCATTGAGGCGACCGGCTATGCCGACACCGACAACGAGGAAATCCTCGCGGCGCGCACCCGCTACCATGAGCTGCTGGACGGGTTCCGCAAGCAGGTCGAGCAGGACGCGGCAAAGGTGCGTGAAGCGGGCGGCCTGTTCATCCTGGGCACCGAACGCCACGAGTCCCGCCGCATTGACAACCAGCTGCGCGGGCGCGCGGGCCGTCAGGGCGACCCCGGCGAATCGGCGTTTTACATCTCGATGGAGGATGACCTGATGCGCCTGTTCGGATCTGAGCGCATCCAGAAGATGATGGAAACGCTGGGCATTGAGGACGACGAGCCGATCGACCAGAAAATGCTTTCCGGCGCGATCGAAAACGCCCAGAAGAAGGTGGAAGCGCGCAACTTCGGCATCCGCCGCCACGTGCTGGAATACGACGACGTGATGAACACCATGCGCGGCACGATCTACAGCCAGCGCCTGAAGGTGCTCGAGGGCGAGGATATCAAGAGCAACATCATTTCGATGCTGGACGGCGCGATTGACAGCGCGGTCTATGCCGCAATCGGCGAGCACAAGGTGATTGAGCCTTATATGGTCGACGAAGCGTGCAAGCCCTTCCGCGGGCTGTTCCTGACGCCGGACGACCTGCGCTTCACCCCCGCCGAGTGTGACGACCTGACCAATGATGCGCTCGCGAACCAGATGAAGGATCTCGCCCATGCGGCCTACGACCGTAAAGAGGCAGAGCTGACGCCGCATGTCATGCGCGAGCTCGAGCGGGTGATCCTGCTGAAAAACGTCGACATGAAGTGGATGGATCACATCGACGCAATGACCGAGCTGCGCAACGGCATCGGCCTGCGCGCTTACGCCCAGCACAACCCGGTCGACGAATACAAGCGCGAGGGCTTTGACATGTTCGACGGCATGATTGAGGCCATCCGTGAGGATACCGTGCGGATGCTGTTCCTGGCGCGGGTGCGCACGCAGGAGGAGCCCAAACGCGAGCAGGTCGCGAAGGAGACCTCTGCGGCGGGCGCAGGCGACGGCACGCTCAAGAACCAGCCGGTGCGCCGGGCGGGCAAAAAGGTCGGCATGAACGACCCGTGCCCCTGCGGCAGCGGCAAGAAGTATAAAAAATGCTGCTATTTAAAGCAGTGATAAAAGCAAAAAAATAGATTTACAGAAGGGAACGAGCAAACATGGTGATCAAAATCCGCGACAATATTTATGCGGTGGGGGCGCGCGACCCGCAGGTGCGCATTTTCCACGGCTACGCAACCCCCTACGGCGCGACCTACAACGCCTACCTTGTCCATGACGACTCGAGTGACAAGTGGGTGCTGATTGACAACGTCAAGGCTGCGTTTACCGAGGAATTTATCCATAACATTGAGGAAGTTATCCCCGTGGAGCGCATCGATTATGTGATTCAGAACCACATTGAGCCCGACCATTCCGGTTCCTGCCCGGAGATTTTCGCCCGCATCCCGGACGCGCCCATCTACTGCACTGCCGGTGCGCAGAAGGGGCTCATGGCGTACTACGGCAAAGACTTCCACTGCAAGCTGGTAAAAATGGGCGATACGCTGAACACCGGCAAGTATACCTTCCATTTCATCCCCGCGCCGATGGTGCATTGGCCGGATTCCATGCTGACCTACCTGGCCGAAGAGAAAATCCTATTCTCGAACGATGCCTTTGGGCAGCATATCTGCCCGGAGAACGCTTCCTATGATGATGAGCTGGGTTATGAGCGGCTGATGGAGCGCGCGTCCGATTATTATGCGAATATTGTCCTGCCGTTCGGGATGCAGGTGCAGGGGCTGCTGAAGCAGGCCGCAGCGCTTGACATTGAGCTGGTCTGCCCGTCGCACGGCGTGATGCTGCGCAAGTATATCGGCGAAATGGTCGCAAGCTACGACCGCTGGAGCCGGAACGAGGTGCAGGAGGACAAGGTTGTCATCGTCTACGACTCCATGTGGAACGCAACCGCAGAGATGGCAGAAAAAATCCGCGCCGATTTTGAAAGCGTCGGAAAGAAGGTATCGGTACACTGCCTGAAGGATGAGCACTATTCCCGGGTGATGGGCGATATCCTCGAGGCGAAATTCGTGTTTGTGGGCACCTCGACGCTCAATAACAACATGCTGCCGACCGTCGCGGCCTTCCTGACCTATATGAAGGGTCTTCGCCCGAAGGACCGCACCGGCATGGCGTTCGGTTCCTATGGTTGGAGCGGCGAATCGGTCAAGCAGGCCGAGGAAATCCTTGTCAGCATGGGCTGGACGGTGCTACCGCAGCGCAGGCAGCTTTATAAGGGCTAAGCATTGCTTTAAGCCCGACCTTAAATGCTGTCTGACGGGACGCCTGCCGCTATTCTGCGCCGCGTGCCCCTGAAACCTACAAAGGTTTTCTGCGGGAAATTGGCCGCGCTTGACGGCAAGAGCCCGCGCCATCCGGCATTTCCCCCAGGTATGAAACAGGTTCTAAGAAGCGGTTCACAGGGACGGCAGGGCGCTTGGCCCGCGCCGCCCCTGTTTTTTGTGGCATCCTGGAAGCTGATTCGCGGTTGAAGCGTATTCCGGCTGTAAGGCGGGAGCGTGGGCTGCGGCTGGGGGGCGGTTATGAAAAAGAAGCAGGGTTCATGGGGATTTGCTTGCTTGTACTGGCTTTTCCCGGCGGGCTTTGCCGCTGATTCATTATGGGGCAAGTCCGGGAGGTGCGGTGATCCCGGGCAGCTGGGCGTCGGTCTGTCTTGGAGCCAGCCGCCGGGAATAGGATACCGCCCGGCTTCAAATCTGGATGATTCGAGAAAGGGGATATTTTATGGGGAATGAACGAGTATTTGCGATGAAATTGTCAAAAAATTATCCGCTGCTTGTGCAGAAGGCGGAGCGGAAAAACCGGACGAAGGGGGAAGTTGACCAGCTGGTTTTCTGGCTGACCGGCTATGACGCGGAGGGGCTCGCGCGGCAGCTGGAACGGGATGTGGACTACGGGACATTTTTCCGGGAAGCGCCCCGCATGAACCCGGAAGCCGCCTGCATCAAGGGGACGGTCTGCGGCGTGAAGGTCGAATCGATCGGGGACCCGCTGATGCAGCAGGTGCGCTGGCTGGACAAGCTGGTCGACGAGCTGGCAAAGGGGAAACCGGTCGAAACAATCCTGCACCGGTGAAGGTCTGGGAGGTCGGGATACTTGCCGCATCATCAGCGTCCCAGACGGGAAAACCGTCACCTCAGATGGGGAGGAAGAGGGAGAAATACAGAAGCTGCTGCAACTTTTCTGACAGGGCGGAACCCTCTCGGGCATATTCCAGAAAAAAAGGGCGCTTGCCGGATGGCAGGCGCCCTTTGCTGTGCGGGATGGAATGATTGGCACTTAGAGCCGATCCCGAAATGATCCGCACACCGCTTGCTTGTATGTTTTCCGTCATGCAGCGCCGCTTCCCCTTGAAATCCACAAAGGATTCCTACGGGAAATCGGCTTCGCCTGGCGAAAAATCTGACGGCGCAATCTGCGTACGTCTCATGATGGGATAGGCTCTTATTTTTTCTTGAATGTGTGGGTAACCTGGATGGTCCCGGTCGAAGGGTACTCGGTCACGCTGATTTTCTTTTTCCCGCCGTCGAACGAAGCGGTGCCGACCTTGAGCCCGGTAGGGGTGACGCGCTTGAGCACATAGTCGCCCGGCTGTTTCGGTTCTTCATTCAGATCGTTCGCAAGCGTGGGCAGGCTGTCTTGTTCCTGAGTTTTCTTTTTTTCCTTCTTTTTCATGGTTAGCCCCTTTCTTCGGATCATAAACATTGTTGCCGCCGGATGCAGTGCAAAGGCGTACCAGTACGCAGGATCGGGAGGGTAGGACGCTTGCCGGTCAGCCATCGATGGAAAGATAGTCCAATTCCTGAAAATCGTCGCCGGAAAATTCAAAGCTGAAAATGTGCATGTCGTCAAACCGCTGCTCGCAGTAGGATACCTGCCCCGCGTCCAGGTCAATAGAGGGCCTGCCGATTTTCCGCGCGGCTTCTTCGGCCGTGACCTCCCCGTACATTTGCCGCAGGGAGGGGAGCATAAACGCAATGATTTCCGGCAGGCATTCCCGGTAGTTTGCCGCAGCTGCCGCCGCCTGTTCTTCCGCGTCCTTTGGAGGCTCTTCCTCCCATGTGAAGATCACTCCATCGATTTCGGTGGTGTAGAGCTCCAATTCTTCATCAAATTTTATCATGCCGTCTTCTCCTTTACAGCTTTTGAAAACCGTTTCCCGGTATTATCACCAGTATAGCACAGCAAAGCAGGGAAATCAACCCGCAACACAGATTACGCAGGGCAGATGCGTATTTCCAGGGAAAAGCCCTTTTTTCAGCACTTTGGATTTGGTTTACAAAGCATCAATCCGCTGAAAGAGGCTAATGGAAAATAATAAAAATATCTATATATTCGCATCCCAATAGAACAGTAATTTTATAGAATGAGCAGTCATTTTGCTCTTTCTGCCCCGCCCGCAGGCGGAATGAAGTTTTTACTCGATTTTTTTTCAAAAAAATCGCGGGTGCAGGGCAGAGCCCTGCCGCTGCCCGCATAGGGCCGGGTGCAGGGCAGAGCCCTGCCGCTCGCCGCGCAGGTGCGGGAAACCCTGCTCAGAGCCAGGCGGCGCTGAGCAGCGCGACCGCTTCCCGGAAGCGTGAAGAGTCAATGCCCGCGTAGCCCAGGATTACAGTTGCTCGTTCCGGGCTGCTCCCCGGCGCGTAATACGCCGAAAGACCGTATACCCGTACCCCCTTTGCCGCCGCATACCGTACCAACTCGTCCTCGCTGAGACCGTTTTTGACCCGCAGCAGGATGTGCAGCCCGGCCTCCGCGCCGCGTACCTCCGTGCACGCCGCAAGCGGGCTCTCCCGCAGCGCCGCAAGCAGCGCGTCCAGCCGCCCCTTGTATACATTCCGGCTCCGGCTGATATGGCGCTCAAATGCCCCGCTGTTCATAAACCGTGCCAGCGTGTGCTGCTCAAATGCAGGCACCGACGACGAGTATAGCGAAAACTGCTCCTGGAATCGCGCCATCAGCGGCCCCGGCAGCACCATATACCCAATGCGCAGCGACGGCGCAAGGCTTTTTGCAAATGTGTTCAGGTAAATCACCCGGTCAAGCCGGTCAAGCTCCTTGAGCGCAGGCATCGGACGGGAGGAAAACCGGAACTCCGAATCATAATCATCCTCAATCAGATAACGTCCCGGCTGCTCCGCCGCCCACGCCAGCAGCTGCATCCGGCGCGGCACCGGCATGACAACCCCCGTCGGGAAATGGTGCGAGGGCGTCAGGTAGACCGCCCCAGCGTCGCCCAGCTGCCCCGCGCACAGCCCCTGCCCGTCCAGCCCAACCGGCCGCACCGACGCGCCGTTAGCCTCAAAGATCTGATAAAGCTTGCGGTAGCCCGGGTTTTCCAGCGCGTAAGGCCGTTCGCACCCCAGCAGCCGGATCAGCAGGTGCAGCAGGTATTCCGAGCCCGCCCCCACAATAACCTGGTTTGCGGAAACCTCAAGCCCCCGGAATTCCAGCAGGTAGTCCCGGATCGCCTCGCGCAGCTCGGCTTCGCCCTGCGGCGCGGATTCCTGGAGCAGACGGTCGGCGTAGTCGGTGAGCACCGCCCGCGACAGCTTCGCCCACGTCGAGAACGGGAAACAATCGGTGTCGACAATATTCGTCTTGAAATCAAACCGGTAAGGCTGCCGCTTCGGCGGTTGGGGCGGCTGGATGGGCTGCGCCGCCGCCGCACGCTGCGGCATCGTGAGCGCTTCCTGCACAAAATACCCCCGCCGCGGCGCAGAGGTTACATAGCCCTCCGCGAGCAGCTGGCTGTAAGCCGTGTCGACCGTGATCCGGCTGATTTCCAGATGCGCCGCTAGCTGCCGCGCAGACGGCAGGCGCTCCCCGCCGCGCAGCGCCCCCGACGTGATGTCGCGCCGGATCAGCCGGTACAGCTGCTCATACAGCGGCGTGCGGCCGCCCGGGTCCAGAATATACGTCAGCATACTACGCCTCCTTCCCTATCCATTTTACCATATCGCGGCGGTTTTATCAGCATAAAATCCTGTGCAGTTTGCGCCCGCCGCAAAATCAAAAGCAGGCGCCTTCCGGCGCCTGCCCTTGTAAAGTTTAGAAAAAGATGAAAAGAATGAAAAGGAGAACGGATTTATTTGCCCAGCAGCTCACGCTCGATGCGCTCGCGTGCTTCCGGGGCCTGCTTTGCCATCTTCTCCGGGAAGCCGAAGTAGGAAACGCAGGCGATATTGTCGCCGCCAACCTTCGGTGCGTTCGGCTTCAGCTGCTTGTTAGCGAAGTCCATCTCGCGCAGCGTCTCGAAGATGCCGTCGAAATCAACCTCGCCTTCGCCCATCGCGGTGTGCTGATGGATGGTCACGTCGGCGCGGCCATGCGCGTTCAGCCAGGGCGGATTCAGGATATAGCGGCAGTCTTTGGTCTGGTTGTAGGTATCGGCGAACAGCACGTGGGTCAGCTCGTCGCCAGCGTACTTGAGCATGTGGCGCACGTCGCCCTTGCCCTGGTCGTAGAAGAAGCCGTGGGGCGAGGAGTACACATAGCCGAGGTTGCGCGAACGGAAGGACTTGACGATATCGCAGGTTTCGTCGTTCAGCTCGCAGAAGTCATACGGATGCGACTGGATCTCGACGCGCAGGCCCTCGCGCTCGATGATCGGCAGCAGCTCTTCCATCGAACGGAAGAACATGCCGTTGCAGATTTCCTGCTGGTTGGGGTCGCCGGAGAACTCGGTGTTGATGACCGGTACGCCCATGTTGACCGCGATCTCGATGATACGCTTCCAGTTGGCAACGGCGTGCTGGCGCTGCTCCTCGGTCGGGCCGGACCAGCGGTAAACTACGATGAAAGAGGAAATCTCTACGCCGGTTTCCTTGAGCGCCTGGCGGTACTCGGCTTCGGTCTCCTCGGAGAACAGCGGATGCTTGTAGAACGGGTTGATCCGCGGGTGCGGGGACTGCTCGATGTACTTATAGCCCCAGTCGGCTACCTGGTGTACCATGTCGTTAATGGACATCTGCTTGGCGAGTACGTCAACGTCAAATGCAATTTTCATGTGGGTTCCCTCCGTTTTCGTGATTTTGATTTGCGCCCGCCGCTGCGTGCGTAGGACGGGCCTTCCGTCTCTGTGGGGGAGCGCCGCTCCCTTTTGATGCCCTTATTCTATCACGGCAGGCGCGCCGCGCCAATAAGGTTTCCTGCGCAAAAGCTGCGATTTCCTGCTGTTTGCAGTTGCGCCTGTCAAACGGGTGTGCTATGATAGGGGTATGGAAGAAGGTGACAGGCGATGTTCATTCCGGAGGACGGCGTACTCAAGACCTCGCAGCGTTATTTTTTCACCCCTTCGGCGCTTGCGCAGGAGCTGTTTTATTTCCCGACCCGTGTTGGGCATTATTTCTGCGATCACCGCTATGCGTTCAGCCACAATGCGGAGACGGCGCAGCTTGCGAGCCACCGCATGAATTTTATGCTGATCGTGGTACGGCAGGGGGCAATGCGCTTTGTGCTGGGCGAGGAGCGGTTCTTTGCCGTGAGCGGCCAGGCTGTGCTTTTCGACTGCCGCCAGCCGCATGAATATTCGGCGGGGGACGGGACAGAGTTCGGCTGGCTGCTGTTCAACGGGCAGAGCTCGGAAGCTTTCTGTCGCCGCATTTTGCAGGCGAAGGGGGGACGGCATGCGTTTGCGCCGGCGGGGTTTGCTGAGGTTGTACGGGGGATTGACCGGCTGGCCGCGTCGTGTGCGGCTGGGGAGCGGCTAGGGGAGGCGGCTTGTTCGCAGCTCATCCAGCAGCTGCTTTGCGAGCTGCTGCTGGGCGGCGAGGGGGCGGCGCCCCGTGAGGAGGGGGCGGTTACGGAAGCGATCCGGTACATGCACAGGAACCTCCATCGCAGCATCAGTGTGCGGGATGCTGCGGCTGCTGCGAACCTGAGCCCGTCGCATTTTTCGCGTGTTTTCAAGGGGCAGACCGGTTATTCTCCGTATGAATACATCCTGCTGCGCCGTATTGACGAAGCGAAGCATTTGCTGGCTTCGACCCGGTTATCGGTGAAGGAGGTTGCGTTCCAGGTGGGTTACAACAGTGAGGAAAACTTTATCCACTCCTTTCAGAAGAAGGTGGGGGTCCCTCCAAGCGTTTTCCGCCAATACCCGATATAAGGAAGCGGGTTGCCCTCTGCGGGCGGCACCAAGGGGCTCTGCCCCCTGGACCCCCGCGCCTATGCGGCGGGCACCCAAGGGGCTAGCCCCTTGGGAATCCCTTCCACGCCTGCGGGCGGGACGGGGGAGCCGGATATCCCTTTCTCTTTTGCATCCAATGATCTGCCTGTGTGTTGACAATTTTTTATGGAAAGAGTGTTATCATGTCAAAACCGACCGCCCTGCATATCGGAAAGCTGATATTTCGTATGGTGATGCTGCTTGCTGCCGCAGCCGCTTTTGCATATCGCGGGGGCAATCCCTCGTTTGATCCCGCTCCGCTGCTGGCGCTGATTTGGGCGGCGTTTATGGTGGAAATGGTACGGCGGCTGTTCCCCATCCGCAGCGAGAGCATCGGCTGCCAGAAGCAGTATGCCTATGCTTTCCGCCCCTGCGGCACAGCGGGGAAGCCTTCCCTGCCCCACCGCAGGGCGCTTGCGGTCGCCCTTCTCTGGGCTGTGGTCAACCTTCTGTTTGGCTTTGCCTATTTCCGGGGCGTTCTCAGCGCGGACGGCCTTGTTCTGCTCAGCATTTTCTTTGCGGTATGCGATATGGTCTGTGTGCTGGTCTTTTGCCCCTTTCAAAAATGGGTGATGAAAAATCGCTGCTGTATCACCTGCCGCATTTACGATTGGGACTATGCCATGATGTTTGCGCCGCTCGCTTTTCTGCCGTCTGCCGCTGCGCGCAGCCTGTTTGCGATGGGGCTCGTGCTGCTGGTAAAGTGGGAAATTTCGGTTTACCGGCATCCGGAACGCTTTTCGGATGTGACAAATAGCGCCCTTTCCTGCAAAAATTGCACCGAAAAGCTGTGCAGGCACAAGAAGCTTTGACCGCTGCCCTTCTTCAAGGAGGGCATTTTATTTTGCGTTTTTTGAAAAAGGGGGTTGACAAACAGAAAATGGATGTGGTATATTTATCGCATGAAGAGCGAAATATATCGCATCAAGGAGGCTTTACTATGGTTAACAAATTAGGCTTTTTCGGGTTCCTCGGCGTGCTTGGCTTTCTGGGCTGGCATACAGGGCAGGCGGGATATTACGGCTTTTTCGGGTTTCTCGTCTATTTCCGCTATTTCTTCGTTGTGCCCGATGAGATGTTCCGCGAAACCGTCCGCAGCGCCGCCAGCAGGGGCTTTTTCGCCCTTGTAACGGCTGCCGGGGCAGGGATCTGTGCAGTCGTGCTCGCCGGAAGGCCGGATTGGACGGCGCCTGTGTTTGCGCTGGCGTTCGCTGCGGCGGTCATCGTGTTCTCGGTGCTGATGGCGGCGGGCGAGCTGCGGGAGAACTGGGGGGCGCGTGGATGAAGCTGGAAACAAAGCTCCGCGAATACCGCGCCAAAACCGGGATGCGGCAGGATGAACTCGCCGCAAAGGTCGGCGTGCGCCGCGAGACGATCGGCAACCTCGAAAACGGGCGCTATAACCCTTCGCTGCGGCTTGCAATGGACATTGCTGCGGTGTTCGGCTGCACGGTTGAGGAGTTATTTCGGTTTACCGACTAAAAAACCCTTTCCGTGCATTAGAATCTTGAATAATATGTGTTTTCAAAAGAGATTGTAAACAGAAAGCAGTTTCTTGCTCGGCAGCTAAGTAAAAAGCGGAGAATCGGTTACAGAACCATTCTCCGCTTATTTTGCGCATTCGGCTTTCAGTTGACCGTCCAGCCCGCTGTCCTTATGGCGGGCTGGACATCGGGCAGGGGCGGTGTGGTGCGCACCCATGCCCGCCCGCAGGCGAGAAAGGGAGTCCAGAGGGACTAGTCCCTCTGGCGCTGCCCGCGTAGGGCCGGGGTCTGGGGCAGAGCCCCGGCGTGCCAGCGCAGAGCCCCAGCGCGTCCTCAAAGGAGCACCCCGGGATTACTCGCCGAGGTACGCCGCCTTGATTGCATCGTTGTTCATCAGCTCGGACGCCGGCCCCGCCATAACTACCTTGCCCGTCTCCAAAACATACGCCCGGTCAGCAATCGAAAGCGCCTTTTTTGCATTCTGCTCCACGAGCAGGACCGTCACGCCCTGCGCACTGACCTCCTCAATAATCTTGAAAATCTCACTGACGAAAAGCGGCGACAGCCCCATCGAAGGTTCGTCCATCAGCAGCAGCCGCGGGCTGCTCATCAGCGCACGCCCCATCGCCAGCATCTGCTGCTCACCGCCCGACAGCGTCCCCGCCGGCTGGCTGCGGCGTTCCTTCAGGCGCGGGAACCGCTCGTATACCATCTCGAGCGACTGCGCAATCTCCGCCTTGTCCGACCGCGTGTACGCCCCCATCATCAGGTTTTCATAGACCGATAGGTCGGAAAACACCCGCCGCCCCTCCGGGACATGCGATATGCCCATCGATACAATCTTGTGCGCCGGGGTGTGCGTCAGGTCCTGCCCCTCAAAGGCTACAGAGCCCGATTTCGCATGCAGCAGCCCCGTTACCGTGTGCAGGATGGTCGTTTTGCCTGCGCCGTTCGCGCCGATCAGCGCCACAACCTCGCCCTCGCCCACCTCAAAAGAAGCGTCCTTGATCGCGTGGATCATGCCATAATATACATTTAAGCCCTTGACTTCCAGCATTGCCATCGTTCTGCCCCTCCTTTATTCGCCCAGGTATGCCGTCACAACCTCCGGGTTGTGCAGCACCTCGGCAGGCGTGCCCTGTGCAAGCTCCCGCCCAAAATTCAGTACATAGAGGTATTCGCAGATGCCCGCAACCAGCTTCATGTCGTGCTCGATCAACAGGATCGTTACACCGTATTTCTCCCGCACCAGCTGGATGGTCTCCATCAGCTCGCCGGTCTCCTGCGGGTTCATGCCCGCCGCCGGTTCGTCCAGCAGCAGCAGCTTCGGGCTGGTCGCAAGCGCCCGCGCAATCTCCAGCTTGCGCTGCTGCCCGTAGGGCAGGTTGGCGGCGGTGTACCCGCTCTTGCCGTCCAGCCCGAACACCTTCAGGATGTCAAGCGCGCGCGCATCCATTTCGCGCTCCTTTTTCCGGTAGGAGCCCAGGTGCAGCAGGCTTTCCGCTAACGTGTAACCCACCTCGTTGTGCAGCGCCGTCTTGACGTTGTCCAGCACGGTCAGCTTGTTGAATAAACGGATATTCTGGAAGGTGCGCGCAACGCCAAGCCTGCAAATCTCATGCGGCTTTTTGCCGATCAGGTTTTCGCCGCCCAGGCGGATGCCGCCATCAGTGGGCCGGTAAACGCCGGTGAGCATGTTGAAAACCGTGGTTTTGCCCGCGCCGTTGGGACCGATCAGCCCGACAAGGCCGCCCTCCTCAATGCGCATCGTCAGCGAGTCGACCGCCCGCAGGCCGCCGAACGATATGCCCAGCTGGGTCACTTCAAGCATTGCCATGTCACTCCACCTCCCGATGCCAGCGCGCAAGCAGGCGTTCTTTCAGCTTGGAATTGTTAAACAGCATCATTGCAATCAGCAGGATTGCGTACAGCAGCATCCGGTAATCGTTGACCGCGCGCAGCAGCTCGGGCAGCACGGTCAGCAGCGCCGCCGCGATCACCGAGCCCCAAATATTCCCGAGCCCGCCAAGGACGACGAACACCAGCACCAGGATCGAAGTGTTGAAATCGAATTTTGCCGCGGTGACAGTCGAATAGTTCATGGCGTACAGGGCGCCCGCCATGCCCGCGAAGACGGCGGACACGACAAATGTCAGCAGCTTGTAGCGGGTGATCGAGATGCCGATGCTCTCGGCGGCGATGGCATTGTCGCGCACCGCCATGACCGCGCGCCCGGTGCGGCTGTGCATGAGGTTCAGCACCAGCAGCAGCGTGACCAGCACCAGGAGAAAGCCCGCCGTGAAGGTTGACAGCTTGGATACGCCGCTGACGCCGATGGGGCCGTTGATGATCATTTTGCCGCCCTCGCCGAGCTCGAATTTCTGCTCAAGCAGGCTGAAATGCAGGCCGTCCCCATCGCGCCCGACATAAAGGACGTTGACGAGGTTCATAATGATCTGGCCAAACGCCAGGGTGACGATGGCGAGGTAGTCGCCCTTGAGGCGCAGCACCGGCACGCCGACGATCACGCCTGCGACCCCGGCGAACAGCCCGCCGAACAGCATTGCGACGGCAAGGCGGAGCGGCGCGAACGGGATGAGGTCGGCAAGGGTTGTGGAAACCACGATGCCGGTGAACGCGCCGACCGACATAAAGCCCGCATGGCCGAGCGACAGCTCGCCCAGTACGCCGACGGTCAGGTTGAGCGAGACCGCCATGACGATGTATGCGCAGATCGGCACCAGCTGGCCCTTAAAGGAGTTGGTGATATTGCCGGTCAGGAGCATGCCCTGTACGGCAAGGTAGGCGAGGAGCACGATGCCAAGGGAAATGGCATAGTCCCGCCGCGCGGGGGAAAACAGTTTTTTCATAGCACCCACCTCAGACTTTCTCGTTCCTGCGCTTGCCGAGCAGGCCGTCGGGCTTGACCAGGAGCACGACGATCAGCACCGCGAAGACGATCGCGTCGGAAAGCTGCATGGAGATGTACGCGCGGCTCATGATCTCGATGATGCCGAGCATCAGCCCGCCGAGCAGCGCGCCGGGGATGGAGCCGATGCCGCCGAACACCGCCGCGGTGAACGCCTTGATGCCGGGCATGGAGCCGGTGGTTGGGACGAGCAGCGGGTAAGCGGAGCAGAGCAGCACGCCCGCGACCGCCGCGAGCGCGGAGCCGATCGCAAAAGTGACAGAGATGGTCGTATTGACGTTGATGCCCATCAGCTGGGCTGCGCCTTTGTCCTCGGAAACGGCGCGCATGGCGGTGCCCATCTTGGTTTTGCCAGTGAAGAGGGTCAGGGCGACCATGATGATGACGCAGGCGGCGACCGTTGCGAGGGTGACATGGGAGATGCTCAGCCCGCCGTCAAACAGGCTGACGGAGCCGTTGCCGACGACCGAGGAGAAGCTTTTGGGGTTTGCCGTCCACAGCAGCAGCGCGGCGTTTTGAAGGAAGTAGGAAACGCCGATGGCGGTGATGAGTACGGCGAGCGAAGCGGCTTCGCGCAGGGGCTTGTAGGCGAGCCGTTCGATGACCACGCCGAGCGCGGTGCAGACGGCGGCGGCGAACACGACGGACAGCAGGGGGGACAGCCCCATGTAGCTGGTTGCGCAGAAGCTGACATATGCGCCGATCATGATGACGTCGCCGTGGGCGAAGTTCAGCATTTTAGCGATGCCGTAGACCATTGTGTAGCCGAGCGCAATGATGGCGTAGACGCTGCCCAGGCTGATACCGCTGATCAGGTTGTTTAAAAATGCCATATTTTGGGTTACACCTCATTCCAAATTTCTTTCTTCCTGCCGCCAGGGGCGCTGCCCCTGGACCCCGGTCCTGCACGGACGGTGCGCCTGCGCGGCGGGCGCCAAAGGGGCTAGCCCCTTTGGAATCCCTTCTCCGCCTGCGGGCGGGACGGGGGCTGTGTGGGCGGCAGACTGTCTCTTTTCTTCTTGTGGGGTGGGGCGGCGGCTCTGTGAACGGCTTCAAAGCCGTCGTCCCGCCCCATAAGGGGTTGCTTGCACCGGGCGCCGGCGGGACAAGGCAGCAGCCTTATCCGCGCTGTTTCGCCCATAAAAAGGTTAAAAAACGCAGTTTTCAGCAAAAATGCATAGCGCTGAAAGGGTTTCAAGATAGGGGCAAAGGAGGGCGTATCCAAACGCGCCCTCCTTTGGGTGTTTTGCGAAAAAACGGATATTGAAGGACAGCGCCCCGCGCGTCAGCGCGTTTCTGAATCGCCGCGCAGCGGCGGTCAAAACCCGCGGCATGTACGTGGGTTTTGACACCTTGCGCCGCAGCGCAGTGTATCGCGCACCGCGCGATGCATGGAGCGCAGGCCGAACCGTCGTGCGCCCCTCGGGGCGCATCGGCGGAATCAAATCTTCCTAATTCCCCCAATTCGTTCAAAACCCGCAGGTTTTGAACGAGACGCGAGCGAAGCGATGCGTCAGTCAGTCCATGCCGACGTAAGCGCCGTTTTCAATGACCATGCCCTTCGGGCTCTTGGAAACCGCGCCGTCGGTCCAGGTCATGCCTTCGCCGGTCAGGCCGTTAAAGGTCATCGAGGTGAACGCCTCGATCATCTTACCGCAGAGATCCTCGGCGGACATGTCGGCGGTTGCGCCGGTCTCCTCGATCGCCTGCTTGAACGCGTAGACGCAGTCGTATGCGTCAGCCGCGAACTGGTTCGGGACCTCGCCGAACTGCTCCTTGTAGGTGGAGACAAACTTCTGTGTGCGCTCGTCCTCCGCGTCCGCGTTGAACGGGGTCAGCAGCATAACGCCTTCCGCGAGGGAGGTGTCAAAGCCTTTTACGGTCAGGATGCCGTCCATGCCGTCTACGCCGAAGATCTTCGGCTCGTAGCCCATGCCCTTTGCCTGGGTCAGGATCAGCGAAGCCGGGGTATAGTAGATCGGCAGGTACAGCAGGTCAGCGCCCGCGTTCTTCGCCTCGCCCAGCTGCACCGAGAAGTCGGTCATGCTTGCGGCGGTGAAGGTGGTTGCGGAAACGATCTCAAGGCCGACCTCCTCGGCGCGCGCCGCGAAGCGCTCGTAAATGCCGCTGGAGTAAACCTCGTCGTTCTGGTAGATGACGGCAACCTTGGTGCCGAGCTTCTGGTCGAAGATGTAGTCAGCCGACGCGGTGCCCTGGTTCGGGTCCATGAAGCACATCTGGTAGACGTTGTCCTTGCCTTCGACAACAGCGGTCGAGGACGCGGACGGGGTCAGCGCGAAGATGCGGTCGTCGTTGTGGCTGGTCGAGGTCGCCTCGGCGGGTTTGGAGGTAACGCCGCTCAGCGAAAGCTGCATCCCCCAGTCCTTCAGGGCGTTGTAGGCGTTTTCAGCCTTCTCGGGGTCGTGCTCGTCGTCCTCGTAGTTGAGTTCGAACTGCACAGCGCCGCCCTCGGCGTTGATCTCGTCCACTGCGATCTGGGCGCCGTTCTTGGCTGCGTTGCCGTAGATGGCTGCGCCGCCGGTCAGCGGGCCGTGGCCGCCGATCTTGAAGGTGCCGCCGGCTTCGCCGGAAGCGCCGTCGTCAGAAGCAGGGGTGTTGTTGTCCGCTGCGGGGGTGTTTGCGTCGTCCCCGGAGCCGGAATCGTTGCCGCCGCACGCCGCGAGGCTGAGTACCATCAGGCACGCGAGCAGCATAGCAAGAAGCTTTTTCATAATGATCCTCCTCAAATAGATGAAGCTTTCTTCGGGGCTGCGCGGTAGGGCGCTACCCGAACGAGAAAATTATACTACAAAACAGGACGGTTGTGCAGGATTTTTTCACGCTTTTCAGATATTTTGGAGAATCGCCCGATTCTGCTATCCGCAATAGGACTTCCTTTTAGCAATTTCACAAAACCGCGGCGGGGCCTTGCCCCTGCACTCTGCGCCCTCGCCGGGCGGGCAGCCTGCGCGGCTGGCGGCGGGGCCTTGCCCCTGCATCCCGCGCCCTCGCCGGGCGGGCAGCCTGCGCGGCTGGCGGCGGGGCCTTGCCCCTGCACCCCGCGCCCTCGCCGGGCGGGCAGCCTGCGCGGCTGGCGGCGGGGCCTTGCCCCTGCACCCCGCGCCCTCGCCGGGCGGGCAGCCTGCGCGGCTGGCGGCAGGGCTCTGCCCTGCACCCGCTGGGGCTTTCGCCCCAGACCCCGAGATGCTTCGCATCTCTTCTTCGCCTGCGGGCGGGACGGGGGCGTGGCCTGTCCTTTTTGCGCAGTGGCCAGCCCGCCAGAACGGCGGCGGGCTGGCTGAGGAAGGTTTTGTGATGGGTGGTGTCCCATTTACAGCGCGCTCGCCCCATCCCCGCTGGCAGAACGACGCCAGCGGGGATGGGGCGCTCCTCGTGCGTAAAGGCAGCTGCGGCGTGCATGCCGGGGTATGTTTGATGGCGGAGTGGGGTTAAGCAGGGGGAATGCTTTGTGCGGGAAGAAGGGTGTGCGTCCGCTGTCTGGCGGGGCGGGCGTGCAGGTTGGTTACATGCAAAGCGCCCGCATATGCGTCAGCAGGTGGTCAGCTTCCCCTCGCCAAGCCTTTCCCCGAGGTATTTCCAAAGCGCGTCGCCGCCGCCCTTAACGTCCTTGAAGGGCAGCACTACCGCGCTCCCCTGCAATACGTAAAGGTAGACTACGTCGCCCGACCGGTAGGCCCGTTCTGCGTCCGCCCAGCGGAAACGGCGGTCCTCTGCGTTCCGCGCACTCATGATAATGCCGTCTTCTGCGTCGGTCAGCAGGATGGTGTAAAACAGCCGCGGCTTGTCAAGCTTCAGCCGCTTTACCTGATCCGCGACCGTCCGGAAAAACATCATGAAGTAGATGAGCGGCAGTCCAAGCCCGATCACCAGCAGCACCGTCCCCAGCAGCGCCGCCTGCTCTCGGATTCCCTGCATCGCAAAGCACAGCAGGGAAAAAATCACAAACATCACCGCGAAAAACAGCGGCCTTTTCCATAATTTTCGGTATTTGAACGAGTCAAACAGCAGGAAATCACGGAAAACTGTCCCATCCATGATTACGTCAATTTTGTAGGAATTTTGCATGTTTTTGTCCTCCTCTGGACAGCGTTTCCCTAGGCGTTTGTAGGGTCTCCGGGCGACGGCCCCAGGCCAAGCTCGGCAAGCAGCCCGTCTACGTCGCAATAATCCCGGATTACCCGGTCAGCGTCCCGGTTGATATGCGGCTGCTTCATGGATGCGGCCTGGATGATTTTTCCCGCCCCCGCCCGCTTGGCGGCTTCAATGCCCGACTGCGCGTCCTCAAACACAGCGCAGCCGTGGATGTCCACCCCCAGCCGCTCCGCAGCCAACAGATACAGGTCGGGCTCCGGCTTTCCGGGGATCGTCCCATCATTGTATACGACATTTTGAAGGTTGAACCACCGGTCAAGCCCAAGATGGTCAAAGAAAAACTGCACGTTGTTCCAGCCCGACGCGGTAGCGATCGTGATGGGGAAATCAAGCTGTTTCAAGCGGTCAAGGAACAGGGGCAGTCCGTCGGCCAGCCGAAAATCCGCGCTTTTCAGGCATAAGTCTCGATAAATGACCTCTTTTTCCTCTTCTAAATCCTCAATTTCCTGCCGGGAAAGGCTCCTCTGCAAAAAATATGGCAGCGAAACGTCCGCGTTCCTTCCGTGAATATATTCCTGAAATTCTGCGTCTGTAACATCCCGCCCGGTTTTTTGCCCAAGGAACTCCCGCCAGGAGCGTTCCTGAAAGGCTTCGTCAAAAAACATTGTGCCATTGAAATCAAAAATAGCCCCGGTCATGGTTGTAATCCCTCCTGCCAGATCTGGCTTTCTATATGATTCTACCATAAAGCGCAGCGTCCTTCAACCCGTTTTGCCGCAGCAACCGTGCTTGGAGCCTGCCCCGGAATTGCCCGCACGCAGTTCGCCGGCAGTTTTTCTGTGCTGCTGTACCGTTTTTTTGAAATCCGCCGGGATTTCTGCTGGCAACCGGCACAGCACGGAAGGAAAAGACCTGCGGTGGGTGTGCAGGCGATTTGGGAACAAGGCCGGTCCTTACTCGCCGCTTGCCTGTATTTCGGCGATCAGGTCAAGGTAATCGGCGGCGTATTTTTCGTAGATCGGCTGGCATGCGGCCCGGAACCGTTCGCGCTCCGCGTCGCTCAGCACGGTTTCCGTAACGCCGCGCGACAGGCATTTCTGCCGGGATTCCTGCTCGCGTTCGGCCCAGAGCTGCCGCTCGTACAGCGCCGATTCCCGCGCGCACTCGCGTATGATTTCCACGTATTCATCCGGCAGTGCCGCCGCGGTTTCGGCAGACAGGATCTGCATTTCCGGGATGCGGACATGCCCGTCCAGCAGCATATAGGGTGCAGCCCGGTAATGCTGGGTGGCCTCGTAGCTGGGCCAGTTGTTTTCCGCGCCGTCCACCGCGCCGGTCGACAGGCTGGAATAGACCTCGCTGTAGGGGATGGAGCGGGGCAGCGCGCCCAGTGCGCGCACCATATCGGACATGTAGTCGGCTTCCTGGACGCGGATGGTCATGCCGCGCAGGTCGTCAAGGCCCGTGATCGGCGTGCGGGTGTAAAAATGGCGCTCGCCTGCGTCATACCAGGACAGGCCGATCAGCCCGGCTGGCGCAATTTCCGCGAGGAAGCGGTCGCCGGTGCTGCCCTCCAGCACCGACCACATATGCGCGTTGTCGCGGTACAGGTAGGGCATGGTCAGCACCGACATGATCTCCGCGTGTACCACCAGCTGCGCGATGGACACCCGCGCAAGGTCGATGCCGCCAAACTGCACCTGCCGGATGACCGAGCTTTCGTCGCCCAGCGTCCCGTTGGCATAGACGGTGATTTTGACGTCGCCGCCGGTGCGCTCGCTGACCAGGTCGGCGAAATAGTAGGCACTCTGGGTGGTGGGGTAGTCGTCGGGCTGGTTTTCCGCGTAGCGCAGCAGATAGCCGGGGGCGGGCGCGGCACGGCTGCCAAGCAGCCCCGCCGCCAGCGCCGCGGCCAGAAGCATCGCCGCGCCTGCCAGCATCCATTTTCGTTTCATCATCCCACCTCCCGGCAGTCAGGGTGTGCATTCCGCTGTGGGCGCACCGGCGGTGTTCCGCCGTTCGTGGTGAGCAGGGACGATAGCCCCGGTTCTATGTTCCATTCCGGTTGGCGGCGGTGTTTGTACAGCAGTGCGGCGCGCCGCGTTGTGGGGAGGAAGCCCGCCCTGCGCTGGGGGAAGCATTTCGGTTTCATCGTTTCTTCCTCACCGATTCCTGATATTCGCTGGGCGTTTGGCCGGTCAGGCGGCGGAAGGTGCTGGAAAAATATGCGCCGTCCCGGAAGCCGGTCCTTGACGCGACCTCCCGGATGCCAAACGGGCCGTTTTTCAGCAGCCGCTTGGCCTCTTCAATGCGCAGGTCGGTCAGGTAGGCCACGAAATTCTTGCCAAACAGCCGCTTGAACAGCTTGCTGAAATAGGTGCGGGAATAGCCGAGCGCCGCCGAGATATCCTCCAGCGTGATTTCCTCGGCGTAGTGGGCAAGCAGGTAATCTTTGATACGGGCTTCGGTGCCGTCGGCGGGCGGCTCGGGCGCGTCCTGCGGGGCGTCCAGCGGCTGGCAGAGCGCGGCGCACAGCTCCCGCGCCGTTTCGGCGAGCGACGGGAGATCCTCGCAGGCGGTGACCAGCGCGCGCGCCTGCGGGGTCAGGCTGCCGATGGATTCCTCCATGCGGGCGAGCAGGTGGCGCTGGCATACCGGCAGGCTGAAGCGCTGGAGTGCAAAATAGGCAAACAGGGTTTCCACGCCATCCGCGTCCAGCCGGAAGGCGGGGGGGCTGCCGAACGCGTAGGCCTCCGCGCCGTTTTCACGCAGCCAGCGCACGGCGGCGGAACCGCCGGGGGCGGGCAGGGCGGCATAGCAGCGGAAGCATGCGTCCGCCGCGCTGTGGATACTGTGGAAGGTGTCGCTGACGGCAGCGGAAAGGCTGGCGTGCATCAAACGGCGGATTTTACCGCAGAGCGCGCCGAGACGTTCATGGACAGCGGCGGAAACGTCCTCTTCGAGGGAGGAGAATACAAGCAGGAAAATATATTCGGCCCGCACGCGTACAAGGACGCGCAGGCGCGCTTCCCAGGGTGCGCCGCGCAGGAGCCCGGATGCGCGCTGGGGGGAAAACCCGGCGGGGCAGCGCACAACGGCGAACGCGCCGCTGGCGGCGCTGCCTGCGAGGGCTTCCTCGCTGTCAATGTCGAGCGCACCGCTGGCAACATCGAGCAGCGTGCGTTCGTCGACCAGCTCGCTCAGGCGTTCGCGTTCGGCCTGGGCGCGGGTCAGCTGTTCGCGGGTCTGCTCGAGCAGCTTAAGCCGCCCCGCCGCTTTCTGGACGGCGGCGACCAGGCCGGTCTGGCTGAACGGCTTGAGCAGGTAGTCGGCTGCGCCGAGGGCGAGGGCTTCGCGCATGGAATCGAAGCCGCTGTAGGCGGTCAGGAAAATGATCTGGCAGTTTTCCCATTGGGTGCGCAGCTCGCGGGCGGCTTCGATGCCGTCCATGAGCGGCATTTTGAGATCCATAAAGGCGATATCAAGCCGCGGCAGGGCCCGCGCCTGCTCGACGGCGCGCAGGCCGTTCTCCGCGAGGAGGAGGCGTGCGTCGGGCAGGATGGAGCGCAGGTTTTCAGCGATGGCGTTGCGGGTGACGGTCTCGTCCTCCGCGACGAGGATGTAATAGCTCATGACGGGGAGTCCCCCTTTCCTTCTGGCTGTCTTTTGGCCCAGCTGAGGGGCAGTTCGATGCGGATGCAGGTGCCGAGCCCCGGCCAGCTGGCGACATGGAAGCGGCTTCCGGGGCAGAGTAGTTCGAGCCGCCGCGCGACGTTGACGACGCCGATGCCGTTGTTCTGGCCGGCGGGCACGTCCTCAAGGCGGTTGAGCCGCCCGCGCACAGCCTTGTCCATGCCTACGCCGTTGTCTGTGACGTTGATGCGCAGCAGCGCGCCGCGCAGGGCAATCTTAATGCGGATGACGCCGCCCGCTTCGCGCGGGGCTACGCCGTGGGAAACGGCATTCTCGACCAGCGGCTGCAAGGTAAAGGTAGGAATGCAGTAATCCTCGGGGGGCACCTGGCAGTCGACCCAGAAGGCAACGCGATCAAGGAAGCGCGACTCCTGGATATACATATAACTATAAAGCGTCTCCAATTCCTGGCGGATGGTTACGCGATCCTGGCGGTCGTAAAGGTTGTGCCGGAGGAGGATGGAAAGCTGCTGGATAAGCCGGCCGGTTTCGCCGGCGTTTTCCTGCTGGGCGGTCTGCGAAATGAGGGTCAGGGTGTTAAACAGGAAATGGGGGTTGATCTGCTGCTTGAGCATGGCAAGCTGGGCAGCGGAAAGCTGGTTTTCGGCGGCAATATGGCTCAGGCGTTCTTCGTAGAGCTCACGGGTGAGCTCTTCCTTCTCCTGCTGCGCGGTAAGCAGGCTGCGGCAGTCGTCCTTCATGCGGTTAAAGGTGCGGGTGAGGTCGCCGATCTCGTCGTCGCTGCCGCAAACCGGCACGTCGGGAATATCCATCTGGTTTGCCGCGAGGGTGCGGGCGGCTTCGGCGAGGGAAAGGATCGGGGAGAGGAGGTGGGCGGAAAACCAGCGCTGCACGTGCAGAAGCACGAAAGCAGAAAGCAGGAGCAGCGCCGCGAGAATCAGGGGGGCAATATGGAGGATGCGGCTTTGGGTGCGGTAGAGGGCCTGGCCTTCGCGAAGGTTTTCCTGAAGCATCTGTTCGAGATAGGTGTCAATATAATCCCCGATCTCGACCGTCTCATAATACTGCAAATAATAATCGGTCGTATGAAGCCTGTAGCTGCCAAGCCGGAACAGCTCCTGTACACTTTTCTCGTAGGTCGCGTAGGTACGGAGAATCGCAGTTTTGAGCATCCGGAGCTCCTCGCTTTGCTGGCGGGGGTCGTCGGGGAAGCGGTTGAAGAGTTCCCAGCCGTTTTGGAAACAGCTTTCGATCTGCTGGCGGGATTCGGTGTTGGGAGCGCTTTCATAGGCGGCAATTGCGCGGCTGAGGTCGCTCATGCGGCCCATTGCGTCGCTTTGCAGGTAGCTTGCGTCAAAAAGGCGTTTAAAACTGAAATTATAGTAAGCAAGCGCCGCAGTGCAGCAGATAAAAAAGATAAACAGCACACAAAAAGAAGCCAGGCTGAACGACCGTGCCTTCTCTTTGAGGGGCATTGCGCGGAAGCGCTTTGCGGGAAGGGCGAATGGCTTCATGTCTGGCCTCCTTTTCTAAGCTGGGTTGCTGGGGTAATCGAGGTACTAGAGGTATTGAGGGGCGTGCGGATGCAGTGAAGGGGAGCCTAAAACCCGCTGACGACGTTCTGTCAGTGGGTTTTGGGCGGGAGAGCGGTAAGCGGTGCTGCACCTGGGCGCCGAAGTAAGCCGATCAGCCCGCTGCCATCATGGCGGGCTGATCTACTGCGCGCATCAAAACACAAAAACCCGAAATCCCCCGTCCCGCCCGCAGGCGAGACAGAGGTGCGTCAGCATCTCGGGGTCTGGGGCGAAAGCCCCAGCGGGTGCAGGGCAGAGCCCTGCCGCCCGCCGCGCAGGCGC
>QXXE01000417.1 GCA_009911355.1 Clostridiaceae bacterium | reverse complement strand
CTGTTCTCCTGCCATTTTTCTGACCTCCTCTACCTTTGCGGACTATTATATCACACTTTTATTGACGACACCATCTAATAAAGTTTTCGACAAATGCCGCTACTTCATCGTGATACTCACTGCACCAAAAAGCAAACAAAACTGTTTGATCTCCCAATGCATTTTCAGATTGAGCGTACCAATGCTTAAAATCATCGGTATTATATCTATCTGCTTCAAGCGGCCAACTGTTGAAACACACATCGTAGGTAAAACCTGGAACCCGTGAAAACGATTCTTGAAATCTTGAAAAAGCTCCATGGTCTTTGAGTAGTCTGAATACCCCTTCTTCTATCACAAGTGGAAGAAAGATAAAGTTTCTTGCATCTCGAATCGTCTGTGCTTTAGACCGATACTCTCGCTTTTGAGGAACATCCCCATCCAAGACAATTACATTATTTTTAAGGCAATACCGCATAATGCGAAATCCGCAAAAATGTGATATAATATAAATATGGATAAACAAATGAGCTTGTCT
>QXXE01000416.1 GCA_009911355.1 Clostridiaceae bacterium | reverse complement strand
GGAACCGATACGCCGGGTCATATACTGGCAGTTCTGATTGTCGTTGTTTTTCGTCATGGTGTCCTTTCTCATATCATCGAAACTCAAAAACAGAAATTTCTGATATGGGAAGCCGTTTCCCCGAAGCAGTTCCTGGCAGGCAACCCTGCTCGGCGCTGTGTCGTCCCCATGAGGGGCGCTCGCTCCCTTGAGGGAGGTCATGGCGGTTTAGCTGTTCGGGCGGTCATTCAGTTGTCGTTTTCGCCACCTTTCTGTTTCTGGATTTTTGGTTATGTATGAGAAAGGAAAAAGCAGATACAAAAACCGCCCACGGAGCAATCCCGCAGTCGGTTATGTATCTGCCAAATGAAATATGTGTATTATATAGACACCAGATATTCAGTTCAAATATAGATTCATTATAATCCAAACATCCGTTCTTGTCAAGCCTTGCCGAAGAAAATCAGGGTATTTGAATGAGTAAACAAATCATGAACAGAAAGCAGAACAGACAATTTTATCCAAAAAAGACTCATCG
>QXXE01000415.1 GCA_009911355.1 Clostridiaceae bacterium | reverse complement strand
GCGCAATGCGCAAACGCCGGATAGGAACGGCAAAATTTTTTACACTTCTACTACTTCTTTATCACACATCAGCAAAACCGCGGCGATTCAAACGAAATATAGCCGGATTGGACGGTATGGCTTCGGCTATACCGTCCTTTTTGTGCTGGTTGCAGCCCGCAGGGCATGAAAAGCAAATCCTGTAAGGCGTTGCCGCGCCGCCTGCAACGGTATGCCCGTTAGGAATGGCTGGTGCGGGTAAAAGGTCTGTCATGCGGCTGAAAAATAAGAATCCCCTGCATTTCCAGAGAAATGCAGGGGGAATGGTGCCGCTAGCCGGGGTCGAACCGGCACGGTATCGCTACCGAGGGATTTTAAGTCCCTTGTGTCTACCAATTCCACCATAGCGGCGCATTCTAATTATAGCGCTCTGCGGACGGATTGTCAAGCCTGACCCGCATCATGACCAGGGTATTTGAATGAGTAAACAAATCATGAACAGAAAGCAGAACAGACAATTTTATCCAAAAAAGACTCATCGAG
>QXXE01000414.1 GCA_009911355.1 Clostridiaceae bacterium | reverse complement strand
ATCCTTTTTTGGTCATCGGTCTTTTATATGGAAAAACAGGTGTCAAATTATTTTGAAATAATAAATGAGCAATGCCTGGGGTTTTGTATCCAGCATCCATTACTAATTTATCTAAGCTAAAGTGACTTTGTAATTTATTGTAGATATCGATAAACGTACGACTATCATGTTGATTACCAGAATGAGTTGTATAGCCTAGAACCCAACCGTTCTTATCACATGCCACTTGTGTGGCATAAGCAAAGACCTGTTTATGTTCTCCTTTATGGAACCAACCACTTTCATCATCAGTTTTACTAACTTTTTTATACTTTATTTGGTTTTCACTTTCCTTTCTTCTTTTTAATGGCTTTTTTAGTCTTTTTTCTCTATCTATTTCCACTTCTTTTTGAAGAGACTTTACATAGAAAAGTGTTTCTTCAATAATTTCTTTACTTTCATATTTCTTATTATTGGCATGGGCTTTAACGTGAGTACCATCAATAAATACTTCGGAGGTATCCAATAATTTAGCTTCCACACACTGTT
>QXXE01000413.1 GCA_009911355.1 Clostridiaceae bacterium | reverse complement strand
TGCTCCTATAAAAAGAAAGAGGGATCAACATGGCTAAACTTGTGAACTGTATGTATTGTTCAAAAGAAATCGACCTTGACAGCAAAAGCTGGGACGCTGCCGCGTCTAGCCGTTGCTGTGATGCGGTCTGTGTGGACTGCGAAAACAAGCTTTGGACGCGCGCAGAAGCTCAAGCCGAAAAAGCCGACAACGAAATAAAGGTACGCCTTGAAGCGTTGTCTTACGAAAAAGCGTCACCTAAGCGTCCGCTTGAGGACATCCTCTCTGACATCGAGGCGCTGGAAGCGTTGCTGTGAGCCGTCTTGCATGCTAAAGCAAGCGCTAAGTTAACTTAATGAATGCCCCTGCGGGGCGAGGCTTCGCTACGCTTAGCCTCTTCACGCGTTAACATAGTTGCTTGCAAGTCGAGCATGTGACTGTGCCTCAAATAAAATAAAGAAAGAAGACTATCTATGAAAAAATATCCAGTTGGCTTAAACGGCTACGAAAGAGAATATGCTGAACAACCTATATCTTTGATTGAAAAGA
>QXXE01000412.1 GCA_009911355.1 Clostridiaceae bacterium | reverse complement strand
GGTATGATGAAATAAGAGAAGTAGTAACCATCGACCATGCGCTAAAAACGCAGGGGCTATTATGGAAGGAGGTTGTTTAAGCTATGGCTGAACGCGACAATTCACGCCTTCTGAACGGAGGTGAGGAAATGGGTATGACGAATGAACAGTATAAGGGTATCCTGCTGGACCAGTTAGCGGACTTGCGGAGAATTCTTAAACTGGTGACGAAAGCCGGGAACGCCGAAGCTCAGGAAGAGGTAGAGGATCAAATCGCGAAACTCAACGAAAAGCTGAAATTCTAATCTCAATCCAAAGGGAAAGACTCGTGGAAACACGGGTTTTTCTCTTTTTGCGCAAAAATTCAAAATGGAGTCGGCTGCCGTCAGTTCATCGTTTTTCATCCCGTTGACATGACTGCTTTCCATATGGTATGATGGATTAAAACAAGTAATAACCATCAATCTACGCAGAAAACGCAGGGGCTATTATGGAAGGAGGTTGTTAAGGCTATGGCTGAACGCGACAATTCACGCCTTCTGAACGGAGG
>QXXE01000411.1 GCA_009911355.1 Clostridiaceae bacterium | reverse complement strand
CAAAAGATCCTGACGAAAAAGCAGTCGCTTACCGCAAGCATGTGACAAAAGCTATCCACAATAATCCAGGTGTTTATTTAGTAAAACTCTCAGATTTTGTTGATAATGCGGTAGGGCTTTGGCACTCACCAGATGACCAGTTTATTGCACGTCAGGCTGAAAAATACCAACCTTTGATTGCGGTATTTAAAGAAGAGTTGTCAAACCTTATTGCACAAGGTGTGTTGGAGGTCTCTGACGAGGCCGTAATAGATATTCGGTTTAAGCTGGATTACGCAAATGCACATCTTTGTTCAATTATTAAAGATACCTCAAAATAATTTTGTTATTTTAGTAAAAAACCTTGACAAATTATCCATAGTTTGGTATAATAATTATGTTGGTAAAAAGTTTTGGGAGTTTGCACCTTCGGGTGCGTCTTGGTTTCGTAGTGAAGTGGTTACCACGCTTGCCTGTCACGCAAGAGATCGCGGGTTCGATCCCCGCCGGAACCGTTGATGAGCATGCGCTCACAATAACGCTTAGTAAT
>QXXE01000410.1 GCA_009911355.1 Clostridiaceae bacterium | reverse complement strand
TCTTCCTCTGACAGTTTCGGTTTGCGTCCGCAGTTGCCTGTCCGCGGTTCCACACTCCCGGTCTCCCGCATTTGCGCAGCCAGTTTGTACACTTCACGTTCGCTAACCCCATATGCCTGTGCTATCATCTTGGCGTCATGGGTTCGTTCATATCCCCTCACAAGCCGTTCACGGGTTTCAATGCTTAACATCTTTTTCACCTCGAACTCATTATGCCTCTTCTTCCCGCTGTTTGTGAATAGTTTTTCGCTGATTGCTCTAGGCTTGGAGCGGGATTTTCGCAGGGCAAGGCAGAGGACACAGGCGGGCTGATGCCCGTCAAGGACGATAACGTAGCCATGCGGAAATCCCGCCCAAGAACGAGTTCGATTTCTGGCCGGATGGAGTACTAGATGGTGTCGTCAATAAAAGTGTGATATATTACTTTCGAGAAAAAAACTAGGAAAAGCGGAGTAACTATGGTATAATAGGTTGTATGGAATATATAGACTTGAGGAAAGTAGGGAGAGAGGGACTCAAGGAGATACGCAG
>QXXE01000043.1 GCA_009911355.1 Clostridiaceae bacterium | reverse complement strand
CCCACCCCCACCTCCACCACCGCCGCAACGCGGGCTGCGCCGCCCTTCCCGGAAACGGGGAGCCCGGCAAGCTGCTCAGCCCGGCCTTTTTCAGCGGCATTTTGGGCTTCTTTGGAGAATACGAGAGGAAGGAATTTTCAAAGGATGGAAAAAATCCATATTTTCAGCGACTCCGCATGCGATATCCCAGAGGAACTGGTGAAAAGCAATGGGATCGAGATTATCCCGGTACACATCACCCATGAGGGGCGCCCTTCCGGGAATATTACGATACCACGCCGGAACAGTATTGGAAACTGCTCAAGGAGTCGCAGGATATCCCACAGACCAGCCAGATTACCCCCGCGCAGGTACTCGAATGCTACCGCGGCGCACATGCGCGCGGCTGCACCCACGTGCTCGGCATGACCATGAGCGCAAAGGGCTCGGGCGGCTACCAGTCCTGCCTGATTGCCCGCGACCTCTTCTATGAGGAATACGGCGACGCCATGCGCATTGAAGTCGTCGATTCAGAAACCTACACGATGATTTACGGGCGCATCCTGCTCAAAGCCGCGCGGCTGCGCAGCCAAGGCGATTCCTTCGACGCGATCCTTGGGGTCGTGCGCTCGCGGGTCAGCCGTTCGGAAGCGGTACTCGGCGTGTACACGCTGCGGCATTTGAAGAAGTCGGGGCGTATTTCCGGAGGCGCGGCGTTCGTCGGCGAAGCGCTCGGGCTCAAGCCCATCAGCCACGTGTGCGCAGGCACAGTTGATGTCTGCGGCAAGGTGCGCGGCGAGAAGAACCTGATCCCCAAAATGCTCGATTTCGTCCAGTCGCACGCAGCCTGTATCGAGCGCCAGACAGCAGGGCTTCTGCATGGCGCGGTGCCGGAGGACAAGCTTTCAGAGCTTGAACGCGGGCTGTATGGCCTGGGCTTCCGCAAGGTCGAACGCTGGCCGATTGGCGTGTCGGTAATTACAAACACCGGGCCGGAAGCGCTGGCGGTGATGTACTACGGCGAGCCGCGCGAGGGATGAACTTCCAAAAAACTGCCAGGAACCAGGCCGGAAATACTGCAAAACGCCAAAACATGGCGAAAAAAATCCGGGAACCGACGGCTTTTTCACAAAAAATTTCCTTTTTTCTCTTGAAAGACGCGTGAAAACAAAGTATAATTCTATGTTGGAGTGGGATTCTTGAAGAGGGGGCAGAAAAATGCCGAACTGGGTATCCCACAGGAACAGCATCCATTCATAATGACAGGAAATTATTTATAAAGGAGAATGATTATGCAGTACAACAAGAAGAGCGTTGAAGACATCGAGGTCGCCGGGAAAAAGGTCATCGTCCGGTGCGATTTCAACGTTCCGCAGGACGACACGGGCCGGATCACCGACGACAAGCGTATTGTTGCCTCCCTGCAAACCATCAAGTACCTGCTGGCGCAGAAGGCCGCAGTAATCCTCTGCTCGCACCTGGGCCGCCCGAAGGGCCAGGTCAACCCGAAGTATTCCCTCAAGCCGGTCGCTGAGCGCCTGACCGAGCTGCTCGGGCAGGAAGTCAAGCTGGCTGACGACGTAGTCGGCGAATCCGCAAAGTCGCTGGCCGCAGCCCTCAAGCCGGGCGAGGTGATGCTGCTGGAGAACGTCCGCTTCCACAAGGAAGAGGAAAAGAACGACCCCGCATTCGCGAAGGAGCTTGCCGGCTTGGCAGAGGTCTACGTAAACGACGCGTTCGGCACCGCCCACCGCGCCCATGCAACCACCGCAGGCATTGCCGATTACCTCCCCGCCGCATGCGGCTTCCTCATCAACAAAGAAATCTCCATCATGGGCAAGGCGCTCGCTGACCCGGCCCGCCCGTTTGTCGCAATCCTCGGCGGCGCAAAGGTCTCCGATAAGATCGGCGTTATCAATAACCTGATCGAAAAGTGCGATACCATCATCATCGGCGGCGGCATGAGCTACACCTTCATGAAAGCGATGGGCAAGAAGATCGGCACCTCGCTCTGCGAGGACGACAAGCTTGATCTTGCAAAGGGCCTGCTGGAAAAGGCCGAAGCAAAGGGCGTGCAGCTGCTGCTCCCGATCGATACCGTCTGCGCCGACCACTTCGCGGCGGACGCGGAGCCGGTTGTCTATGAAGCGGGCGAGCTGCCGGACAACATGATGGGCCTCGACATCGGCCCGAAGACCATCGAGCTGTTTTCCGAGTCCCTCAAGGACGCGGGCACCGTGGTCTGGAACGGCCCGATGGGCGTGTTCGAGTTTGACGCGTTCGCGGTAGGCACCAAGGCGGTTGCAAAGGCAATCGCGGCTTCCAACGCGGTTTCGATCATTGGCGGCGGCGACAGCGCAGCGGCAGTGGAAAAGCTGGGCTTCGCAAGCCGCATGACCCATATCTCTACCGGCGGCGGCGCGTCGCTGGAATTCCTCGAAGGGCTTGAGCTGCCGGGCATTGCCTGCCTGATGGATAAATAAGCACTGGGTTTGGGAACTGAATCAATTTGTTTGTCCTTCGTCCCGCCCGCAGGCGAGAAAGGGAGTCCAGAGGGGTTAGCCCCTCTGGCGCTGCCCGCGTAGGGCCAGGGGTCCAGGGGACAGCGTCCCCTGGCGCCCGCTGCGGAGGCGAATAGCGGCGGCAGGCCGCGTGTTTGCAGGAAGATATAGGCCGCGTTAGCGGCACATTTACATAGAAAACCGCATCAGCGGTCATTTCCGAAAGGGGTATATTATGAATCGCAGATATCGCAAGACCATTATCGCAGGCAACTGGAAAATGAACAAGACTCCGACCGAAGCAAAAGCCCTCATCGAAGAGATGAAACCCGCCCTCAGCAGATGCAAATGGTGCGAAATGGTGCTTTGCGTGCCGTTTACCGACATCCAGAACGCCGTGAAGGCTGCGCGCGGCTCTAAAATCGCCATCGGCGCGCAGAATATGCACTTCGAGAAGTCCGGCGCGTTTACCGGCGAGGTTTCCGCCGACATGCTGAAGGAAATGGGCGTCAAGTTCGTCATCATCGGCCACTCCGAACGCCGCCAGTATTTCGGCGAGACCGATATCAGCTGCAATAAAAAAGTCAAAGTCGCCCTCGCCGCCGGCCTGCGCCCCATCCTCTGCTGCGGCGAAACCCTTGAGGAGCGCGAACAGGACGTCACCATGGAAGTTGTCCGTAAGCAGATCAAGATCGCCCTGCGCGACGTGGCCGCCGAGGACATCAAGAAGGTCGTGATCGCTTACGAGCCCATCTGGGCAATCGGCACCGGCAAAACCGCAACCGCTGAACAGGCCGGCGAGGTCTGCTCGGCAATCCGCGACTGCCTGCGCGAGCTCTACGGCGCACGCGCAGCCCGCGCAATCACCGTCCAGTACGGCGGCTCGATGAACGCCAAGAACGCCGCCGAGCTGCTCGCACAGCCCGACGTGGACGGCGGCCTGATCGGCGGCGCTTCCCTCAAGGCGGCCGACTTCGCGGCAATCGTGGACGCGGCGAACCAGTAAGCGCTTGTTTCGCTCTGGAAACCCGCCAAGCGGCGTTTCGAAAGAGCTGAATAGGCTTTTAGGCTTGCACTGCGTCTGCCAGGCGTGCTGCCTGCGGCGGCTCCAGTGCCGCTGGGCATGCTGAAAGATGCACCGCAGGTTCAACAACAACACAACAGGCAGGCGGGGGATTGGCCCCCGCCTGCCACAAGGGCCCGGTCAGGGCATCAGGGCAAAAGGGGTCAGCCCAGCCGCCCCCTTTTGCCGGTTTAAGGAGAAAAGTTATTCGTTATGGCTAAGAAAAAGAGCGAGACCTCCGCAGCGGCGGAGAAGGAAAAGAAGGAAACGAAAAAAGCCGCAAAGGCGGTAAAGGAAGAAAAAGCGGCGGCAAAGAAGGCCGCAAAGAAGGAAGAGAAGCCGAAGAAGGCAAAGGCTGAAACGGTGGAAGCCGTGCAGGCGGAAGCAGCGAAGGTGGAAGCCGTGCAGGCAGAACCCGTGCAGGCAGAACCCGCGAAGCCGGAACCCGCCAAGGCTCCTTCCGGCAAAAGCCCGCTGGCACTGGTCATCATGGACGGCTTCGGCTACCGCGCTGACAGCACCGGCAACGCCATCGCCGCAGCAAAGACCCCGAACATCGACAAACTGCTCAAAACCTGCCCGAATACCCGCATTGGCGCGTCGGGTATGGACGTTGGGCTCCCGGAAGGCCAGATGGGCAATTCTGAGGTCGGGCACACGAACATTGGCGCGGGGCGTATCGTCTATCAGGAACTGACCCGCATCACCAAGTCCATCCAGGATGGCGATTTCTTTGAAAACGAAGCGTTTATGAACGCTGTAACAAACTGCCAGTGGAACGATTCCACGCTGCATATTTTTGGGCTGATGTCGGACGGCGGCGTACATTCGCATATCGACCACATCTGCGCGCTGCTTGACCTCGCCAAGCGCAATGGCCTGTGGAAGGTCTGCGTACACTGCTTTATGGACGGGCGCGACACGCCCCCGACTTCGGGCATCACCTTTGTGCAGAAAATCAAGGATAAGATCGACGAGATCGGCATCGGCTGTATCGCGACGGTCAGCGGGCGCTATTACGCAATGGATCGCGACAAGCGCTGGGAACGGCTCGAGGTCGCGTATAATGCGATTGTCAACGGCGTTGGGCAGCACAACCCCGACCCGATCGCGGCGATCCAGGCGTCTTACGACGAGGGCGTGACCGATGAGTTTATCGTGCCGGTGATCACGACCGACGGCGCGGAAATCCAGACGTCGGACTCGGTAATTTTCGCGAATTTCCGGCCTGATCGTGCCCGTGAGATCACGCGCGCGATTGTCGACCCGGATTTTGACGGCTTCCACCGCCCGAAGGGCGCGCTTGAGGTGGATTATATCTGCATGGCGCAGTATGACGCGACGATGCCCAAGGTGCTTGTCGCCTTCAAGCCCGAGGCGCTGACCAACACGTTTGGCGAATATATTGCGGACAAGGGGCTGACCCAGCTGCGCATTGCGGAGACTGAGAAGTACGCGCATGTCACGTTTTTCTTTAACGGCGGCGTAGAGAAGGAATATGCGAACGAGGACCGGGCGCTGATCAAGAGCCCGTCGGTCGCGACGTATGACCTCAAGCCGGAGATGTCGGCCTATGAGGTGACCGACGAGGTGGTAAAGCGCATTGAGAGCGGGCGCTATGATGTAGTGATCCTGAACTTTGCGAACTGCGACATGGTCGGGCACACGGGCGTATTTGACGCTGCGGTAAAGGCGGTCGAGGCGGTTGACACCTGCCTGGGTCGGGTGCTGGACGCGCTTTTGGCGCAGGGCGGGTGCGCGCTGGTCACGGCTGACCACGGCAACGCCGACCAGATGCTTGAGGATGACGGCGTATCGCCGTTCACGGCGCATTCTACGAACCCTGTCCCGCTGGTGCTGGTTGGGCGCGATGACGTAAAGGCGCTGGCGGAGGGCGGTGTGCTTGCCGATCTTGCGCCGACGATGCTGGATCTGCTTGCGCTGCCGCAGCCTGCGGAGATGACGGGGCGCTCGCTGCTTGTCCGCTGAGGGCGCTGGTGGTCGTGCGGCGTTGTCCTCGCCGGACGGGCGTCCTCGCCGGACGGGCCATCCTCGCCGGATGGGCGTCCTCGCCGGACGGGCGTCCTACGCGGACAGCGCCAAAGGGGCTAGCCCCTTTGGAATCCCACCCACCGCTGCGGCGGGGATCACCACACACAAACAGTGTAGTTGGAAATCACGGGCAATTTCCCGTGCTTCCATAGAAAAGAAATGAAAAAAGGAGATGCATTTCAAATGAAGGGTTATATTGAGATCGTCGACGTGATTGGCCGCGAGGTCATGGACTCGCGCGGCAACCCCACTGTTGAGGTAGATGTTTATGTAGAGGGCGACACTGGCGCGTACATGGGCCGCGCAGCTGTCCCGTCGGGTGCTTCCACGGGCATTTTTGAAGCCTGCGAGCTCCGTGACGACGACAAGGGCCGCTACATGGGCAAGGGCGTTACGAAGGCGGTCGCAGCGGTCAATGATAAGATCGCGGAAGAGATCATCGGCATGAACGTGCTTGACCAGCAGGCTATCGATAAGGCGATGATCGCTCTCGACGGCACCCCGAACAAGACCAATCTTGGTGCGAATGCGATTCTTGGCGTGTCCCTCGCGTGCGCGAAGGCTGCGGCGGAAGCGCTTGGCATGCCGCTTTATAATTACATTGGCGGCTGCAATGCGAAGACCCTGCCTGTCCCGATGATGAACATCCTCAACGGCGGCGCGCATGCGACCAACAATGTTGAGATCCAGGAATTCATGATCATGCCGGTATCCGCTCCTTCCTTCAAGGAAGCGCTGCGCCGCTGCGCTGAGGTCTTCCACACCCTGAAGAAGACGCTCAAGGAGAACGGCACCCCGGCTGCCGGCGTTGGCGACGAAGGCGGCTATGCGCCCAATCTCAAGAAGGATGAGGACGCGCTCAAGGTAATCGTCCAGGCGATCGAGGAAGCGGGCTACAAGCCGGGCGAGGATTTCATGATTGCCATCGACGCAGCTTCCTCCGAATGGTGGAGCGACGAAGAGAAGTGCTATATCCAGCCCAAGTCGGGCAAGAAGCTCACCCAGCAGCAGCTTGTTAAGATGTGGAAGGGCTTCGCGGAGAAGTACCCGATCATCTCCCTTGAGGACGGCATGGCTGAGGAAGACTGGGAAGGCTGGGATATGCTTACCAAGGCGCTCGGCGACAAGATCCAGCTGGTTGGCGACGACCTGTTTGTGACCAACGTCAGCCGTCTGAAGAAGGGCATTGATCTTGGCGTTGCCAACTCTATTCTGATCAAGGTGAACCAGATCGGCTCCCTGACCGAGACGCTCGACGCGATCCAGATGGCAAACCGTGCGGGCTACACCGCGGTTGTCTCCCACCGTTCGGGCGAGACTGAGGACGCGACCATTGCCGACCTTGCGGTTGCGCTCAATGCGGGCCAGATCAAGACCGGCGCGCCGAGCCGCACCGACCGCGTTGCGAAGTACAACCAGCTGCTCCGCATCGAGGAAGAGCTGGGCGATGTTGCGCAGTACCTGGGGCGCGACGCGTGGTTCAACCTCAAGAACAAGTAAGCAGTTTTCTCCAAAAGGGCGCTTTCGGGCGCCCTTTTTTGCTGCGCGGGAGGCCCTTCCCACCGTGCTGCGGCAGGGGCGGGGTGGTGGAGTTTTCTCTGAAATGCACAATTCCTTTTTGGGGCTCGGCGTGCTATACTAGGGGGAAAGGGGGGCTGTTTGATGGATACATTACATACGCTGCTGCACAGGGCGCGGCGCACGTACCTGGATTTTTTGAGATGGCTGGTGCTGGGCAGTGCGGTCGGGGTGGTCGTCGCGTTCGCGGGCGCGGGCTTCCATCATCTCACCGAGTATGCGCGGGCGATCCGGCTGGCAAACGGCTGGCTGCTGTTCCTGCTGCCGCTGGCGGGCCTGCTGATCGTCGCGCTGTACCAGTTTGCGGGGATGTACGGCGACCGGGGCACCAACGCGGTGCTGCTCGCGGTGCGCGAAAACGAGGCCATCCCGCTGCGGATCTTCCCGCTGATTAGCGTTTCGACCGCGCTGACCCATCTGACGGGCGGCTCCTCGGGCCGCGAGGGCGCGGCGCTCCAGCTGGGCAGCTCGATTGCAAGCTTCCTCGGGCGTAAGCTGCGCCTGCCCGATAAGGAGGCGCGGGTGCTGGCCATGTGCGGCATGGCGGCGGGCTTTTCGGCGGTGTTTGGTACGCCGCTTGCGTCGGCGGTGTTCGCGCTCGAGGTCGTTTCGGTCGGCGCGATGCATTATGCGGCGCTTGCGCCGTGCATGGCGGCGGCGTTGGTTGCGCAGCAGGTTGCGTCGTGGCTGGGCTGCGGGCCGGTCGGCTTCGGGCTGGTGCAGGCGCCGGAGACTGGCTGGGCGGCGCTTGCGGCTGGCGTTGTGCTGGGCGTGCTGTGCGGGCTGCTGGGCTGGTTTGAGGCGGTGGTGTTCCGCACGGTGCATCATTTGTATGAGAAAAAGCTGCCGAACCCGTACCTGCGGGTCGCGGCGGGCGCGGTGCTGGTCATCGGCATGACGCTGCTGCTCGGTACGCGCGATTACAACGGCGCGGGCATGGACGGTATCATCCGCGCGGTTGCGGGGCAGGCGCTGCCGTGGGCGTTCGCGTGCAAGCTGCTGATGACGGCGCTGACGCTGGGCGCGGGCTTCAAGGGCGGCGAGATCGTCCCGACCTTTTTCATCGGCGCGACGTTTGGCTGCACGGTGGGCGCATGGCTGGGGCTCCCGGCGGGCTTCGCGGCGGCGCTCGGGATGGTCGGGCTGTTCTGTGCCGTGACCAATGCGCCGCTGGCTTCAATCCTGCTGGCGTATGAGCTGTTCGGCGGGGCCGGGTTGCCGCTGTTTGCGCTGGTGTGTGCGGTGACCTACCGGCTGTCGGGCTACGGCGGGCTGTATGGTGCGCAGCAGATTATTTATTCAAAAGAGACTGTGCTGACGCGGGAGGACGAGGAGGCGGAGGAAGCCGCTGAGTACGAAGCGCGGGTGGAAAAGCGTGCGGAGCAGGTGAAGGAGTCGCTGCGCGCAAAGGGGCTGGCAGTACCGGACCCGGAGGACGGCATGGCCGAGCGCCAGCTGGACGGCGAGGGCGAGGAAGCGCCCGGGCGCGGGCCTGCGCTGCGGCGGTGACGCAGTGCAGGGCACAATCCACAAGAAAAGCCGCCCCAGGGATGGGGAACCTGCGCAAAGCGACAAAAGTTCACAAAAGGGGCGGAAAATAGTTGCAATCGCCAAAAAATTCCGCTAGAATAGAGCACAGTACAGGCTGTCAGCCGCGGGGAGCGGTTGGCAGCCCATTTTCACTAGGATTTTTGGTAAAATGAAGGAGGAGATTATCTTGCAGCCGCAGGAAAATAAGATGGGGACGGAGCGGGTCAGCAAGCTGATTGCGGGCATGGCGCTGCCTGCGATGTTTTCGATGCTGATCCAGGCGTTATATAATATTGTGGACAGTATTTATGTTGCCAAGCTGTCGCAGGACGCGTTGACGGCGGTGTCGTTGGCTTTCCCGCTCCAATCGCTGATTATTGCGCTGGGCGTGGGCACGGGGGTCGGCGTGAATTCGCTGATTGCGCGGCGGCTGGGCGCGGGCAACCGGGATGCGGCCTCGGCGGCGGCGCGGCATGGGCTGGTGCTGGCGGTCATTTCGGGGCTTGTGTATGGGCTGGTGTGCTTTCTTATAATGAAGCCGTTTTTCGGCGCGTTTACCAGCGGGCAGCCTGCGATTTATGAGCAGGGCGTGCGGTACGGGTACATTGTAACGGTGCTTTCGGTGTTTGCGATGGTTTCCATTGCGTGCGAGAAGATCATACAGGGCACGGGGAATATGGTTATCCCGATGATCCAGAATGTGACGGGCGCGGTGGTGAATATTATCCTTGACCCGATCATGATTTTCGGCCTGCTGGGCTGCCCGAAGATGGGCATTGTGGGCGCGGCGGTTGCGACGGTGATCGGGCAGGTTGTGAGCATGGTGCTGGGGCTGTGCTTCCTGTTCCTGCGCAAGCAGGAGATTGACATTGGCTTCAGGGGGTTCAGGCTGGACGGCTCGGTTATTTTGCAGATTTACCAGGTTGGGCTTCCGGGCATTGTGATGCAGTCGGTCATGTCGGTCATGACGGCGGGGCTGAACGGCATCCTGGCGGGCTATTCGGCGACGGCGGTTGCGGTGCTGGGGATTTATTTCAAGCTGCAAAGCTTTGTGTTCATGCCGGTATTTGGGCTGAACCAGGGTGCGCTGCCGGTTATGGGGTACAATTTTGGTGCGCGCAGGCGGGAGCGTATGATGCAGGCGTATAAGGTTTCGCTTGCTGCTGCGGCGGCGATCATGGCGGCGGGGACGGCGTTGTTCCAGCTTGCGCCGGGGCTGATGCTGAGCCTGTTCCAGAGCAGTGAGGAAGCGGCGCTGGGCGCGGCGTCGCCGCTGATGCAGATGGGGGTCCCGGCGTTGCGGACGATCAGCATTTGTTTCATCCCGGCGGCGTTTGGCATTATCAATTCGACGGTATTCCAGGCGATTGGGCGTGGCATGAACTCGCTGATCGTGTCGGTTTGCCGCCAGTTGGTAATCATTCTGCCTGCGGCGTGGCTGTTTGGCAAATGGTGGGGGGTAAACGGCACATGGTATGCTTTCCCGTTTGCGGAGATTTTCACGTTGGTGCTGTCGTTTGTGCTGCTGTACCGGGACTACAAGGAAGAGATTTCGAAATTGGAGGCGTAATGCGATGCTTCGCACGCTGGTTTGGTTTATCTATTTTTGGATGTATTTGATCCTTTTGCTGCCGCTGTTGTTTTATTATTGGCGGTTGGATTTGCGGCATGACCCGGGGCTGGACGGCAAGGTAGACCGGAAGGTGCGCAATTGGGCGCGGCGGCTGATGTGGGTTGCTGGGATGAAGGTCACGGTCAACGGGGCGGAGAACCTTCCGGAGAGGCAGGCGGTTTTCATTGCGAACCATCAGGGGAATTTTGATATACCGCTGATGTTGAGTTGTTTGGGGCGGGCGCATGGGCTGCTTGCGAAGCAGGAGCTGGCGCGCATCCCGATTTTGCGGCTGTGGATGCGGCTGTTGCATTGTTTATTTGTGGATCGGAGTTCCCCGCGCGCGGGGATGGAGTCGATCGCGAAGGGCGTAAAGCTTTTACAAAGCGGGCATTCTCTTATTATTTTCCCGGAGGGCACGCGCAGCCGTTCGGGTGAATTGCAGGAATTCAAGGGTGGGGCATTCCGCATTGCGAGCAAGGCTGCGGCGGCGATTGTGCCGGTAACGATTGACGGGTCATACCGGGCGATGGAGGCGAACCCGACGGGGTGGCTGATCCGGCCTTGTGAGGTGACGGTGACGATCCATCCGGCGATTGAGACGGCGGGGCTGGGGCGTGAGGAGCTGCGCGAGCTCCCGGCCCGCACGCGCGACGTAATCGCGTCAGCTCTTTTGCGCTGAGGCGTCCTCGCCGGACGGGCGTCCTCGCCGGACGGGCGTCCTCGCGCCGGACGGGCGGCAGGGCTCTGCCCTGCACCCGCTGGGGCTCGCGCCCCAGACCCCTGAGATGCTTGCGCATCTCTATATCGCCTGCGGGCGGGACGGGGTTTTTTTGTGGCCTTCGGGCAGGGTGCGTGCAGCATGACCAGCCCGCCATAAGGACAGCGGGCTGGTCGGCTGAATGCCCTGCCGGATGGCTGCCGTTGCTGCTTCGCGGCGGGCGGGACGGTTTCTGCTGGGGGCGGCTTTCTTTGGCGGGGTTTTAGAGCCTATCCTGGAATGGTCTGCACGCAGCTTGCATCTTTTCCGTCATGCTGCGCTGCTTTTCTTTGAAACGCGTCAGGATTGTTGTGGGAAATCGGCTTTGCCTGACGGACAGTCTGACGGCGCAATCTGCGCACGTCTCATTTTGGGATAGGCGCTTGTTTTTTGCCCGGGATTGGGCGGCAACTATGAAAGGAGTTTGAAAATGGAACGAATTGCAAGCTTTTGCGTAAATCACGATCTGCTTACGCCGGGGATGTATACCTCGCGTGTAGATGGCGATATTACGACCTACGACGTGCGCATGTTCACCCCCAACGCAGGCGAGTACCTCGCCCCGGCAGCAGCGCACACTTTGGAGCATCTGCTCGCCACAAAGGCCCGCAACTCTGCTGCGAAAGAGCATGTGATTTATGTTGGCCCGATGGGCTGTCTGACCGGTTTTTATTTTCTTGTGCGCGATCTTTCCCCGGAGGATTCCATCGCGCTTGTGCAGGAATGCATGGATTTTGCCGCGTCCTTTGCGGGCGAAATCCCCGGCGCAAGCCGCGTTGAATGCGGCAATTATCTCATGAATGACCTTGTTGCCGCCAAAAAAGTTGCCGCCTGCATGTGCCGCGTCCTGGATGGCTGGAAGCCGGAACAGCTGATTTATAAAAATTCTTGAAAAAGCAGTAGATTCCAAAAGAAAAAGCTTGCAATTGTAAGGGGTTTGTGCTATTATTATCTTACGACTGTAAGGCTTAACCGGAAAGAGGTGAAACGACATGAAGCAGGGAATCCATCCCAAGTATAACCAGACGACCATTCGTTGCGCTTGCGGCAACATCATCGAAACGGGCTCCACGAAGGAGAACATCGTTGTCGACGTTTGCTCGAAGTGCCATCCGTTCTTCACCGGTAAGCAGAAGCTGGTAGACACCGGCGGACGTGTTGATCGCTTTAAGAAGCGCTTCAACCTGGATAAGTAATCCGAGAACCATCGAATGCGTCCCGCTTTCGGTGGTTTTTATTTTGTGCGGAGCCCAATGGTTAAGTCCTGCGGATTCCGCTTGGAGTGCGCGGGGCAATTCTTAAAACATGTAAAAGGCCATTTTTTGGCGGTTTTCCGTTTGCAGTACCGCGTGTCAGGCGTATCAAAAGCCGGAAAGGGAGGTTCAGATGGTTGAGATTGGGCAATGGATGGAAGGCTATGTAAGTACAGTGGAGAGTGTCTTTGGCGATCGCGCGGTATTTGTCGGTTTGCAGGGAAGCTACGGTCGCGGCGAGCCCACCGAATCAAGCGACATAGATGTTGTGCTGATTCTCGATCGGCTGGGCCCGGCCGACCTGGAAGCCTACAGCGCCCTTACGGCGGGCCTGCCGCACCGCGAGCTGTTGTGCGGCTTCCTTTCCGGCTGGGAGGAGCTGTGTGCCTGGACGCCCGCAGAGCTGTTCCAGTTTTACCACGACACCACCCCTTGGAAGGGCAGCCTGGAGGCGCTGGGCGCTGGATTGGACGCGGCAGCGCCCGAAGCCGTCCGAAGCGGCGCATGCGCGCTGTATCATGCGTGCGTCCACAACCTGCTGCACGAAAAAGATGCCGGAATGCTGTGTGAACTGTACAAATCGGCAGCATTTACCGTGCAGGCAGTCCATTTTTGCCGCACGGGGGACTATATCAGGCGGCGGGACGGCCTGCTCAGCGCAATTGCAGCGCCCGAACGGGCGATCCTGGAAACCGGGCTTGCGCTGCGCAGCGGCGGGCCGCTTGCAGAAAGCTTTGTCGAACTGTCTAACCGGCTGCTCACATGGGCGCAGGGGCTGATCTGCGAAGCGGGTGCGCCGCAGGGCTAGTCCCCTGCGAAGCCGTAGCCCGCGCTTGCAGGCGCGTAGGCGTGGGGGCCGTGCGGGTGCAGTGGGAACGGTGTTCTGCACCGGCGTAACCCGACCAGCCCGCTGTCCTCATGGCGGGCTGGGTCACTGAGCACCCTGTAATCCTCAAAACCCAGAACCCCCCGTCCCGCCCGCAGGCGAGAACGGGAGTCCAGAGGGGCTAGCCCCTCTGGCGCTGCCCGCGCAGGGTCGGGTGCAGGGCAGAGCCCTGCCGCCCGCCACGCAGGCGCGGGTGTCCAGAGGGCAGCGCCCTCGGCGGGCTGTAGGCACAGACTTTAAGGGCTCCAGAAGGGAGGAAACCAATTTGAACGAAATGCAGGAAATCAAAAAAGAAAAAGTCATTTTAGTCGGGCTGAACTGCCCGATTTTCAAAGAAGATGAAACGTCGGACGAGATCACGCTCGCCGAGCTGGCCGCGCTTGTCGAAACGGCGGGCGGCGAACCGCTTGCGACAGTGCTGCAAAACCGCCCTGCGCCCGACGCGCGCACCTTCATCGGCGAGGGCAAATGCGAAGAGGTGCGCGCCCTCGCTGACGCGCACGAGGCCGACCTGATCATCTTCGACAACGAGCTTTCGCCCTCGCAGCTGCGCAGCCTGGAAGAGCTGACCGGGCATACCGTGCTCGACCGCCCGGCGCTGATCCTGGATATTTTTGCCCAGCGTGCGCGCACCGGCGAGGGCAAATTACAGGTAGAGCTGGCGCAGTATCAATATATCCTGCCGCGCCTGGCGGGGCTGGGCAAGGCAATGAGCCGTCTCGGCGGCGGCATCGGTACGCGCGGCCCCGGCGAATCCAAGCTGGAAAGCGACCGGCGGCACATCCGGCGGCGCATTGACAAACTGCGCAGCGAGCTTGAGCAAGTGCGCCAGGTGCGCGCCGTCCAGCGCCGCCAGCGCAAGAAAACCGAGCTGCCAATGGTTGCCATCGTGGGCTACACCAACGCGGGCAAGTCAACGCTGCTCAATCAGCTGACCGGCGCGGGAATCGAGGCGAATGACCGGCTTTTCGATACCCTTGACCCAACAACCAGAAAACGGAGGATTTCAGACACGCAGGAAGTCCTCTTGTCGGATACGGTCGGTTTTATCCGCAAGCTGCCGCACCATCTGGTGTCGGCGTTCAAGGCAACGCTTGAGGAACTCCAATACGCCGACCTTCTGCTGCACGTGGTGGATATTTCCGACCCCCTCTGGGAGTCGCAGGCAGCAACGGTCGAGAAGGTCATCGGTCAGCTGGGCGCAGGGGAGATCCCACGTGTGATGGTCTACAACAAAGCGGACCGGTGCGATATCCTGCCGCATTTTGCCGACGGGGTGCTGTTTTCCGCGCGCACCGGCGAGGGCACAGAAGCGCTGCTGCACGCAATGGAAACGGCGCTGGGGCGCGGGAAGCACGTGATGCAGCTGTTGATCCCGTATAGCGACGGCGGGGTCCTGGACATGCTGCACCGCGAGTCGGAGGTGCGCTCGGTGGAGTACGCCGAAGCGGGGACATTGGTGGAAGCGGTCGTGGACGACAAGACCTGCGGACGGATGCAAAAATATAAGGTTGAGTGATGTAATGGGACAGTCTTATTTCATACCTTTTTCAGAATACGCAGAGGATTCCTTTGCGGAAAAGCGCTCAAAGTTCACGGGACGGCTCTGGCACGTGGAAACCCCCGAGGAGGCCACCGCGCGGGTGAAGGAAATGCGCGAAAAATACTGGGACGCGACCCACCATTGCTACGCCTATATCCTGCGCGAAGGAAACCTGATGCGATATTCCGACGACGGCGAGCCCCAAGGCACGGCGGGAATGCCAATCCTGGACGTGCTGCGGCACGAGGGGCTTGTGGATGTGTGCTGCGTGGTGACGCGCTATTTCGGGGGCATCCTGCTGGGGACAGGCGGGCTGGTGCGCGCCTACACAGAGGGCGCAAAAAGGGCGGTGAACGCCGCTGGAATCAGCGAAATGAGCCTGTTTTCGGTGCTTTTGATTGCCTGTCCGTATAACCTGCTTGGCGTGGTGCAGCAGCTGCTGCCGCAGCACGGCTGCGCGGTGGAGGAAACCGACTACGGCGCGGACGTGACGCTGACGGTTACGCAGCCAGCAGGGCGGCTCACGGAGCTGAACACCGCGCTCGCCGACGCAACAGCGGGGAAGGTTTCCGCGGAGGAAATCGAAACCCGCTTTATGGGGCGGAAAGTGCGTTAAAAACAAAAAAACACACCGGTTTGCGAAATAAAACATGCAAATCAGTGTGTTTTTTCATGCATCGATGTGCACGGCCGGCCAGCAGCTCCGGGAGGGGCAGGGCGCAGCCCGCCGCGTGCCCCGCCCGCAGGCGGAGTGAAGTTTTTACTCGATTTTTTTCAAAAAAATCGCGGGAGTCCAGAGGGCAGAGCCCTTTGGCGCTGCCCGCGCAGGGCCGTAAGCTGAACGGTAGCGCCGCAGAAAAACTCACTCGGAAAGGGGGGTAAATAGGAGCTCGTTGCAGGTGTCGCTTGCACCGTAAACCACCATTACAAGATCCGGCTGAGCCTCCGCAATATAGCTGCGCACCGAGCCCTCGAAATAGCGTGGGTCGAGAATGTCCAGCTGTGAACAGCCGCAAGCAAGGAAAGGGGCCAGCGCACAGCTGAAGCTTTGCTTCAGCAGCAGTATTTTTTTGCCGGAATGGTCGTTTGCGTTGCGGGCAACGCTCAGCGGATAGTCGCCGCCAGTGTATACAACATATGGGTTTAAACTGTAAATATCGCCGGTTTCGAGCATTTCATAGAACAAAAATGCATCCTCAAAGCTGCCCTCCCGTAGTACGCCCTTGTGCGGGATTTCAAACGAAAAGCCGCTGGTTGCCCCCGCCGGGCGCAGCAGCGTGAAATCATCCAGCCCAGCGTACCAAGGCCCAACGCGCTTGCCCTGGCTGCCAAGAAAAAGCTGCGGATAAGTGTCCTTTTGATAGCCCGTTAAATCGGTGATTTGAGAGTCGATCGTGAACCCATAGGACGTGCGCAGGCGCTCCGCGATATGCTGGAAGCCGAGAAACGCGCCCTCTGGCGTCCAGTGGTGGTCTGTGTCGAAAAAGTAGTAATTATGACCGCGCTCGGCTTCGTGGAAGGCGGGACGCAGGTCGAGCGTGCCGGTCTCGGGCGAAAGCTGCGAGAGGAAGCGGTTGGCGTTTTCGTTGCCGTATTCGACCGCCCCGGCGGGCTTTTCGTCGGCGTACATGCTGATTTTCTGGGGCGTTAGGACGAATAGCGTCGGGATGCCGAGCGAATTGTTATAAGCCGCAAAATCATTTAAAATTTCGGCGTTCCCGTCAGGATTGCCGGGTTTTGGGTCTCGCGAAATAAAATTCAGCTTGCCGCTTTTCAGCCGCACGACATTGTTTGCAGCGCTTGCGTCTTGAACGATTTCACAGCCAATCAGGCGCTGAAAGCCGCCGTATAGCGTGATGAGCGCGGTTTGGCGGGCGGCGGCTTCGTCGGCGGCATGGTTGGCTCCGGCGATCCAGCGGGCGAGCTTGCCGGGGAAGCCCGGGGAATCCGCGCCCGTGAGCGCCTGCGCGCGGCCGCTGCGGAAGTCGTCGCGCAGCGCTTTGGGGTTGGACAGCAGCAGGCACGACCCGAAGAGCATCAGCGCGAGCAGGAGCAACGCTGCGGTAGAGGTGCGTAGCTTTTTCATAACCTTTTCGGCTCCTTTGAGAGAATGGTGTTCGTACAATTCAAATACAGATATTTCGATACCGGCTATGGGAGCAGACAGGGCGGTTGGGCCCCCGTCCCGCCCGCAGGCGGAATGAAGCTTTTACTCAATTTTTTCTCGAAAAAATTGCGGGGTGCAGGGGCAGAGCCCCGCCGCTCGCCGCGCAGGCGCGTTCGCAGTGAGGGTGCAGGAAGGTCAGAAATTGAAGTAAATGAAGGGGTTGTAGGCCCCCTTTGCAATATACGCGAACGCCAGAAGCGCTGCCGCCAGCAGACCCGCCACGTACAAGATCGAGCCCCCCACGCCCCGCGTCCAGCGCCGCGCCCCCAGCCACTTCGCAAATGGCGTGGAAAACAGCAGCGCCCCAGCGAAAATTACCCGGTTGTCCCGCAGCACCGCCGTCGCCGCACCACTCCAAAAACCCTCCGCACCAACCCCCGCCATCGCCGCCAGAAACCGCGCCGCCGCCGGAAGCGACTCCGCACGGAAAAGTACCCAGCCGAAATTTACAAGCAGAAAAGTCGGCAGGATGCGCCAGCACGTCAGGCCGCGCTTGTCAAGCCCAAGCGTTTTTTCCAACGCCAAAAGTGCGAAATAATAAAGCCCCCAGCATAAAAACGTCCAGTTTGCACCGTGCCAAATGCCGGTCAGCAGCCACACCACGAAAAGGTTGAACAGATGCCGCCCCCGCGAATTGACCCGGCTCCCGCCCAGCGGAAAGTAAACGTAATCGCGAAACCAGGTTGACAGCGAAATGTGCCACCGCCGCCAGAATTCAGTCACGCTTCTCGAAATGTAAGGGTAATTGAAGTTCTCGAGGAAGTGGAAGCCGAACATTTGCCCCAGCCCGATCGCCATGTCCGAATAGCCGGAAAAATCAAAAAAAATCTGGAAGGTGTACGCAAACGAGCCCAGCCAAGCCAGCCCGACTGACAGCTCCGCCGCCCCAAAAGCCGTGTCGGCGGCAACGGCAAGGGTGTTCGCAAGCAGCACCTTTTTTGCAAAACCAACCGCAAACCGGCAGGTCCCCGCCGAAAAATCGTCCCAATTTTCGCGCCTGTCCCGAATTTCTGCCGCAACCGTCTCATATTTTACAATCGGGCCCGCGATCAGCTGCGGGAAAAACGAGATGTACAGCCCGACCCAAAGCGGGTTTTTCTGCGCAGGCGCGCGCCCCCGCCCGATATCAAGGACGTAGCTCATTGCCTGGAACGTAAAAAAAGAGATGCCGATCGGCAGCGCGATCTGCGGGACGGCAAAGCCTGCCCCCAGCGCCGCACGCAGGCTCGAAAGCGTGAACGTGAGGTATTTAAAAATAAACAATATGGAAAGGTTGAAAGCAACGGTCAGGAAGGTTGCGAGACGGCGCGGGCGCGTCCCGGCCACCGTCTGCCCCATCCACAGCCCGAGCAGCCAGTTAACGGCGATCGAGCCCAGCATGACCAGGACAAACCAGGGCTCCCCCCATGCGTAGAAGCCGAGGCTTGCCAGCAAAAGAAAGACGTTTTGCGCTACCCTGCACCCGCGCAGCGGCAGGTAATAGACAAGCAGCACCAACGGCAGGAAAACAAGCAGGAATATGGGGCTTGAGAAGAGCATGGCGGGGGAACCTCCCGGTTTTAGAATAGAGGTTGTTGGACACCCTTTCGCGGGCGCCTGGCAACTGTGAAAAGATGTTACAAGCTGTGTTTTAGCGGCCGCTCAGCCGGACGTGTGCTGGTGCGCCGGCACATCCGCGCGCGAGTGCCGTGCCGGATCGCAGCGCACCCTTCCTGTCCGCATGGAGCCGGTCGGCGAGGTACCCGGCGCACCTGAAAAGCAGGTGTTACGGGTGATCAAAGCCGACAATCGTCATGGGCATATAAAGCGGCCCGGCTGACAGGAAAAAGCCGCGTCCCATGCGGATTTCCTGTCCCGCGAGGAGGAAAACCGGCCCGTCGCCCGCTATTTGGGCGGTCAGGGTGATGACAAGGTCGCGCCGGGCGGGGTCCTCTTCCCAGAGCGTTTCGCCGTCAGCGGTCCAGACCGAGTCGCGGAACAGCTCCCAGTGGCAGTCGGTGATCGTGCCGTCGCCGCTGTCGAGGGCCTGGCCGGTCAGGCTGTCGGGGTCGATGCCTGCCTGCGTGGGCACTTCCAACCCGCTTGCGCGCAGGCGGATGGTCACCTCGCGGGGGGCTGCGGCGGGCGGCAGGTCCCCGGGGGCAGTGGCCGCGGCTGGGCGCGGGAGCAGGAGGAATGCGGTAGCCAGCACTGCGCCGAGCAGGAGCGCATCTGGCAGAAAACGTCTGAAATTCTTCATGTTGACCCCTCTTCTGAGCCGCCCGGAATGGGCGGTGCTTTTTGCCATTATACCATATAAAAGCGGGGCTGTTAAGGGTTTCCGGAAAATTCGGTGCTTTTTTTGGGACAATTGGTTTTGCGGGCGGGCAGAACAAAACAGTTTACTTTTCTGCGTTGTTGTGTTAAAATAAGGGATAAGGATCGACGGCCTGCCGGGAAGCAAACGGGCGGGCCAAGCCGCCGTACAGATGTCCTGTGGCGGGAACAAACGCGCTGGGAAGGCATTTTCCCGGTGGGATGCAAAAAGGAGGCTGGACTTTGAACAGCAAGCTGAAAGACGCGGGGATGGACGAGCTGTTCCGCGGGATCCTCGCGCTGGATTCGCTGGAAGAGTGCTATAATTTTTTTGAAGACCTGTGCACAATCAACGAGCTGCGCGCGATGGAGCAGCGTTTTGAGGTGGCCCGGATGCTTGACCGGGGGCAGATTTACAGCGATATTGTCCGGGAGACCGGGGCGAGCACGGCGACGATCAGCCGGGTAAACAAGTGCCTGACGTATGGCACGGACGGCTACCGGACGGTGCTTGACCGGCTGAAGGAGCAGGAGGGATAGTGGATAGTTACCGGTATCTTGCCGCGTGGTACGACCGGTTCACGGGCGACGTAGGGTATCCGCTGTGGGCGGATTATGCGGCGGCGCGGTTCCGGGAAGCTGGGATCGAGCCGGGGATTGTGCTTGATCTGGCGTGCGGGACGGGGCGGCTGTGTGCCGAGCTTGCGAAGCGCGGGTATGAGACGATTGGGGTAGATGCGTCGGCGGACATGCTGATGCGGGCGATGGAAAACACGGCGGGCAGTGAGCCGCGCCCGTTGTTTTTGCAGCAGAGGATGGAGCGGCTGGACTTATATGGGACGGTTGGGGCGTGCTTGTGCTGCTTGGACAGTGTGAATTATGTGACGGACCCGCGGGCGCTTCAGGAAGCGTTCCGGCGGGTGGCGTTATTTCTGGAACCGGGCGGGCTTTTTCTTTTTGATGCGAACACGGAGGAAAAGTTTGCGCGGATTGACGGGGAGGCTTACGTTCGGGAGGACGAGGGGATATTTTGCGTTTGGCAGGCGGCGCTGGAGGGGCGGCGGTGTACTTACGCGTTTGACTTATTTGAGCAGGGTGACGGCGGGCTTTGGGAGCGGGTGCAGGAGACGCACGAAGAGCGTGTTTACACCCCGGAAGAGCTGGTTGGGATGCTGAGGCGGGCTGGCTTTATCGAAATCGAGCAGCGGTTCGAGCCAGATCTCGCGCCGGTGGGGGAGCATCGGGACCGTCTCTTCTTCTCCGCCCGCAAGCCCGCTTGATCGCCTCCGCAGCGGGCGCCAAAGGGCTCTGCCCTTTGGAAACCCGGCCCTCCGCGGGCAGCGGCGGGGCTCTGCCCCTGCACCCCGCGATTTTTTTGTAAAAAAATCGAGTAAAAACTTCATCACGCCTGCGGGCGGGACGAAGGGACAGGAAATAGTTTTTTTAGGAGGGGAATTTTGCTATGACTGCGCGGGAAAAGATACACAGCGGTGATTTGTATCTGCCGACCGACGACGGGATGTTTGAGGAGCAGCAGCGGTATATGGAGCTGCTTTATGAGTTTAACCACACCCGCCCCTCGGAAGCGGAGCGGCGCACGGCGCTGCTGCGCGAGATGTTCGCTGAGTTTGGGGAGGGCAGTTTTATTGAGCCGCCGTTGCGCGCCAACTGGGGCGGGCATAATGTTCATTTTGGGAAAAATGTTTTCGCAAATTTTAATCTGACAATGGTTGATGATACCCATATTTATGTGGGGGATTATACGATGATTGCGCCAAATGTTACCATTACTGTTGCGAGCCATCCGCTTGATCCGGAACTCCGGCAGAAAAACTATCAGTACAACCGGCCTGTCCACATCGGGCGCAGCTGCTGGATTGGCATGGGCGCAATGATTTTGCCGGGGGTGACAATTGGCGACGGCGCGGTGATCGGCGCGGGCAGCGTTGTGACGCATGATATCCCGGCGAACACCCTTGCGATGGGCACGCCCTGCCGGGTGGTGCGCGAAATCGGCGAATATGACCGCGAATATTACCGGAAAGGTAAAAGAATCGACTATCAGGAGCTTTTCGGGGGTTGAGCGGGAAGCGTTTCTCCGTCCCCGCCCGCAGGCGGGATGACGCTTTTACCGGGTTTTTCTCGAAAGCATTATGGGGCGCAAAGAGTCCGCCGCAGGGAGCGGAATTCCTGGCTGGGGAAGAAATCCCAGGTATCTTGATGTATCCTGTAGAATAAGAAGGTGTGTTATGAGCGATTCCCTCATCCGTGCAATCACAAAAGATGCCGGTATCCTGATGTCCGCAGCTACGAGCGCTGAATTGGTTGAACGCGCGCGGAACATCCACAAAACGCTGCCGCTTGCGACCGCTGCGCTTGGCCGTACCCTCACCGCTGCTGCGATGATGGGCGACCAGTTGAAGGACGGCGGCTCTGTGACCGTCCAAATCCGTGGTAACGGCCCCCTGGGCGCGGTCACTGCGGTCGGCGAGTCTGATGGCTTTGTTCGCGGCTATCTTCAAAACCCCGCCTGTGACCTCCCTCTGCGTGCAGATGGGAAACTGGACGTGGGCCGTGGGGTTGGGCGCGGATATCTGATGGTTGTGAAGGATATCGGCCTGAAAGAACCCGTTTCGGGCACAGTTGCGCTTGTCAACGGTGAGATTGCCGAGGATTTGACCCGCTATTTTGCTGAGTCTGAACAGCTGCCGTCAGCCTGCGCCCTCGGCGTGCTGGTAGACACCGACCAGTCGGTCAAGTGCGCTGGCGGCTATCTCGTCCAGTTGATGCCCGGTGTGACCGACGCTGAAATTGACCGCTTGGAAGCCAATCTCGCCAAAGCGGGCGCGATGACCTCTATGCTGTCGCGTGGGCTGACGCTTCCCGAGATTGTGCGCACCGTCCTTGACGGCTTTGATGTGGAGCTTTTCGACGAGCGCCCCATCGGCTACCGCTGCGGCTGCACCCGAGGGAAGGTTGTCCGCGCGCTGGTCAGCCTCGGCCGCGAGGAGCTTCAACGGCTCATCGATGAGGAGGAACAAACCGAATTGACCTGTCAGTTCTGCGATAAGATTTACCATTTTGGCCGCGAAGAGCTGCGCAGTATCCTTGCGTCTGCGGTGCGCGATTGAATTGCCGTGCGATGAAAAGCCGTCCCGTTTTGTATCTTTGGGACGGCTTTTTGTGAATTTTGTGTTATTTCGTTGGAACCGATTGTTAAATCGGTTCCTTTCCTGCCCGCAGGCATAATAAAGCTTTTACTCGATTTTTTCTCGAAAAAATCGCGGGTGCAGGGCAGAGCCCTGCCGCCCGCCGCGTAGGCGCGGGGTGCAGGGGCGGAGCCCCGCCGCCCGCCGCGTAGGCGCGGGGTGCAGGGGCGGAGCCCCGCCGCCCGCCGCGTAGGCGTGGGGTGCAGGGGCGGAGCCCCGCCGCCCGCCGCGTAGGCGTGGGGTGCAGGGGCGGTCAGGCCATGAAGTAGCACAGCACCGGCATCGGGTCCGTGCGACTGCGTACATACTCCCACACCCGAATCCCCAGTAGCCGGAGCAGCAGCAAGTATAGCCCCCCAGCCCCCAACAACGCTGCAACAACCGCCGCCCACTGCGATCCTAAATAGCCCACCGATACACTGAAAAAAACACGCGTCCACAACGACAACGTCAGCGCACACACCGCCGGAAGACACGCAAGCTTCCCGATCCGCAGCGCCCCACCCGTTACCCGCCGAAGCACAAGTACATTCGCAAGCGCCCCCGATAAAGACGCGAAAAGGGCTGCGTAAAGATAGCCGTAAATGCCAAGCTTCGGCATCGCGCACAGCACGAACATCAGCCCCAGCTGCAAAAGTTCCGTCCCAACTGCCGTGCAGATGTGGAACCGCTGGTATCCCGTCACATTCAGAATCGAGCCCGACGCCATCTGATAAAACATCAGCACCGCCGAAAGCCCCAGTATCGCCATGTATTTCGCCGAAATTACCTGCCCGAAGAACAACCGCGACAGCGTCGGCGCAAGCGGCACAATGATCGCAACCGACGGCGCGCCAATCATCCCCACCACAAAAAGCCCCTTTTCTGACAGCCGCCGGATTACCAGCTGCCGTCCGTTCGCATACGCGTCCGACAACACCGGCTGCAACGCCGTTAGCACCGAACTGATCAGCGCCGTCGGCAACAGCACCAGAGGCGACGCCATGCCCGATACTACCCCCAGCTCCGCCATCGCCTCCGCTTCGGTCAGCCCCGCAAGCCGCAGCCGCCGTGGCATCAGCACCGAACCCGCCGAGCCGATCGCATTGTTCAGCAGCGCAGTCAGCGACAACGGCAGCGCAATCCCCCAGAAGCCCGCCGCCCGCCCACTACGCCCGCCCGCCGTCATCGGCCCGATGTCATGACGATAACACCAGCTTAAAAATGTGGCACTGAATAGCTCGCTCACCGCCATCCCCACAAAGATCAGCATCGCCAGCCGCCCATGGTCGCCGTTCGCAAAACGCGCCAGCAGGACGGCAACTGCCGCAATGCGGATCAGCTGTTCAGCAATCTCGCTCGCCGCCGCAAAACGTACCTGCTTGAGCCCGATGCACACCGATTTAAAGATGTTTTCGACGCCCGTCAGCGCAAGGCAGATCAGCATCGGGACAAAAGCCGCCGCCGTCCGCGCATCGCCCAGCACAACCTCAGCAATTTCGTCATGCGCCAGGAAGAGTGCGCCCGCACAAGCCGTAACCAGTACGGAAAAACCGCAGAAAGCAACGAAAATCAGGCGTTTGATCTGCCCTTTCCGTCCTGTTGCATAGTATTCTGCGGACAGCCGCGTACATGCCGTCGTGATGCCCGCAAGGCACCCTGCGTGGATGACCGAGTACACCGAAAACGCCAGCCGGTACACGCCCAGCCCCTCCGCACCGCCAAAACGGCTCAGGATGACCCGGTATACGAACCCCAGCAGCTGGAGCAGCAGGTTCGACGCCGCCAGCAGCGAAGCGGAATATAAAAAGCTGTTTTTTTGCAACCTCACGCGGCGCACACCTCCGATCCCTCCAGCATATGCAGCGGCGCAGGGGGGATATGCCTGAGAAGCGTTTTCATGCGTAAGAATGTGCTATTTTGCCTGCCGGGAAGCGGAAGATGGGGGCTGCTTGCCGGTAAAGCAGGCGGCGGCAAAAGAAGGAGAAAATTGTGTTATGAAGAGCGCCGATTTGTGTAGATTTTCCGAACTTTCGGAAACGGCGCTTGCAGTGGGTTCAGGAATGTGATACAATAAGAAAAACCGAAAAATGTGGTATTGTTAAGCCGCATTTCCCGGATGGAGCATGAGGAGGAGAACCAGTGAAAAAGTTCTGTTTGACAGCAGCAGCGCTCGCCGCTGCCGCTTTGCTGCTTGCCGCCTGCGGCGAAGCGCCCCAGGCAGATGTGGAAGCCCCCGCAGAAGCACCTGCATCAGATACAGAAGCGTATCAAATGCCAGAGTTTTCGACAGTGGATCTGGACGGGGAGACGGTGACAAACGACCTGTTCGCGGAAAAGGATTTGACGGTCTTAAACGTCTGGGGGACCTTCTGCGGCCCCTGTGTCGCGGAAATGCCCGAGCTCGGCGAATGGGCGGAGGAACTGCCGGAAAATGTGCAGCTGGTGGGCCTGATTATCGATATCGAGGGTGAAAATGATACGGAACACCGCGATGCAGCAGTTGAAATTACACAAAAAGCGGGCGCGGAGTTTCGGCATCTGATCGCAAACGAGGACTTTGCACCCTTCCTGGAAGGGGTGACCGGCGTGCCGACAACCGTTTTTGTGGATAAGGAAGGAAAGCTGGCTGGCAGCGCGATCCTCGGCGCGCAGGTGGATAAGTATAAGGAATTCGTGGAGGGCTTTGTCGGTGAGTGACCGCTGGAAAACCGCCGCACAGTGCGGCGCGATGGCAGCCGCTGCGCTGATGCTGCTGTACGGCGTTTCGCGCGGTGAGGTTGGCGTCGTCTTTACAAAGGCAGTCAATATCTGCCTGGAATGCATTGGCCTGGGGTGAAAAATATGTTAATCAAAAACCCCTTGAAGCGTAAGCTGGTGCAGATTGCGGCCTTCGGCTTTACAAACTCGCGGCTTGCGAATTTCTTTGGCGGGAAGCTGTATACCGGCGCGTGGAAAAATTTCTGCACGCCCGGGCTGAACTGCTATTCCTGCCCGGCGGCGTCGTTTGCCTGCCCGATCGGCGCATTGCAGGCCGTTTCCAGCTCCCAAAAGTTCAATTTCAGCTTTTATGTGGTCGGATTCCTGATGGCGGTCGGGGTGCTGCTCGGGCGTTTTGTGTGCGGTTGGCTGTGCCCGTTTGGGCTGGTGCAGGAGCTGATCCATAAAATCCCCGCGCCGAAATTCAAGCTTTGGCGTGGGCTCAGGTACGTAAAATACGTGGTTTTGGTCGTTTTTGTCATTGCTTTGCCGGTTGCAGTGACCGATTATGTCGGACTTGGAAAGCCTGCGTTCTGCCAGTACATTTGCCCGTCAGGGACGCTGCTGGGCGGCTTGCCGATGCTCGCGGCACACCCCGAGCTGAGAAGCGCGCTCGGTTGGCTGTTCAGCCTGAAAACAGCGGTTTTAGTTGTGACAATTGTCGGTTGCGTGCTTGTGTACCGGTTTTTCTGTAAGGTTTTGTGCCCGTTGGGCGCGATTTATGGCCTCTTGAATAAGCTCAGCGTCTATCACCTTGAGGTTGACGGGGAGCGCTGCGTGCGCTGCGGCGCATGCGCGCGTGCCTGCAAGATGGAGGTTGACCCCGTGAAGTCGCCGGGTTCGGCTGAGTGCATCCGCTGCGGCGAATGTGCGGCGGCGTGCCCGAAAGGGGCAATCCGGCTGGGGTTCCGGGCTGCGAAGCCGGAAAATGCCAGCGGAGTGGAAGAAACGTCTGGTTTTGAGCAAAAAGCTGAATAAAATATGTGCGTCCAGGGAAAAAGCCACTGCGGAAGCAGCGGCTTTTTTTCATACAAAAAGCTGTCTTTTTGTGCTACTGTGGGTTTGCGTAGCAGTGCAGGAGATAAGGGCTGACGTGGTAAAAGTCCTTGATATGATGACAGATGAGCGCGCGGATTTGGCTTTCTGAACGGCTGCGGATGGCTGCAACGATCGGCTTGTGGTGGTGGATCTGCTGGAGGCTGTCAGCTACGCCGCTGTATTTGGAAATCTGGATGAGGTGTATCTGCTGGTAGAGGGCAAATTGCTGCTGAATGAGGTGCGAATTCCCTGAAATTTGTGCTATTTCGAGATGGAAGCCGTTGTCCGTGCGGATGCGCCCGTACACGTCGCCGCGCGCAGCGGATTCTTCGCAGTCGGCGGCAAGCCGGTCGAGCCGGTCAAAGTCGGCGGCGCTGCCGTAATAGGCGGCAAGCTGCGCGGACAAGAGGTCCAGCGAGAGCCGGAGCGCGCCGATTTCCTGGATTTGCGCTTCGGTGAACTGGGTGACCACCGCCCCGCGGTTGGCGCTGACGGAGACCAGCCCTTCGGCGGCAAGCTGGCGCAGCGCGTCGTGGATGGGGGTGCGGCTGACGGACAGCTTGGACGACAGCTGTAATTCGGGGATGCGTGCGCCTGGAAGCAGCTCCATGCGGAAAATCATTTCCTTAATTTCGTGGTATGCGAGGGTGGTCTGTTTACTCATCGGGGGTCTCCCTTCGGCTGGTTTTGCAGGCATTCCTGAAAAGAGTATACAATAATTTGCGTTTGCAGTCAATTTATTTTTCCGGGATGAGAAAACCTGCATCCGCAGATATGTGTAATATATACAAAAGAGTCCCGCTTCATTTATTTGATTTAGCTGAACTTTCTATTTTCGCTTGACAAATTGCATGCAATTTATTATAATGCATGCATATAGAAGAAAACCGTGCAATTTCATTGATTGTACGCTGGACGGGAATTGAGGAGGAACCCCTGATGGAAAAAAAGTTTGAATTGATGGACGGCAACCAGGCGGCGGCGTACATCTCTTACGCGTTTACGGAGGTTGCGGGTATTTTCCCGATCACGCCATCGTCGCCAATGGCGGAGTACGTTGACGAGTGGGCGGCGAACGGTAAGGAAAACCTTTTCGGAAAGCCTGTAGAGGTCGTCGAGATGCAGTCGGAGGGCGGAGCTGCCGGGGCGGTGCATGGCTCGCTCCAGGCGGGGGCGCTGACCACGACTTACACGGCCTCGCAGGGGCTTTTGCTGATGATCCCGGACATGTACAAAATTGCAGGGGAGATGCTGCCGGGGGTGTTCCATGTTTCGGCGCGGACGCTCTCTGCGCATGCGCTTTCCATCTTCGGCGACCATTCCGATGTGATGGGGGTGCGCAGCACGGGCTTCGCGATGCTCGCGTCGTCTTCACCGCAGGAGGTCATGGATCTGGGTGCGGTTTCGCACCTCGCGGCGATCCACTGCCGGATGCCGGTACTGCACTTTTTTGACGGTTTCCGCACCTCTCATGAGATCCAGAAGATCGAAACCATCGATTACGAAGCGCTGCGCCCGCTGGTTGACCGGGATGCGCTGGCCGCTTTCCGCCGCAATGCGCTGAACCCCGAGCACCCGGTTACGCGCGGGACGACGGTTAACCCCGACATCTTCTTCCAGTGCCGTGAAGCCTGCAACCAGAAGGTTGACGCGATCCCTGCGGCGGTCGAGGAGTACATGCACAAAATTGAAGAGGTTACAGGGCGGAAATACAGGCTTTTTGATTACTACGGCGCGGCGGATGCCGAGTGCGTGATCGTGCTGATGGGTTCTGCGGCTGAGACCGCGAAGGAGGCGGTCGACTACCTGTCCGGGAAGGGTGAAAAGGTAGGGCTTATAAACGTCCATCTTTACCGCCCGTTCTCGGCAGGGCACTTCCTGGCGGCGCTGCCGGAGACGGCGAAAAAGCTGGCGGTGCTCGACCGGACGAAGGAGCCCGGCGCGATGGGGGAACCTCTCTATCAGGATATTTGCTCGGCCTGCCAGGAAATGGGGCTGCAAATCGAGGTCGTCGGCGGGCGCTACGGGCTGAGCTCGAAGGATACCACGCCGGGGCAGATCCTGGCGGTGTACGGCAACCTGGAAAAAGAGGCTCCAAAGAATCACTTTACGATAGGGATTCTGGACGATGTGACAGGCACGTCCCTGCCGGTAGGGCGCGAGGTTTTGCACGCGCCGGAGGGGCAGACCGATGTGGAAATCTGGGGTATGGGGTCGGACGGAACGGTTGGCGCAAACAAGAATTCCATCAAGATTATCGGCCGCACCACCGATTTGTATTGCCAGGCTTATTTTGTCTACGATTCCAAAAAATCGGGCGGGCTGACGCAGTCGCACCTGCGCTTTGGGCGGCAGCCGATCCGCTCGCCGTACTTGGTCAGTGCGGCGGATTTCGTCGCTTGCCACGCCCCGTCTTACGTCCACCAGTACGATATGGTGCAGGGGCTCAAGGACGGCGGTACGTTCCTGCTGAACTGCGGATGGGATGCGGAAGGGCTCGAAAAGAACCTGCCAGCGGCGATGAAACGCAGTTTGGCGGAAAAACATGCGAAATTCTACACGATTGACGCAATTTCGATTGCGCGCGAGCTGGGGCTTGGGAACCGCACGAATACTATTTTGCAGGCGGCGTTCTTCAAGCTGACCGGGGTAATCCCGATTGACGTTGCGGTTGCGGAGATGAAGGAAGCGATCTATAAGACCTATTATAAGAAGAAGGGTCAAAAGGTCGTTGATATGAACAATGCTTCGATCGAGCGCGGCATTCATGGGCTGCGCGAGGTCAAGATTCCGGACAGCTGGCTGGCAGCGCAGGATGTGGAGAAGGGCGAAAACCTGCCGGATTTCATCCGTGAGGTCGTCGCGCCGATGAACCGGCAGGAGGGCAACAGCCTGAGCGTCGGAATGATGAAAAAGTACGGGTTAGAGGACGGGACATGGCCTGCTGGAACATCGAAGTTTGAGAAGCGCGGGGCGGCGGTCGAGGTGCCGGAGTGGGATGCGGCGGCTTGCTTGCAGTGCAACCAGTGCGCGCTGGTCTGCCCGCATGCGGCGATCCGGCCGGTGCTGCTTGACGAGGGGGAAGTGAAGCTTGCGCCGGAGGGCTTTGAAACCGTCCCGGCGACCGGGAACTTGAGCCATTACCGGTACCGGATGCAGGTGTCGCCTTATGACTGCACGGGGTGCGGCAGCTGTGTGAACGTCTGCCCGGCGAAGGGGAAGGCGCTCGGGATGAGGCCGTTGGACGGGCAGAAGAGACAGGCGGCGGGCTGGACGTTCGCGGTGGAGAAGGTCACGGTCAAAAAGGACGCGGTAAACGCGAAAAGCGTTAAAAATTCGCAGTTTGCCAAGCCTTATTTTGAGTTTTCGGGGGCGTGCGCGGGCTGTGGCGAGACGCCGTATATCAAGCTGGTGACGCAGCTGTTCGGCGACCGGATGTATATTGCGAACGCGTCCGGCTGCTCGTCGGCATACGGCGGGTCGACCCCATCTAGCCCGTACTGCACGGATGGGCGCGGTTTTGGGCCCTCGTGGGCAATGTCGCTGTTTGAGGACAATGCGGAGTACGCTTACGGCTTCCTGCTGGGGCAGGAGGCGGTCAAGCGGCAGCTGGAGGAAAAGGTAAATATGTTGAAAGCGCGCGGCGTTGCGCCTGGTGCTTGTGCGGCGTATTTAGAAAAGGGCGGGGACGCGGAAGCTTCCCGGGAGGTGAGCGACGGGCTGCTTGCGGCAATTGCGCAGGACGGTTCGGAAGAAGCGGAATTTATACGGAACAACAAGGAATTCTTAACAAAAAAGAGCGTTTGGGCATTTGGCGGTGACGGCTGGGCTTATGACATTGGGTTCGGTGGGCTTGACCATGTGCTTGCGTCGGGGCGGGATATAAACATCCTGGTTCTTGACACGGAGGTTTACTCGAACACGGGCGGGCAGTCGTCCAAATCGACGGCGGCGGGCGCGGTTGCGAAGTTCGTGGCGGGTGGCAAAAGGACGAGGAAAAAGGATCTTGGGCTCATGGCGATGAGTTATGGTTATGTATATGTTGCGCAGGTTTCAATGGGGGCGGATGCGGCGCAGACGCTGCGGGCGATCCGGGAAGCGGAAGCGTACCCGGGGCCGTCGCTGGTTATTTGCTATTGCCCTTGCATCGAGCACGGGATGAAGTGCGGGATGGGGCTGAGCCAGCAGGCGGAGAAGGAGGCGGTTGAATCGGGGTACTGGCACTTGTACCGTTACGACCCGTCGCTCAGGGAGGAAGGGAAAAACTCGTTTATGTTGGATTCTAAGGAGCCGACGGGTGATTTCCGGGGATTCCTGCTTGGGCAGAACCGTTATGCGTCGTTGAGTTTGTCGTTCCCGGACGAGGCGGGGGCGTTATATGAGAAGGCCGAACGCGACGCGCGGGAGCGCCTGGAAGGCTACCGCTTGCTTGCTGAGCGGTGACGGGTTACGCTGGGGCGCTGCCCCAGGCCCCGGCCCTGCGCGGGCAGCGCCAGAGGGGCTAGGACGTTCGCTAAACTACATGCCACTGGCATGTAGTTTACGGCGCGCTCTAAAATCGCGCGCCGCCGCTCAAACTCACCGCCGCGCGCCCGGACGGGCGCATTTGATGGCGGCGGTTCGTCCCTCTGGACTCCCTTCCACCGCTGCGGCGGGGACGGGGGAGTGGCGGTTTCACGCTTGCTATCTGGTTAAAATTGTGTTATTGGGTAGGGCGTTTGGTTTTGTGGATATCCGTTTTGCGGCCGGGGGCAGCTTTGCACAGCTGCTCCCGGTTTATTTGGCTGAAAAGGGGTAAAAAAAGCACAGTTTCTGAGTGAAACTGTGCTTTTTGGGTGTGGAAATGGTTTTGGGGATTATTTGACGGTGATGACCTGGTCGCGGCCGGGGCCTACGCCGAGCATGGTGACCGGGCAGCCGCAGATGCGCTCGAGCGCTTCCATGTAGCGCTGGACGGGCGCGGGCAGCTCGGAGAACGAGCGGCAAGCGGTGATGTCCTCGGTGAAGCCGTCAAATTCTTCGTAAATGGGCTCGCAGCCGACGAGATCCATGAAATTCGCGGGGAATTCGGTGACGGTTTCGCCGCTTTTCAGCTTGTACGCGGTGCAGACCTTGAGCTTGGGCAGGCCGCGCAGGGGGTCGATCTTGTTGATGACCATCTCGGTCAGGCCGTTGACGCGGACGGTGTATTTTGCGATGACCGCATCGAACCAGCCGGTGCGGCGGGGGCGGCCTGTGACCGTGCCGAACTCGCCGCCTGCGGAACGGATATAGTCGCCGGTCTCGTCGAACAGCTCGGTCGGGAAGGGGCCTTCGCCGACGCGGGTCGTATAGCTTTTGAAAATGCCCATCACGGAATCAATGGCGGTCGGGCCGATGCCTGAGCCGATGCAGCAGCCGCCCGCGACCGGGTGGGAGGAGGTCACAAAGGGATAGGTGCCCATATCGAGGTCGAGAAGGGTGCCCTGCGCGCCTTCAAACAGGACTTCCTTGCCCGATTTGATCGCGTCGTAAATGAGGATGGTGGTGTCGCATACCATCGGGCGCAGGCGGTCGGCGTAGGCGCGGTATTCGGCGAGGATGGCTTCCGCGTCGAGCGGCTCGCCGCCGTAAACGCCGGTAATCACGCGGTTTTTACGGGCGCAGGCATCGCGCACAACGGTTTCAAAGCGTTCCGGATCGACAAAATCGTGCATCCGGATGCCGCTGCGCTCGGACTTGTCCATATAGGCGGGGCCAATGCCCTTTTTGGTGGTGCCGATGGCGGTGCCTTCCTTAGCTTTTTCGGCTTCGCTGAGCGCGTCAAGCTCGAGGTGCCACGGCATGATGCAGTGGGCGCGCGCGTCGATGAACAGCTTGCGGGTGGAGATGCCCTGCGCGTGCAGGCCGTCGATCTCGCCAAGGATGGACTTCGGGTTGACGACCACGCCCGAGCCGATCACATTGGTGCAGGCGGGATAAAGAATCCCCGAGGGGATCAGCTGAAGCTTGTATTTCACGCCGTTTGCAACGACCGTGTGGCCCGCGTTGTTGCCGCCCTGGCTGCGTACCACCAAATCCGCTTTCGCGGCAAAAATATCAATGAATTTGCCCTTTCCTTCGTCGCCCCACTGGGCGCCTAAAATAACCTTTCCAGGCATGTCCTGTTGCCCCTTTCATATTTGGGTTGTTCTGTGGGAAACGTGGAAGCGATCCCGCTGTGGGCATACGCGCGGGGGTTGCGACAGATTCCCTCGGATTTACAATTTTTGCGGCAGAACGCCACACAAGCATTATTATAACAGCTGCGGGCGGGAAATTCAACCTTTTTGGAGGAAATAGCGCGGAAAATCTTATTTTAATGAGATGGTTTGGGCTCAGGGCGCACAGCGGCGGGCAGACCAAGGTTCTGCCTCGCGGGGGAGCGGGGAGGCGGATGGACGGAAAGAAGGAGGTTTTCGGAAATGGAGTCAAAGAAGCCCCCAAATTTTGGAAGCCACAGCCCTGCTCTACTTATTTAATAATAGTGCCATTGTGAAAATTCGCTGATTTCCAGGGAAATTTTTCGGAAAAACCCGGCAAAGTTACTCTAGTTTTTTCGGGAAAGCCGACGTATAATAGCATTTGGAAAATCCGAGCCTGTTTTTTACATAGAAAAGCATTCAGAAAACCGCCCGGCCCGCTGGCCGGATGGCGGGCCGGGCGGGGAGGGCTCGTATGGTGCCTCGTTGCTCCGTCCTGCCCCCGCCCGCAGGCGGAAAAAGGGAGTCCAGAGGGGTTAGCCCCTCTGGCGGGTCCAGCAGGCTGCTGGCGC
>QXXE01000409.1 GCA_009911355.1 Clostridiaceae bacterium | reverse complement strand
TTTGCGTCACGGTGCTCGTTTATAACACTTGCTATAAGCTCATCGAAGCGCTCCATCACCGGTTGGTAATAAGGGTTTACTAAGATAAATGCGTCATAGCCAAAAAGTGTGCGTGAATCAATCACGTCAGTCGTTTCGTCTTCGCCACATCTGGCAAGCTCTTCTTGATTTTGCTGCATGCCACCCATATTGTAAGGTACTTTGATTACAAAACCTTCTTCCTTGAAAATAACAGCGATACGACCTGAGCCAATCTCATAAGGGTAGTTGTTCGCAGCTGCCTTAATGGCGTGCAGTACACCATCGGGTTCTGGCTCATAGTGTTCGTTGACACCCAAGCGCTCGGGTGATTCTATATTAAGTATTAAATCGTCGACAAAGCTGTCGACAATGTCTTTTGTTAGTACTAAATCTAAATCGAGCATGGTTACCTACCTTCTATTTGTTGATGTGTTTTGACTCCTAAGACAGCTCCACTGTCTTAAAAAAAAATAAAAGCACGCCATGTGGCGTGCTTGATTAATCCCACCAAGA
>QXXE01000408.1 GCA_009911355.1 Clostridiaceae bacterium | reverse complement strand
TTACAAAAGTTACCTCAGGTAACCCTTCTAAAACACTTGACTTTGTAGGCCTCGGATTCCCACGTCGATTCTCAATGTGGTTTGATGACCATTTGATTGATTTAAATGTCCTCTCTCCTGCGAAAACTGTTATGCAAGTTTATCGTGACAAAGAGCTTACACAGCCTTACTTTGATGAAGGTATAAAAGATGGTAAACCTTATGAAGACTATTCTAATTACACCCATATTGGTGAGTTTGAAAAAGGTTGGATACATGGTGCGATACGTGGCAAATTAGACCAAGACACGTCTTATATTAAACTTTCTATCAATAATACACGTGGGCGACTTGTTGACACCTTTAGTTTTGAGTTCACCAAAGGCTATCGTAAAGACCCTACAGGTAACACGTTTGAACGTGATAAATTGTCTGGACAACTCATTGTCCAAAACGGGACACTTCGCGAATATCATTTAGATGAAAATGGTGATGTGGAATATGCGCCTCGAACATTTGAAAGCCTTGAAACGTCGCTTTCTAAAGACGATTCTAATG
>QXXE01000407.1 GCA_009911355.1 Clostridiaceae bacterium | reverse complement strand
CAGACCCGAAAGTTTATCCATTGAGTCTCTAATCATTGTGGTTTTCATAGATGGTAACGAATCCCCATTACCATTACCCGCTGTCAATTTAGCGTCGTTAGACGAGTCTTTGTCAGATGCGCCTGTCCAATCAAATGATGTCGAATTGCTGAACGCTTTTACCGCGTCAGGCGTACGCGCCCCTAGGGCATTTATCGCTAGGATATACGATGGTTTAATCGGTATCTGTGTAGGTGCTTTATAACGCCATTTTGATGCACTGTCTGAATTGTTATCCTCAGGTACATCCGCTTTTAAAGCGTTTCCGCCATTGTATTTATCAGTTGGCGGCATATATAGACGCGAGTGGTCTGACCACGCACCAAACTGCACAAATGTAGATTGAACTAAATTTTGTACAGATCTGGCGGGTGCTTGGATGCCATTTGATGATAATGAATACGCAGACATGAATATTGAACCTGCAATTGATGGCAATATAAGGAGTATTGTTAAATGTTTAAGGACTTTTTTAAGCCCTACCATCAATGACCCCTGTGT
>QXXE01000406.1 GCA_009911355.1 Clostridiaceae bacterium | reverse complement strand
TTATGAGGCCGACGATGTGCTGGCCAGCTTAGCCAAAAAGGCCGAAAAAGAAGGTTACGAAGTGCGCATCCTGACCGCCGACAAGGACCTGTATCAACTGCTGAGCGATCGCATTCACGTGCTGCATCCGGAAGGTTACCTGATTACCCCGGCCTGGCTGTGGGAGAAGTACGGTTTACGCCCTGACCAATGGGCCGACTATCGTGCCCTGACCGGCGATGAGAGCGACAATCTGCCGGGCGTTAAAGGCATTGGCGAGAAGACAGCCCGCAAGCTGTTAGAAGAATGGGGTAGCCTGGAAGCCCTGCTGAAAAATCTGGACCGTCTGAAGCCGGCAATTCGTGAGAAAATCCTGGCCCACATGGACGACTTAAAGCTGAGTTGGGATTTAGCCAAGGTTCGCACCGACTTACCGTTAGAGGTGGACTTCGCAAAGCGTCGCGAGCCGGATCGTGAGCGCCTGCGCGCCTTTCTGGAACGCTTAGAGTTTGGCAGTCTGCTGCACGAATTTGGTCTGCTGGAAAGCCCTAAAGCACTGGA
>QXXE01000405.1 GCA_009911355.1 Clostridiaceae bacterium | reverse complement strand
CTGCAAAATCTTCACCCGGTGGCCGTCGGCGTCGCGCCTGTCATCGGTGGCGATATGATCGTCCAGCTTCTTTTCGATGGCCGCTATCCCCATCGCCTTTCCAATGGTCTTTGCCAACCATGACCAGGGATTCACCTTGATGGGAGCCAGCTGCACCAGTGTCAGCAGGACAAAAAGCCCGCCGCCAGCATAGGGCAGGCCGCCCCACAAACCGGCAAGAATTTCATTTAAGGTCAATTTCTCATCACCTCACAAAAGGGAAAGCCGAGGTGCGCACAGCGCCCCGGCCACGTCCCGTGTTAGATTTTTGTGTGCGCTTGCGCCGCTAGGGCCAGCAGGCGGGCGTATTCCTCCTCCCCCACAATAGGCACGGCCCAATCCTTGGGGATATACATTTTTTTGGGGGCGTGCTCCGGGTGTACAAGGTGCTTGCGGTTGTGGTGGTAGCATTGGGCCAGCACCCGCGCCCGGTGCATTTGGCAAATATAGGTCACGCGCCGGTTTGGCGAGCCTGTCCGCTCGTAGTTGTACGCCGTGCACC
>QXXE01000404.1 GCA_009911355.1 Clostridiaceae bacterium | reverse complement strand
TGGGCTTGTAAGTATTCTCACACTTACTAACCAACCTGTATTTTACGGCGGAGCCCTCGTTCTAGTAATGTTTGTGCTTTTAGTAAAAGCTTTACCCCACACGGCAAAAGTAGCCCTTAAAGGGAAGCTAAAGCTCAAAACAAATTAATTGAACTAAACTTAAATTACTACACGCTTTTAGCGTGATTTATTTATCAAACCACATATAAACTCACGATGTTGACCTACAGACTGTCCCTGCGGGACGAGGCTTCGCAGCTGTCCGTGGCACTTACGCGCCCCGTCCACGCTTAGCCTCTCAATCCGTCAACTTTATTTATTTACTGAAAGGATTTTATTATGACACTCTCTGAAAAAGTTGAATACAACCAATATGCAATTACACGCTGTGAACAAGTAAACAAAGAACTCGCCAAAACTCATCCAGAATTTTCACTTATCAAAAGTGTCTACACCCAAAGTGGACGAAGCGGTCACCAATTTGCAATTGCGCACTTAGACTTACGCGATTACAACTGGATTTATTCAGGAATTGATGACACA
>QXXE01000403.1 GCA_009911355.1 Clostridiaceae bacterium | reverse complement strand
CCCTCATAGGTGTAGTCCAGATTAACTACCTGATCACCCAGAGTGGAGAATGCGGCGTTGGTGTAACTGTATCCCGTGACATACTCTGAGGAGCCGTCCGAAAACGTGGCGGTCACCACCATACCCGTTGGGTCAAAGCTCTCCAAATAATCATATAGGGTTTTGGTTGGCGGGGTAGTGACCTCAATGGAGGTCAGAACCTTTTCCACGGTAACGGGAGTGCTGGCCGTCTCGATGACCCTGCCCTCCGTATAGGTAATGATGACCTCAGTGACGCCATCGGTCAGGACGGCGGGGGTCACAGTATATCCGGTTACTTCCGAGGTCAAGCCGAAGCTGTAGCCTGCTTCCACCACCATTCCGGTGGGATCGAAGCTCTCCCCGGACTTATAGATTGTTTTCTTAGGCGGCTTGATGACAGCCAAGCTCTTGAGTTTGACAGAACCACTGCCTCCGCCGCAGCCGTTCAGGTTGAACACCAATCCGACTTCACGGCCTCCATTAGACATATTCAAGTCCTCCTTGTAAAAATATCAGGCTATGACTG
>QXXE01000402.1 GCA_009911355.1 Clostridiaceae bacterium | reverse complement strand
TTTCGGGTTCATGCCCGCATTGGCTAAGTTGGTGCAGAACGTATGGCGCAGGGTGTGGGGTGTCATTACTTTGGGTAGGGCTTCCTCATGGCACTTGTTGTACTTCTTCGCAAGCCCCCGGAACATGGTCGCGTAGTTCACATTTGTTTTCGGGCAGCCGTCCCGGTTGAGGAAAAGGAAATTGCTGTAACCGTCAATCGTGATCGGCTTCGTTCCTTTGCGGTTCTCCAACACGCGCCCCAACGCTTCATACACTTTTTCGCTCATTGGAATTTGTCTGATACCGCTTTGCGTTTTAGGCTTCTCTATGTAGTAGCCTGTTTCCGCGCTCCGTAAAAGCTGGTGGTCTACATTGATTATCCTGTTTTCAAAATCAAGGTCGGTTTCAGTCAGTCCGCAGAGTTCGGAAATCCTAAGCCCTGTCCCCAGCAGTATGATAACTTCGTCACGGTATTTCTGATAGACGCTATCACTTTGCATAAAGGATAAAAGGCTTTCTTCCTGTTCCGCTGTGAGGGGTACTTTCGGCTCTGTGTCGTCCTCGATCACG
>QXXE01000401.1 GCA_009911355.1 Clostridiaceae bacterium | reverse complement strand
CTCGCAGCTGATGCCGCTGTCGATGTATTGCTGTGCTTCCGCGTCCCAAATCCACCAGGTTCCATTTTGAGGTTTCGGCGGCTTCCCGCTGTACTGCTCAGCAGAACGGGCGCTTGCGGCAGCCTCGTTTTTAGCCGTTTCCGCAAGAGTTACAGCCGTCTCAACCACATTCTTTGCATCTAAAGCCGCAGCTGCGGAGGCCCGCGCGACGGTCTCACTGGCAGCAGCCGCATCCTGTGCCGCTTCTGCTGCGGCGGCGTCAGCCGCGATCTGCTCCCTGTATGCGCCTGCCTCGGCTGCGGACGCTTCGGCGTCTCCGGCGAATGCTTTTGCCGAATCCCTTGCGTTTTCGGCAACGTTCGCCGCGTGTGTGGATTCTTCATTCATCGCCGCCAGTGCGTCATGGATGGAGCCGCGTACCTCCTCGCCATATACGGCATCCAAAATCTTTTGCAGGAATGTGCCAATATTGGCCAATCAAATCACCCCTAATCTTCCAGCATCCAATCGACCCCGAGGATTTCCTCACCGCTCAGGTTGCCAACAGCATCGCT
>QXXE01000042.1 GCA_009911355.1 Clostridiaceae bacterium | reverse complement strand
AGTATACTTCTCTGGACTGGTTTCCATTATTTTCCATTTCTTTACAAATCGCAAACCCAAAATGAAAAAATGACTGATTAGTTCACTGAATCCCTCGTTTCCAAAACGAGGGATTTTTGTGCAAATAAATAATGACCTTATACGAGCGCAAACGCATCATATAAGGTCATTATTTTTCTTTTCTGGTATTTTTCGGCTATCCAAAGCCATTTTCTAAATTCTTTTACTCAGCCGTTCACTGTACTGCGCCCGGAATTCCTCAAAGCAGTCATTTTCCAACGCTTCCCGTATTTTTTCCATCAAATGGTTATAGAACCACAGGTTGTGCATGACGGTCAGCCGCTGTGACAGCATTTCGCCCGATTTCATCAAATGGCGCACATAGGCGCGGGAAAACCGGCGGCAGGTTGGACAGCTGCAGCCCTCCTCGATCGGGCGCTCGTCGGTCTGGTACTTGGCGTTATTGATGTTCATCACACCATCCCAGGTGTACAGGTGCCCGTGCCGCGCGTTTCGGGTTGGCATGACACAGTCAAAGAAGTCGATGCCCCGCGCAACACCTTCAATAATATTCGACGGCGTGCCGACCCCCATCAGGTAGCGCGGCTTGCCTTCCGGCGCGTGCGGGAGCACAACGTCAAGGATATGATACATGGTCTCGGTCGATTCCCCGACCGCCAGCCCGCCGATTGCATATCCCGGCAAGTCAAGCGCCGCAATTTCCTGCATGTGCTTGACCCGCAGGTCGTCAAAGGTGCCGCCCTGGTTGATTCCAAACAGCAGCTGCTGCGGATTGACCGTGCCTGGCAGGGCGTTGAGCCGCGCAAGCTCCGCCTTGCAGCGTTCCAGCCATCGGGTCGTGCGCGCAATGGACTCGTATACATAATCGTAAGGCGAAGGGTTCTCAATGCACTCGTCGAACGCCATTGCGATATCCGAGCCGAGGTTTGACTGGATGCGCATGCTCTCCTCCGGGCCCATAAAAATCACGCGCCCATCGACATGCGAATGGAAGGTGACGCCCTCCTCCTTGATTTTACGCAACGACGCCAGCGAAAACACCTGGAACCCACCGGAATCGGTCAGCATCGGGCCATCCCAGCGCATAAACCGGTGCAGCCCGCCCATCTGCCGCACAACCGCGTCGCCCGGACGGACATGCAGGTGGTAAGTGTTTGACAGCTCCACCTGGCAGCCGAGCTCCTTCAGGTCAAACGCGTCAACCGCGCCCTTGATCGCACCCGCCGTGCCCACATTCATAAACACCGGGGTCTGTACCAGCCCGTGGGCGGTTTGGAACTGCCCGCGGCGCGCCCGCCCGGCAGTTTTCATGAGTTCAAATGTTCCAACCTTCATATGGTCTCTCTTTCATGCATATACTTAGTAAAACAGGCAGCTGTCGCCAAAGGAAAAGAACCGGTATTCGGCTTCGATCGCCTGCCGGTAGGCATCCATCACCCGCTCACGCCCCGCAAATGCCGAGATCAGCATCATCAGCGTCGATTCGGGCAGATGGAAGTTGGTGATCAGATGGTCAACTGCCTTGAAACGGTAGCCGGGATAGATAAAAATATCCGTCCAGCCGCTTTGCGCGCGCACCCGCCCCTGCTCATCCGCAATCGTCTCAAGGGTGCGGCATGCCGTCGTGCCGACCGCAAAAATATCATGCCCGCTAGCGCGCGTTTCATTGATCACGCGCGCGGACTCCTCGTCCATCTGGTAGAACTCCGAATGCATGACATGATCAGTGATCTCCTCCGCTTTGACCGGCCGGAAAGTCCCGAGCCCTACATGCAGCGTCACATAGGCAAGCTTTACGCCCTTCCGGCGGATTGCTTCGAGCAGCTCTTGGGTGAAATGCAGCCCCGCAGTCGGCGCAGCCGCAGACCCCGGCGTTTTGGAATACACCGTCTGGTAACGCTCCGGGTCATCCAGCTTTTCCTTGATATAAGGCGGCAGCGGCATGGTGCCAAGCTCGTCCAGCAGCTCCAGGAACACGCCGTCATAATGGAAGCGGATACGCCGGTTGCCGTCCTTTGGGTCAACGCTCTCCACCTGCGCGGCCAGCTTCCCGTCCCCGAAGGACAGCCGCACCCCCTCGCGGGTCTTGCGCCCCGGGCGGGTCAGGCATTCCCACAGGCCGTCCCCGAGGTCGCGCAGCAGCACGACTTCGATCGGGGTAGTGCGCCCCTCGGCAAGCCCCATCAGGCGCGCCGGGAGCACCCGCGAGTTGTTCAGCACCAGGCAGTCGCCTTCGTGGATGTATTCCGGCAAGTCTGTAAAGTGCCGGTGCGCAAGCGCGCCGTCTCCCCGGTTGACAACCAGCAGCCGCGAAGCGTCCCGCTGCTGGAGCGGCGTCTGTGCAATCAGCCGTTCCGGCAGGTCAAATAAAAATCGCTTTTCTTCATTGCGCGGGGAAATCTCCTTATTTCGTAATTTGGATGTCGGTAAAATAATAGTTCAGGATGCTCCTGTAATCGAAGCCCTGCTCGGCCATCCCCTTTGCGCCATATTGGCTCATGCCGACGTTATGCCCCCAGCCGGTGCCGGCAAAGGTGAAGCTGGGCGTAGCCGCCACGCAGGACGCGCCCAGTATCGTCTGCAGCGCCTCCCCGACTGCCGCCATTGCGCCGACCTGGAACCGGGGCATCGGGCCCAGCGCAGAGTTGCCGGTGATGTAAACGTCGGTCTGCGGTTGTGCGGGCTGCTGCGTCTGGGAAGTTCCCGAAGAAGTCCCCGAGGATGCACCCGACCCGCCGCTCTGCCCATTGATGGAGTAGCGGATGCTGTTGACGCTGAATACCGTACGGCAGGCCTGCCTGCGGATGGTTACCTTTTTCCCGGCTGTATCCGTAACCGTGACCTCGTTGACATTGTCCATCGGGGTGCGCTTGGTGATCGCGACATTGCTGACCGTCCCGATGCTGTACCCTGCCGCGCGCAGCTTGTTCGCGATCTCAGTCCCGGTGAGCGTCTTGGTCCATCGGCCGTTGGTCGCGTTGTCGAGATCCTCATAGGGGTCGGGCACGCCTTTCAGGTATCCGACCTCGTTGCCCCAGACGTTGACCGCGTCCTCTGTCGCGCCGCCGTCCGAGGAGAAGAAGAACCCGGTCGCAAGCTCGCCCTTATGGGTCAGGTATTCCCCCCGTGTCGCGTCGACCGCGCTGTTGGAGTTCGACGTTGCGCGTCCGGTACCCTGATAAACCTGGCAGTCCGTGCCGTCGCAAACGTCAAAGCCGTAGCGCGACTGGTGCTTGTTGATGGAGCCGAGCGCGTAGCTGCGCGCACAGACTGCTTGTGCCTTGAGCGCCTCAGAATGCCAGCTGGGCGTCATTTCATAGGGCAGCACGCCCTTGACATAGTCTTCCAGGGAAACATAATTCATCGCGGTCAGCTGGCTGCCTGACGCGGAAAACACCGCGTCACCGCAGTAATTCGCGCTTTTAAGCGAAAACTGCACACCATTCGGGCTGAGCGCAACATTGCCGCCGCCTGTGTAGACCGCCGCCCCAGTGTTTGCGTCGGTCACTGTAACTGACTCCCCAGAGGCCGTCACACGCAGTTTGGTGCTTGCGGTCGTAGCTGTTGCAGAAAAGGACCGACCGTTATAAGTACCGACCGAAAACCCCGCACCATCTACATTTTCCACCACTGCTTCGCCCAGTGCGCCCGAGCCGTAATGCAGCCCGACCCGGATCGTGCTGACCACCTCGACCGCCCCCGCGCGCGGGGCGAGGCCGATGCACAGCGCCGCAGACAGCAACCCGGCAAATATCCGTTTCAAATCTTCCATCTCCTTTCAATTTTAACCGCCTCATCTCTTGACAAACGCAAGAGGGTAATTTACAATAAGGAATATCTACATCCCCGCAATACAATCGAAGATAGAGGCGCGGCTTTCAAGAGTATCGTTTTGGCAGGGACCGTAATTCCCGGTGACCAGACTGGAAAGGGGCAAGCCGCCGAAGCAGGACCCGGTTACGGACGGGGGCTGCTGGACGGGATGGATAACATCCTTCCGTCTGTCATCAGCATGAGAATGCCGGTGGAGCGCTATCTGGAATAGATAAGAGCATTTTCCAGCATTGCTGTTCTTTTCTATTATAGTATAGTCCATACCGGTTTTTCAACCGGTATTTTTCATGTTTTATTCGTTGAGGGAAGTAATTTTTTCTAACATTTGCATTATTTAGGAGGAGATCATTCATCATGAAGCATTATAAGGTCGGTATTGTAGGAGCAACCGGCATGGTTGGCCAGCGTTTCGCGCTCCTGTTGGAAAAGCACCCGTGGTTTGAGCTTACGGCGATCGCGGCGAGCGGGCGGAACAAGGGCAAGACCTATGCCGAAGCGGTCGAAGGGCGCTGGAAGATGGCACGCCCGATCCCAGAGAATATCCGTGGCATGGTACTGCTGGATGCCACAGCGGATGCTGAAGAGCTGGTTTCAAAGGTTGATTTTATTTTCTGCGCGGTTGATATGCCGAAAGACGAGATCCGCGCGCTTGAGGAGCGTTACGCCAAGTTGGAGTGCCCGGTCTGCTCAAACAACAGCGCGCACCGCCTGACCCCGGACGTCCCGATGCTCATCCCGGAGGTCAACCCGCAGCATGCCGAGGTCATCCATGCCCAACGCAGGCGGCTTGGCACGACACGCGGCTTTATTGCGGCGAAATCCAACTGCTCGATCCAGTCTTATGTGGGCGCTTTGAGCGCGATTTGGGATCTGGGCATTGAAGAGGTTGCGGTGTGCACTTACCAGGCGATCTCTGGTGCGGGCAAAACCTTTGAGGTATGGCCGGAAATGGTTGACAATGTGATCCCTTACATCGGCGGCGAGGACGAAAAGAGCGAAAACGAGCCGATGAAGGTCTGGGGCCGCGTCGAAAACGGCGTAATTGTGCCTGCATCCGCTCCGAAGATTACTGCGCAGTGCATCCGTGTGCCGGTCAGCGATGGGCATATGGCGGCGGCGTTTGTCAAACTGCGCGACAAGGCGACGAAGGAAGAGATCATTTCCCGCTGGCGCAGCTACAAGGGGCGCGCGCAGGAACTTGGGCTGCCGTCCGCGCCGGAGCATTTCCTTACTTATTTTGATGAGCCTGACCGCCCGCAGACCCGTTTGGACCGCGACCTGTACGGCGGCATGGGCGTAACGATCGGCCGGCTGCGCGAGGACCCGATTTATGATTACAAGTTTGTGAGCCTTGCGCACAACACTTTACGCGGCGCGGCGGGCGGCAACGTCCTGATGGCCGAGTTCCTCTGCGCGGAGGGGTATATTTAAGTTTTACGCGGGATTCCGCTCCCTGCGGGGAGCGGCCAGCGCCCGGCGCTGGACCCGCCAGAGGGGCTGGCCCCTCTGGACTCCCTTTCTCGCCTGCGGGCGGGACGGGGGTTCCCCTTCTGTTTCAAACACCATCCTGAATCTTGCAAAGGAGGCATCTTTCTATGAAGAAGCCAGTTTTTACCGGCGCTTGCGTTGCGATTATTACACCTTTCAAACCGACCGGCGAGATTGACTATGAAGAGTTTAAGCGGATTATTGATTATCAGATCGAGCACGGCACCGATGCCGTCACGATCATGGGCACAACCGGCGAATCTTCTGCGATCCCCGACAAGGAACATCGCGAAGCGATCGCTTTCGGCTGTGAGTACATCAACCACCGTATCCCGGTCATTGCAGGCGCGGGCTCAAACGACACCGCTTATGCCGTCAGCATGACCAAGCATGCAGCAGAATGCGGCGCAGATGCGGTGCTTTCGGTCACCCCGTACTACAACAAGACCACCCAGCGCGGCCTGATCCAGCATTTCACCGCCATTGCTGACGCATCCGACTGCCCGGTTATCCTATACAATGTCCCCAGCCGCACTGGCATGGGCATCACTGCCGAAACGTATGCGGAGCTCTCAAAGCACCCCAACGTTAACGGCGTCAAAGAAGCCAGCGGCAATTTTTCCCTGATTGCGGAAGCAATGTCCCTTTGCGGCGGCGAGATGAATTTCTGGTCGGGCAATGATGACCAGATCGTCCCGCTGATGGCAATGGGCGGGCTCGGTGTGATTTCGGTGCTGTCAAACGTCTGCCCGCAGGAAGCGCACGACCTGACTGCGCTTTGTTTTGAAGGAAAATATCAGGAAGCTATGGCGCTCCAACTGAAATACCTGGACCTGATTAACGCGCTGTTCTGCGAGGTCAATCCGATCCCGGTCAAAAAGGCCATGGAGCTGCTCGGCTGGAAGGTCGGCGCGCTGCGCCTGCCGCTCTACGAGCTCAGCGAAACCAATACCGAACGGCTGAAGCGCGCGATGGCGGCTGTTAATTGCAAGCTGTAAGGCAGCGGAAGTGGAAAATAAAGGAGTGGGAACCATGCTGAAAATCGCGCTCTCCGGCTGCAACGGGCGCATGGGGCGGGTCATAACCGACATTGTCGCCCAGAAAGAAGATATGAAGGTGGTTGCAGGCTTTGACCTGAACGCCGTCAAGCTGGCGGACTATCCGGTTTACTCTGACCCGTTGGAATTTCCCGGCGGCTGCGACGTAGTAATTGATTTTTCTAACGTTTCAGTAACCGGGCACCTGCTGGAATACTGCCGCCGCACGCGTACCCCGGTTGTGATCTGCACCACAGGGCACTCTGCTGAGCAGCTTGCGCTGATTGAAGCGGCTTCCAAAGAGATACCCGTTTTCCGTTCAGGCAATATGTCCATCGGCATCAACTTGATGATGGAAGTGCTGAAAAAATGCGCATCCGTGCTGGGTGCTGATTTCGATGTCGAAATTATTGAAAAGCACCACAACCAGAAGCTGGACGCCCCAAGCGGCACGGCCCTGATGCTGGCTGACGCGGTAAACGAAGCGCTCCCCTACGACGCGAAATATGTCTATGACCGCCATGAGCGCCGCGAAAAGCGCCCCGCGCACGAGATCGGCATCCATACCATCCGCGGCGGCACAATCGTCGGTGAGCACAGCGTCATTTTCTCCGGGCGCGATGAGATCATCGAAGTCAAGCACAATGCAAATTCCCGCGAGGTCTTTGCGGTCGGGGCGGTAAATGCAGCTGCATTCCTCGCCCGCCAGACCGTTCCCGGACTGTATCATATGGGGGATGTCATCGCCGCAAAGTGAGCGCATTTAACCCTGTAAGGTGATATGGCTTTACTTCAGATTGTGTTAGCCTTCAAAATTATGCTTAAAAGCCCCTGCTGATATCCCTTTGATCAGCAGGGGCTCGTTGTGTGTTTTTTTACGATGTTAGGTGGTTGTACGTCTTCAGCAGCCAGCGCGATGTGTAAAGCAAAATAGCTTGTCAGGCTTTCCCAAGCCCGGACAAAAGCTTTTCCGCTTGATCTAGCAGCTCCTTGTCAAGCTCCGTATTGACCCGTTCACGGGCCTCCACATACCCCAGCAGCCAAATCGACCGGATCTCCTCCTCCTGACGATGCAGCACATTGCGTGCGGGGTCAAATTCTGCAAGGAAATAAGTTACCGTTTTATTCCGGTTCTTTCGGGTGAGGACTTCTGAGTCAACCCGGAACCCTTCAATATATCTGAAATCGGTAATCCCAACCTCCTCCCGGAGCTCCCGCGCGACCGTGTCTGCAATCCTTTCCCCCTGCTCGATATGCCCCTTCGGGAAGCCAATATGCCCGCTGTTGCCTTCAATCACCAGATACCGCGCAGGGCGCTCCCCTTTCACAATCAGCAGCGCGCCGCAGCTATGTTCATATTGGCAGGTCCAGACAGTCCCCTGCTCCCGCCCGCTAAGCTCCTGCTGGAGCTCCGGCTTAATCGGCCTGCCCTCCGCGCAGGCGAGCACCACCGAACCGTCCGGCCTCCGCCCATAAGCAGCGACATGCAGCGCATCTTTTCCCTTTGCGTAGCAGGGGTACGCCTGCCCATCGATCCTCGCCAGCCCCGTCTGCCAGCCGTCAGTGGCCTGCCCCCGCTCTGTAACCTCTGCAGCCTTTGACAGCAGCTGATCCCATTCCAAATCCGTCATCTGATTTTCCTCCTTTTGCTCTCTGGTTTATTGTACCGCTCTGCACCGCATTCAGCAAGGCTTTTTTCGTTTCCCCGGCCTGAAAAATGCGCTGAACCGGTGTTGATTCCACGATTTTCCTTGTAAATTTCCTGTTGATATCGTTTTGCACGAAATCCCATTTTATTTTTTAGTGAGAACCAACAGAAAAAACAGGCGGATCAGGGTTGACATTGTAAGGTTTAACCCATATACTATAAATAATAAGTGCTGAGAGAATCTGGCTGCTGTTCGCGGCCAGCCGCTGCCCGATCCTGCCTACCGGCAGCAGCAGGGCGGCAAAGGGGCGGTGCCCCTGCGTACCTCTCAGACAGTCATACGCGAATGACGATATCGGGAGAGACCGTTTTTCGGCGCCGAAGGGGTATTCCGCAGGTAAACTCTCAGGCAAAAGGACCGGTATTTGACGAACCTCTGGAAAGCCGCCCCGCGCGGCACCAACGAAGCAACCGCGCGCCCGCGTGCGGGAATCTTTCAGGTAAAGCAACAGGGGCGGCGGGCAGGTTTGCCCCCGTCCCTGTTTTTGTATGTCTCAGGAGGGATGACTATGGAACGAAAAACCCCACTTTACGAAACCCACATGGCAGCGGGAGGGCGCATCGTGCCGTTTGCCGGCTACCTGCTCCCTGTGCAGTATGGCACAGGCGTGATTGCCGAGCATATGGCGGTCCGGCAAAAGGCCGGGCTGTTTGATGTCTCGCACATGGGCGAAGTCATTTTCAAGGGCCCCGACGCGCTGCAAAACCTCAACCGTATCCTGACCAACGATTTCACCAGCCTTGCAGTTGGAAAGGTGCGCTATTCCGCAATGTGCCTGGAGGACGGCGGCATGGTGGACGACCTCATCGTGTACCGTCTCGGCGAAACGCTTTACTTAGTTGTGGTAAACGCCTCTAACCGGGAAAAGGACGTTGCCCATATGCGGAAATACCTGTCTGGGGACTGTGAATTCCAGGACATTTCTGACAGCGTAGCCCAGCTTGCCTTGCAGGGCCCGGCAGCGCCCGCCATCCTGCGCCGCCTGATGTGTGCGGAAGACGTGCCGGAAAAATATTATTCCTGCACGCTGGATGCGGAGGTTTCCGGCATCCGTGCGCTGGTTTCGCGCACCGGCTATACCGGCGAACTCGGCTACGAGATCTACTGCGCACCGGCGGACGCCCCCGTTCTGTGGGAAAAGCTGCTCGAAACCGGCGCAAGCGACGGCCTGATCCCCTGCGGCCTGGGCGCGCGCGACACCCTGCGCCTGGAAGCCGCAATGCCGCTTTACGGGCACGAAATGGACGAGTTCGTCTCGCCGCTTGAAACCGGGCTGGGCTTCGCGGTCAAGCTCACGAAAGACGGTTTTGTTGGACGGGAAGCGCTGCTTGCACAGGCCCCCCCTTCCCGTATGCGCATTGGCCTTGCGGTCACCGGGCGCGGCATTGTCCGTGAGCACTGCCCGCTGTTCAAGGATGGCGTGCAGATTGGTGTTACAACCTCCGGCACGCATGCCCCCTTCCTCGGGCGCGGCATTGCGATGGCGCTGGTTGGCACAGGAAGCTGCGCCGTAGGCGACACAGCAGAAGCCGAGGTGCGCGGGCGGCGGATCACGGTGGAAGTCGTACCGCTCCCCTTCTACAAACGTGCATGACCATAAGAACCCGATCGACAACCCCCTGAATCATCATCCATATCTACGTGAAAAGCAAGAAAAGGAGTGCCTGAATCATGAAAATACCAACCGAACTCAAATACGCAAAAAGCCACGAATGGGTCCGCTTCCTGGATGAAGAAACCGTCCTGATCGGCATCACCGACTATGCCCAGGACGCCCTCGGCGACCTGGTGTTCGTCAACTTGCCGGAAGTCGGCGACGCAGTTGCATCCGGCGAAGTCTTTGCCGACGTGGAATCGGTCAAGGCGGTGTCCGACGTATACTGCCCCGTGACCGGTGAGATTGCCGAAATCAATGAAGACCTGCTCGACAACCCGGCGCTGCTCAACGAAGACCCTTATGGTGCATGGCTTGTGAAGGTTGCCAGTGTTGCTGACACCGAAGAGCTGCTCGACGCGGGCGAATATGAGAAATTCTGCGCAGAGGAGGGCTGACCGTGGGCAATTATATCCCCAACAGCCCCTCTGAACGCCAAAAAATGCTGGAAACCATTGGTATCCCTTCGACGGACGCACTTTTCGCGCACATCCCGCCCGAGGTGCGGGCAGGCCGCCTGGACCTTCCGGACGGGCTGAGCGAGTTCGAGGTACGGCGGCGCATGGAAGGGCTTGCCGCAAAAAACCAGGTTTTCCGGAGCATTTTCCGCGGGGCGGGCGCGTACTGGCACTATATCCCGGCAATTGTGAAAAGCGTATCCGCAAAAGAGGAATTCCTGACAGCCTATACCCCCTATCAGGCTGAGATCAGCCAGGGGATTTTGCAGTCGATCTTTGAATACCAGACTATGATCTGCGAACTGACCGGCATGGACGTTTCCAACGCTTCCATGTACGATGGTGCCTCCGCCGCCGCGGAAGCCGCCGCTATGTGCCGTGACCGCAAGCGCAAAAAGATATTGGTTTCAGACGCTGTCGACCCGCAAACCCGCGCAGCTGTAGAGACTTACGCGTTCGGTTCGGACACGCCGGTCGGAACCGTGGCGTTAAAGGGCGGCTGCACCGACCCCGAAGCGCTGCGCGCGGCGCTCACGCCTGACGTCAGCTGCGTGCTGCTTCAGCAGCCCAACTTTTTCGGGCTCATCGAAGATACAGAAGCGCTCGTTGCGCTCGCCCATGAAGCGGGCGCAAAAGTGGTTCTGAGCGCGAACCCCATTTCACTTGGGCTGCTTGCGTCGCCCGGTGAGCAGGGCGCGGATATCGCGGTCGGCGAAGGGCAGCCGCTTGGGCTCCCGCTGGCGTTCGGCGGGCCTTACCTCGGCTTCCTCGCCTGCACAAAGGCCATGATGCGCAAGCTTCCCGGCCGCATTGTCGGCGAGACCACCGATGTAGACGGGCAGCGCGCGTTTGTGCTGACCCTACAGGCGCGCGAGCAGCATATCCGGCGTGAAAAAGCCTCCTCCAACATCTGCTCGAATCAGGCGCTTTGCGCGCTGACGGCGGCGGCATACCTTTCCGCGATGGGCCCCGGCGGGCTGCGCGAGGTCGCGGAGCAGTGTACCGCAAAGGCGCACTATGCGGCAGCGCGGCTCTGTGAAATCGGCGGCGTTTCTCTCGCGCATGACAGGCCGTTCTTCCACGAATTTGTGACCCGCCTGCCTGCTTCGCCGGATGCTGTGCTTGCTGCGCTTGCGGACAAAGGCATCCTCGGCGGGCTTCCGGTCCGGGATGGGATTCTCTGGTGCGTGACTGAGATGTGTACAAAGGAGCAGATCGACGAAATGGCCGGAACCGTGCGGGAGGTGTGCGAAATATGAAGCTGATTTTTGAACAGAGCCGGCCGGGGACCCGGTGCAGCCTGCTGCCGCCCTGTGACGTGCCAAAGGCCGGGCTTCCCGTAGCGCTGCGGAAGTCCCCTCCCCGCCTGCCTGAGCTTGCGGAGGTCGACCTGAGCCGCCACTACGCCTGCCTTGCAAAAGAGGCGCACGGCGTAAACGACGGCTTTTATCCGTTGGGCTCCTGCACGATGAAATACAACCCGCGCATCAATGAGGAAGCCGCAGCACTGCCGGGCTTCACCGGGCTGCACCCGCTTCAGCCGATCGAGACTGTGCAGGGCGCACTGGAAGTGCTCTGCACTGCTGAAAAGCTGCTTTGTGCGATTACCGGTATGGACCGCATGACCTTCCAGCCTGCGGCGGGCGCGCACGGTGAATTTACCGGGCTGCTGCTGATCAAGGCGTGGCACCGTTCACGCGGCGATAGCGCCCGCAGAAAAATCATCATCCCTGATGCAGCGCATGGGACGAACCCCGCTTCGGCGACAATGGCGGGTTATGACGTTGTTTCGATCCCGTCAAATGAAAAGGGGTGTGTTGATCTCGACAAGTTGCGGGAGGCTGTTGGCGCGGATACGGCGGGGCTGATGCTGACCAACCCGAACACGGTCGGGCTATTTGACGAAAACATCTTGGAAATCACGAAAATCGTCCATGATGCGGGCGGGCTGTGCTATTATGACGGCGCGAACCTGAATGCGGTCATGGGGATCGCGCGGCCGGGCGATATGGGCTTTGACGTGGTGCATTTAAACCTGCACAAGACGTTTTCGACGCCGCACGGCTGCGGCGGGCCGGGCTCGGGGCCCGTTGGGTGCCGGGAATTCCTTGCGCCCTTCCTGCCGGGCGACCAGGCGGTTGCGGACGGGGACGGTTTTACGCTGGAGCGGAGCACAGCTTCCATTGGGCAGGTCAAAGCGTTTTATGGGAATTTTTTGGTAGTTGTCCGCGCGCTGGCGTACATCCTGACGCTGGGCCGCGAGGGCGTCCCGGAAGCTGCGGAAAACGCGGTGCTGAACGCAAATTACCTGATGGCGCTGCTGAAGGACGGTTATGAGATGGCGTTTACCGAAGGCGTGATGCATGAATTTGTGATGACGCTGGAGGGGCTGAAAAAGGAGTCCGGAGTTTCGGCGATGGACATTGCGAAGGGGCTTCTTGACCACGGCATCCACCCGCCGACGATGTACTTCCCGCTCATCGTGCATGAAGCGCTGATGGTAGAGCCGACGGAAACTGAAAGCCGCGCCACGCTGGACGAAGCGGCGCAGGTGTTCCTGCATCTGCTTGATCAGGCACGTACCGACCCGGCGGCACTGCACGCGGCTCCGGTCACCACCTGCGTGGGACGGCTGGACGAGGTTGGCGCCGCCCGCAACCCACGCCTGCGCTATGCATTCCCGGCGGAGTAGCGTTTTTCCCTGCGGCCGTGGGATTCCGTCCTCTGCGGAGGACGGCCGGGGCGCTGCCCCTGGACCCCGGCCCTGCGCGGGCAGCGCCAGAGGAACCAGTTCCTCTGGACTCCTTTTCTCGCCTGCGGGCGGGACGGGGGATTTTTCTGAGCATCCTCTAATCTCATACAAGGAAGGTAGAAAATGGACATCAGTATTTTTGACGTAGTTGGGCCTGTCATGATCGGCCCCTCGAGCTCGCACACGGCAGGGGCCGCGGCGCTTGCGCGGGTAGGCCGGGAGATTGTCGGCGAACCCTTTATCCACGTTTCCTTCGGCCTGCACGGCTCCTTTGCCGACACCGGCGCAGGGCACGGCACCGACCGCGCCCTCGTTGCCGGGGCGCTCGGGATGCGGCCTGACGATGAACGCCTGCGCGATTCTTTCCGGCTGGCGAAGGAAAACGGCATGGGCTATGATTTTCACCGCGTGGAGCTTGACAATGTACATGAAAATACCGTGCAGATGGTATTTACGCTGCGTTCCGGGCGGAAACGTGAAATTATCGGCTCTTCGATCGGCGGCGCGCGCATTGTGATCACCCGTATTGACGGCTATGAAACTGCGCTGACCGCACAGACCAATACGGTCATGGTTGAGCACCGGGACGTCCCCGGCGTGGTCAGCGGCATTACCCGCGCGCTCTCTCTTGGCGGGATCAATATCGCAAATATGCAGCTGGCGCGCAAATCGCGCGGTGATATGGCCTTCACGATCATTGAGATCGATCAGAATATTGATGAAATGATCCTGCACGACATTGACTGGGTCGACGGCGTAAAGCGCGTGCAGGTAATTGGTACGGTAGAAAGCCTTGCGGATGCGATGGAGGACTTAATCAATGTATAAGGATTTGGCAAGCCTTCTCGCGGAGGCAACGGAAGCCGGCGTGCCGCTTTGGCGCATTATTGCCGATGAAGAACTGCGGCTGTCGGAAATGAAAGACCACGATCTCCTGATGCGGCTGGACACGCGCCTGTCGGTCATGGAGCAGTCGGCGACGCGGGCGCTTGAGGAGCCGCTGGAAACGGTCGGCGGGCTGATTTCGGGCGTCGCGAGCCGCCACTATACCTATGCGCAGGACAAGGGCGGGCTCGCCGGGCGGCTGGCAAACCGGGTTATGGCGTTCGCGCTGTCTTCCTCGGAAGTCAACGCGGCGATGGGCTGCATCTGCGCCGCCCCAACGGCAGGCGCGTGCGGGATTCTCCCGGCGGTGCTGTTTGGGCTGCGGGAAGAATATGACCTTTCGCGCGGCGAGCTCCAGCTTGCCCTGCTGACCGCTTCGGGCGTTGGCGCGGTCATTACGAAAAACGCAACCGTCTCAGGCGCAGAGGGCGGCTGTCAGGCCGAGTGCGGCGTTGCAGCGGCAATGGCAGCATCGGCGGCAGTGTTCCTTGCAAACGGGACGAATGAAGCGTGTATCCACGCAGCGGCGTTTGCGCTGATGAACTCAATGGGGCTTGTCTGCGACCCGATCGCAGGGCTCGTACAGGTCCCCTGCGCCCAGCGCAACGCGTCGCAGGCGGTCAACGCACTGCTGTCCGCCGACCTCGCGCTCGCTGGCATGCGCTCGGTCATCCCGCCTGACGAAGTGGTTGAAGCCATGCTCAAGGTTGGCCATTCGCTGCCCGACACGCTCAAGGAAACCGCACAGGGCGGTATCGCCGCTACCCCGACCGGCAAACGGATCGCAAAAGAAATCTTTCCGGACAGCGCGACATGATAACCAGCATACACTTCCTGCGCACCAGCTGCACCGATCCCTATCAAAATCTTGCACGCGAAGAACTGCTCTGGCGCACCGTGCAGCCTGGAGAATGCATCCTTTACCTTTGGCAGAACCGCCGCACGGTCGTCATTGGACGGAATCAAGACTGCTGGCGCGAATGCGCTGTAGAAGCTCTGGAAGCCAGCGGCGGGCATCTTGCACGCCGTCTTTCGGGCGGCGGCGCAGTCTATCATGACCTCGGGAATCTGAATTTTACTTTTCTTGTCCGCAAGGAGGATTACGACGTGCACCGGCAGCTTTCGGTTGTTGTTGAAGCGTGCCGCCTCCTAGGCATCCGTGCAGAGGTTTCTGGCCGCAATGACCTGACCGTGGACGGCCGGAAGTTCTCCGGCAATGCGTTTTGTGAATCCGGCGGTCATTGCTACCACCATGGGACGCTGCTCCTGCACGCGGATATGGGTGACCTAGGCAAATTTCTGCATGTCTCACCCGAAAAGCTTGCAAGCAAAGGCGTAAAATCGGTGCGCTCGCGGGTTGTGAACCTACGCGATTTCTGCCCAGGGCTGGATGTTGACCAGATGTGCAGCGCCATGACAGAAGCGTTCTGCACAGTCTATGGCGCACAGTCCGAGCCCTTCCCCGCCGAGCGTCTCGACGAACGGGCAGTCAAAGAACGCGCGGCATTCTATGCGTCGGATGCGTGGCGGCTGGGCTTCCCACACCCCTCCGCTGCGCAGCTTCACAGCCTGTTTGTATTTTCCCGCCGGTTCCCTTGGGGGGATCTCCAGCTTTATGCAGATACTTCCGGCGGCATCCTGCGCGGCGTGCGAGCCTGCTCTGACGCAATGGACTGCGGGTTTATCAGCAGCCTGCCGCCAGCGCTTGAGGGAATACCGTACCATGCGCAGGAAATGGCGCGCGCAGTACGTAAAGCTGGAAAAACTATCAGCGCCGAAATGGCGGAGGACATCGCGCAGGCGCTCGAAGAAGCAATAAAACAACCCCTTTTGAGAGGTAAAACGCATGGATTTTGATTTAATTGTGATCGGCGCGGGGCCCGGCGGCTACGTTGCGGCAGAACACGCGGCAGCGCTCGGCCTGAAAACCGCAGTCATTGAAAAGAGCCATCTTGGCGGCACCTGCCTGAACCGGGGCTGCATGCCAACAAAAGCGCTGCTGCACGCTGCCGGGACGTTCTCCGAACTGCGGCGCGCAGATGGGCTCGGCGTGCAGGCGGATAACCTCCGCAGTGATTTCCGGGCTATGCACGCCTATAAAAATAACGTTGTCGAACAACTCCGCGCGGGCATAGCGCAGTCTTTCAAATCGAAGAAGATCACCCACATCACCGGGACAGCAAAAATCCTGTCCCCTACGGAAGTGTCGGCCGACGGCAATCTTTACACCGCAAAAAACCTGCTGATTGCAACCGGCGCAGCCCCAGCGTGCCCGCCCATCCCCGGAATCGACCTGCCTGGTGTCGTAACCAGCGACGACCTGCTCGCTGCGGAAGGGATGGATTTTGACAGCCTTATAATCATTGGCGGCGGCGTGATCGGTATGGAATTTGCATCGATTTACAATGCGCTGGGGCGTAACATAACCGTTTTGGAAGCCGCCCCCCGGCTGCTGCCCACGATGGATAAAGAATTCTCCCAATCGCTTGCCATAATCATGAAAAAGCGCGGCGCAGAAATCCAGACAAGCGCTTCGGTTTCCAAAATTGAACCGTGCGGCAGCGGCCTTGCAGTAGCCTATCAGGACAAGAAGGGCGCGGAATGCCGTGCTGAAGCAGCGGGCGTGCTGATTGCTACTGGGCGGCGCGCAGATGCGTCTTCCCTATTTGCAGAGGAAGTCCTGCCTGCTATGGAACGCGGCGCACTGGTTGTCGACGGCCGCTTTGAAACTTCCATAAAGGGTATTTTTGCAGTTGGCGATATCATCTCCGGAAATATACAGCTTGCGCACGTTGCAAGCGCACAGGGAATTTCAGTCGCACACCGGCTTGCAGGACAGCCTGCCCCGACGGATCTCCACTGTGTCCCGAGCTGCGTCTATACCGATCCTGAAATCGCGTCGATTGGGATCACCGAAGAGCAGGCAAAAGCAAGTGGGACCGCAATCCTGGTTGGCAAGGCGCTGACCAGCGCAAACGGGAAATCGCTCGTCGAACAGCAGGAACGCGGATTTATCAAGCTGATTTTCGGTGCCGAAGACGAGGTTTTGCTTGGCGCACAGCTAATGTGCGCCCGCGCGACCGATCTGATCGCAGTGCTGGCATTGGCGGCGGCAAACGGTTTGACTCGCACACAGCTGCTGCGTACCATGTTCCCGCATCCGACTTTCAGCGAAAGCATCGCGCAGGCAGCGGAAACAGCACGCAAAAAATAACCGCACTATCATTAACACAATTTATAAACATCTTAAAACAGTTTCTTAAAAGGGGTCGTATTTTGTTTAAAACGGCCTCTTTTCATATCACCTAAAATATCAATATAATAAAACCAGTCCTGGCCCGCCGCCGTTCTGGCGGGCCGGGTCACGGCGCTGACACAGGAACTGGAGCCCCGTCCCCGCCGCAGCGGAAGAAAAGCTTTTACTCAATTTTTTCTCGAAAAAATTGCGGGATCCAGGGGCAGAGCCCCGGCCGCTCCCCGCAGGGAGCGGAACCCCCTAAGGATTCCCATTGCAATGGGCGTATTTTTTTGCTATCCTTGCTCATAGGATGAACCGGACGGCACTGCAAATTCTCCCAGTTTCCTACTCCGCAGCCGTGCCTTATTCGCACAGATGTATTGAATTCTGGTGTTTTTCGACAAAATTCACAAAATCTTTACGGGATTTTTCTTCTTTCAGTCGTTTCTATGAGTTGACATTTAATAGGTATAAGCATTAAAATAGAAAGACGATGCAAATCGTCAAAAAACAAACGGACTCTATTCCTGCGTACCCACTACAGGAAAATCCTTTTAGGTGAAGTAATTGTATGAGTATGAAATTAGGCATTGATATTGGCTCGACCACCGTTAAGCTGGCCGCAGTCAAAGACGGAACCATCGTATACCGGCGCTACGAACGACACTTCTCCAAAGTGCGCGAAAAGGCCTGCGAGCTCCTGCGCGACGCCGAAAACGTGCTGCGCGGTGAAACTCTCAAAACGGCCATTACCGGTTCAGCAGGGCTCGGCGTCGCCAAAGCCAGCGGCATCGACTTTGTCCAGGAGGTCTTCGCAACCCGGCGCGCTGTCGGCGTGCACGTCCCCCAGGCCGACGTTGTGATCGAGCTCGGCGGCGAGGACGCGAAAATCATTTTCCTCACCGGGCAGCTCGAAGAACGCATGAACGGCTCCTGTGCAGGCGGCACCGGCGCTTTCATTGACCAGATGGCCGTGCTGCTCGACGTATCCCCCGCCGACCTGGATCTGCTCAGCCTTGAAGCTGAACGCATTTACACCATCGCATCCCGCTGCGGCGTATTCGCCAAAAGCGACATCCAGCCGCTGATGAACGACGGCGCACGCCGTGAAGATATCGCCGCCTCCATCTTCCAGGCGGTCGTCAACCAAACCCTGACCGGGCTCGCGCAGGGCCGCGAGATCAAAGGCGACGTGCTCTTCCTCGGCGGGCCGCTGTTCTTCTTCAAGGGCCTGCAAAAACGTTTCCAGGAAACCCTACAGCTGGACAAATACCACGCCCACTTCCCTGCCCTCGCGCCCTATGCCATCGCAGCAGGCGCAGCCGAATACGCGGGAGACACCAGCCAGGAATATACCTACGAAAGCTTGCTCGAACGGCTGGAAAAAGCCGCCAGCGAACCGGTTGTTTCCCAATATTTGCAGCCGCTTTTTACCTCTCATGAGGAATTCCGCGAATTTACCCGCCGCCACGGCGTGCATGACGTCATGACCGAAAACGTTACCGTCTATTCCGGCGACGCGTATCTCGGCATCGACTGCGGTTCAACCACCACAAAAATCGTCCTCGTTTGCAGCAAAAACCAGATCCTATACCACCACTACCAGCCCAATAAGGGCAACCCTGTCGATGTCATCCGGGAGCAGCTGCTCCAAATCTACCGCCTGTGCGGCGACCGCGTACATATCGTTTCCTCCGCCGTCACCGGCTACGGCGAAGCGCTTATCCAGAACGCATTCGGCGTAGACCTCGGCCTTGTTGAAACCGTCGCGCATTTCTACGCGGCCCGTCATTTCTGCCCCGAGGTCGATTTCATCATCGATATCGGCGGGCAGGACATCAAATGCTTCAAAATCCGCAATAACTGTATCGACAATATTTTTCTCAATGAGGCATGCTCGTCGGGCTGCGGCTCGTTTATCGAGACCTTCGCGCGGTCTATGGGCTACTCCATCGAGGAATTCTGTCGTCTCGGGCTGCTCTCTAAAACCCCGATCGACCTTGGCTCACGCTGCACTGTGTTCATGAACTCGTCGGTCAAGCAGGCCCAGAAGGACGGCGCGTCGATCGACATGATTTCTGCCGGGCTGTCGGTTTCCGTTGTCAAGAACGCGCTCTACAAGGTCATCCGCGCCCATTCCCCGGACGACCTTGGCAAGCATATCGTCGTCCAGGGCGGCACCTTCCTCAACAACGCGATCCTGCGCTCGTTCGAGCAGGAGATCGGCCGCGAGGTCACCCGCCCCGCCATTTCCGGCCTGATGGGCGCTTATGGCGCGGCGCTCCATGCGCGCGACAACCGCCCGGCGCACACCCGGCTCATCACGCCGGAAGAGCTCAGGAATTTCCAGCATGTTTCCAAGAGTGTCAAGTGCGGCCTGTGCAGCAACCACTGCGACCTGACCATCAACACCTTCCCCGGCGGGCGGCGGTTCCTCTCCGGCAACCGCTGCGAGCGCCCCCTGGGCGGGGGCGCGGCCGCCCAGCTGCCCGACCTGTACGCCTGGAAACTGGACTACCTCAAGAAAATCGCCAGCGCCCCGCGCGAGGGGGACGCGCCGCTCGGGAAAATCGGCATCCCGTTCGGGCTGAATTTCTACGAGCTGCTGCCGTTCTGGAAGACCTTCCTGGAAGCGCTCGGCTTCGAGGTCGTTGTCAGCGACGTGTCCTCCCGCGACCTGTACCAGCGCGGGCAGCATTCTATCCCTTCCGATACGGTCTGCTACCCAGCCAAGCTGATGCACGGACATATCGAAAACCTGTTTGAAAAAGGGGTTACCCGCATCTTCTACCCTTGCATGACCTGGAACCTCGACGAAGGGCGCGGCGACAACTGCTACAACTGCCCGGTTGTCGCCTACTACCCCGAGCTTTTGCAGGCCAACGTATCCCGTCTTGCAGAGGTCGACTTTATGATGCCCTATTTTGAACTGAGCGACCATAAAGCGTTCACAAAGCAGGCTGTCCGCTTTTTCCACGAGCGTTTCCCGCAGCTGCACAAGAAAGACATCGCCGCGGCGGCTGAGACGGGCTATACAGCACTCCGAGCCTATTACGAGTGTGTCCATGCCGAGGGGCGCAAAGCCATCGCCTACGCCGACGAGAACGGCCTAGAGCTTGCGGTGCTTGTCGGGCGTCCCTACCATGTCGACCCGGAGATCAACCACGGCATCAACCGCCTGATTTCCTCCTACGGTATGGTAATCGTCACGGAAGACGCGGTGTGGGACCTCGCCGAAAGTCCGGAGGTGCACGTGCTCAACCAGTGGACCTATCATTCGCGGATGTATTCTGCGGCAAATTACGTTGTCCACAAGGACAACGCCCAGCTGATCCAGCTGGTATCGTTCGGCTGCGGCATTGACGCGATCACGACCGACGAAATCCGCGCCATTGTCGAAGGCGGCGGCAAAATCTACACCCAGCTGAAGATCGACGAGATTAACAACCTGGGTGCGGCAAAAATCCGCGTGCGCAGCATGCTCGCGGCAATCGAGGAGGGCAAAAAGCTTGGAAAACAGTAACGCAGTATTTACCGAGGAAATGCGCAAGGACTACACCATCCTGGTGCCGAATATGCTGCCCATCCAGTTCGGGCTGATGCTGCAAATCATGGGCAACTACGGCTACCGCATGGAGCTGCTGACCACCGAAGGCCCGTCCATCGTTGAGCAAGGGCTCAAAAATGTGCATAACGACACCTGTTACCCCGCGCTGCTCGCCATTGGGCAGCTGATGGACGCGATTGAAAGCGGCAAATATGACACGCACAAAATCGCACTTATTATGAGTCAGACAGGCGGCGGGTGCAGGGCGTCTAATTATATCCATCTTTTAAGAAAAGCGCTCGCGAAAAACGGATATAACTATATCCCTGTAATTTCCCTGAACTTCTCGGGGCTCGAAGCCAATCCCGGTTTCACCTTCACCCCGCAGATGCTGATCCAGATCGCTTACGGCGTACTGCTCGGCGACCTGATCATGATGCTGCACAACCAGTGCCGCCCCTACGAGGTTGTCCCGGGCTCAAGCCACAAGGCGGTTGAGGTCTGCATGGACGTCATTTCCCGGCGTTTTACCGGAAACCGTGTAATTTTGTACAGGGAAGTAAAAAAACTGTATCATTTTATCCTCCGCGCGTTTGAAAAGGTCCGTCTGGACCGTTCGGTCGAAAAGAAAAAGGTTGGCGTTGTCGGCGAGATTTATGTAAAGTTCTCCCCGCTTGGCAACAACCATCTGGAAGATTTCCTGATCGCCGAAGGGTGCGAACCGGTACTTGCGGGGCTGCTGGATTTCTGCCTGTACTGCTTGTACAACGCAGTCATCGACCATCGCCTGTACGGGCGCTCGGCAAAATCCGCAATGATGAACAAAATGATGTACAGCTTTGTCCTGAGCAAGCAAAACGATATCATTAAAGCAGTCCAAAAGCACGGACACTTCCGTCCGCCCATTCCCTTTGAGGAAGTACGAAAGCTATCGCATGAGATCATCGGCGAGGGCGTAAAAATGGGCGAGGGCTGGCTGCTGCCGGCCGAAATGGTCGAGCTGATCCACGAGGGGGTGCCGAATATTGTGTGTGCCCAGCCGTTCGGGTGCCTGCCCAACCATATTGCGGGCAAGGGTATGGTGCGCAAGATTCGCGAACACTACCCGGAAGCAAACATCGTCTCGGTCGACTACGACCCTGGCGCGTCTAAGATCAATCAGGAAAACCGCATCAAGCTGATGCTGTCAGCTGCGAAGTAACCGCTCCTATGCGCGGAGTGCGGCAGGGCTCTGCCCTGCACCCGCCCCTGTGCGGGGAGCACCAGAGGGACTCGTCCCTCTGGACTCCCATTTTATCCGTCTTTGATACACAAAAGCAGCGGCACCCGGAAATCCGGATGCCGCTTTGTTATGCCTTTTACCGTCCTTCGGACAGCTTCTTAATAATGACGGGCCTCGTAGAGATGATCCTCGATACGCTTGCGCGCCGCCTGGACTTCGGGCTTCTGAGAAACCTCAGCAACGCCTACGCGCCACCAAGCCTCGTAACCCTTGGACATGGTCTTCGGCAGAACCTTCATGTCGATCAGGGTCGAAACAGTCTGCTTCTTCGCATCTTCGATCGCAGCCTTGAGCTCATCCATCGTCTTGACCGTGTAGGTCTTGCAGCCATAAGCCGCGCCGATCGCCGCATAGTCGACCTGGATAACCTTGCCCTTGTGCACACCGTTGGTCACGCCCTCTTCGAGCATGTTCTTCTCAGTCGTGATAGACGCATTGCCGTTCGCAACCTGAAGGTTGTTGATGCAGCCATAGGAAGCGTTATCAAACAGCATGACGTTGATCTTCTTGCCGATCTGGACAGATGTGATCAGCTCAGAGTGCAGCATATCAAAGGAACCATCGCCGCACATCGCGTAAACTTCCTGATCCGGGCAGGCTAGCTTCGCGCCAAGCGCGGAAGCGACTTCGTAGCCCATGCAGGAATAGCCGTATTCCATGTGGTAGGTATTGACCTTACGCGCACGCCACAGGCCCTGCATATCGCCCGGGAGCGAACCAGCAGCCGCACAGACAATTGCGTCGTCATCGATCAGGTGATTGATCGCGCCGAGCACAGCGGTCTGGCAAAGGTCGCAGCCGGTGTCCTCAATGTACTTTTCAACCGCGCCGCGGTTTGCGTCGTTGCACTCGGGGGTAAAGCTGTCCTTGCCAGTGTACTTGCATTCGTCAAGACGCTCGATCTCAGTGAACCACTCCTTGCGCAGAGCGGCAACTTCCGCCTTGTACGCGTCGTCGGTATGGTAGCCAAGCTTGCTGAGCTCTGCACTGATCGCGGTCAGGGCCTCGTTTGCGTCGGCAACAACCGGAACCGCGTCCATCTTGTACGCCTGGAACTCAGAGGGGTTGATGTTGACAAACTTCGCGTCAGTGCGGTACAGCCACTTGGACGCGGTGGTGAAGTCGGTATAACGGGTGCCAACGCCGATCACAACGTCCGCCTCGTGTGCAATCTTGTTCGCCGCAATCCCACCAGTGGTGCCGAGGCCGCCGAGGTTGAGCTCGTGGGTCCACTCGATCGCAGACTTGCCCGCCTGGGTCTCGCCAAACGCAATGCCAAAGTCCTCTGCGAACTTCTTGAAGACCTTGTGCGCTTCTGCGTAACGGACGCCGCCGCCGCAGATCAGGAGCGGCTTCTTCGCATTCTTGATGACCTCAACCGCCTTGTCAACGGCATACTTGGTCGCCGGGCGGCGGTCGATGCGCCAAACGCGCTTCTGGAAGAAGTCAACCGGGTAATCATAAGCTTCCGCCTGCACATCCTGCGGCAGCGAAACCGCAACCGCACCGGTGTTGGCGGTATCGGTCAGCACGCGCATTGCAGAGATCATGTCGGTCATGACCTGCTCGGGGCGGTTGATACGGCCCCAGTACTTTGTAACGGCCTGGAACGCATCGTGCGCCGAAATAGACAGGTTCTGCGGCTGCTCCATCTGCTGGAGAACCGGGTCAGGCTGGCGGGACGCATAGATATCGCCCGGCAGGATGAGCACAGGGATATTGTTTGCGGTCGCGGTCGCAGCGGCGGTGACCATGTTGCACGCGCCGGGGCCTACGGACGAGGTGCAGGCAAAAATCTGCTTGCGGCGGCTCTGCTTTGCGAAGCCGACAGCGGCAAGTGCCATGCCCTGCTCGTTCTTGCCCTGATAAACGACCATGTCCTTCAGCTCCTGCTCAACGCCGTTGCAGAAGCCTACAACATTGCCGTGGCCGGGGAGCATGAAGATGCCCTTAACAAACTTGTGTTCTACTTCCTTGCCATCCATGTCAACGTAGCTGACATACTGGTTCTCGAGGAAGCGGACGAGTGCCTGGCTTGCGGTCAGGCGGACGGTTTCCATGTGCTTCATGGGATATCTCCTCCTAAAAATAAATTCATGGGTGGATAAACATCAGGAAAACGCTGGGGGAATCAGCGCCCTGGCTGTCCCCTTCTCCATCCCGCCCGCAGGCGAGACAAAGCTTTTACTCAATTTTTTCTCGAAAAAATTGCGGGAGTCCAGAGGGCAGAGCCCTTTGGCGCAGCCCGCGCAGGGCCGGGAGTCCAGAGGGCAGGGCCCTTTGGCGCAGCCCGCGCAGGGCCGGGAGTCCAGAGGGCAGAGCCCTTTGGCGCAGCCCGCGCAGGGCCAGGAGTCCAGAGGGCAGAGCCCTTTGGCGCAGCCCGCGCAGGGCCGGGAGCCCCAATCTAAGGCTCAGCGTCTCAGTTGCCGGTCGGGCAGTGCCAAATCTTGTCGTTGGCGTCCTCTTCAAGCAGCCAGAGGTGCTCCTCGTCATCAATACGGGTCTTGTCCCACGGGTCGCCCGGCAGATGGCGGATGCCCCAAGCATAGCAGCACGAATAGCCCGGCGCCGTAACCTGCGAATGCATCTTGTCCGTGATAATCGCAAGCCCGTTGTGATGCGTCTCGTAAATCTCGCCGTTAGCCCAGCCTGCGCCAAAGCCCATCGGGCGGTCAAAACGGTAGAAATAGCACTCCGGCTGCGGATGATGGTGCGGCGGGTAAGAGGACCACTTGCCCGGGAGGTTGACAACTTCGCCAAGCACCATATTGGAGTACGGTGCATTGTCCAGGTCAAAGCAGGTGCGCACATCGCGCTTGATGCAGCCCATCAGCTCGCCCTGGTTGCCGCGCGCCCAGGTGTCGGTGTCTTCCGGCTTGTACATCTTGCTCGGAAAGGTCTTTTCATTAAGCGTCTTCTGTACGTAAATATTGCAGGGGCCGTGCGCCGCAACCTCAACCTTTACGCCCTTGCAGACGTGCAGGCAGGACGGGTTATAGTCAAAAGGATTCGGACGGTCAACCTCGTAAGAGCCGTCGTCCCACTTCAGCGTGCACTTGCCGTCAAAAACCAGCAGGGCCAGCTCCTTTTCCCCCTCCTCAAAAGAGTAGGTGTCGCCGTCCTCCATGACAAGCAGCGCAACGTCCATCATCGCGTCCCTGCCAATGCCGTCTTCGAGGCGGATGTACTCGTTGTAGCCCCTCTTGACTTCTTTATCCATGTACATGTTGCATACCTCCTGTTTTCCTATTGGTGATGTTTTGATTATATGATAATGAACAATCATCCGCAAGTGGGTTTCGCAAAGTTTAGCAGTTTCACCGAAAAATATTTTACGTTCTTGTGCAAATCTGCTCATTTTTCGCATGGCCCTCTGTGCATGCCCAAAGGCGCACTGCGGAAAATTGCGTTATTTTTTCAGAAAATCCCGCCGAAACGGTTGCGTGTTTTGTTCCTCTTGTCTATAATTATAGTATTGGAAGACAAAAAGGGCTTGCAATATTTTATCGAATACTAACACGATTTTCACATATTTAGAAAGGAGCCTGCAAAATGGACGCTTCCCGCCTGGAAAAACGCACCCATGGCACCGAGGAATTCCCATTCCAAATCTACCCCATGACCGGCTCGCAGGACGGCGACGTAATCCCGTACCACTGGCATCCCGAGCTCGAGATCATCCGCATCCTGGCGGGCGAGGTCGGCCTGACAATCGCTGACCGGCAATATACCGGGCTTGCGGGCGACCTGTTTTTTGTCGCAACGGGCGAGCTGCACGAAATCCGCAGCGGGACGGGCGGGCAATTCCGTTCTTTTGTGTTCCCCGCCGACTTTTTGCAGTTCCGCCGTGCTGACCGCGCACAGGAAACGCTGCTCTCCCCGCTTGCGGGCGGGCAGCTGTGGTTCCCCACCGAGCTGCGCGCAGGCGGCCCGGGGCACGTGGAAATCCTGTCTGCGCTGGACGCGGTGATGGACGCCTGCGCCCACCGCCGGGAGGGTTTTGAGCTTAAGGTCAAAGCTTCCTTGCTGTCCGCAGTCGCCGACGGGGCGGGCGCGGGCCTCCTGCGCAGCGCCGAACGCCCTGCGCGCGATTACCGTACCCAGCTGCTCCGCGAGATTGTCGCCTATCTGGGCGAGCACTGCACCGAACCGCTCCACCTCCCCGAAGTCGCACAGCATTTCGGGATGTCCCCGCAATATTTCTGCTCGTTCTTCAAGCAGCACCTTGGCCGCCCGTTCGTGCAGCACCTGAATTTCCTGCGCATCGAGCGTGCGTCGCGCCTGCTGCGGGAAACCGACCAGCCCATCATGGAAATCGGTTTCGCGGTCGGCTTTGAGAATTTCAGCTATTTTATCAAGCGCTTCCGCGCGGTCTTCGGCTGCACCCCCTCCGCTTACCGCAAGGCCGGCGGCGCGGGCAACTGAGCCGCGCCAAACGTCGGGGCCCTCCGGCACCGCATTTTAGGCGTTCTGCGGCTATACACCCGTTTTTTTGTGTGTTATAATATACCCGTGAGTGCGGATTTTACCGCTTCGTTCGCCTACGCGGCGGGCGCCAGAGGGACTCGTCCCTCTGGACTCCCTTTCACCGCTGCGGCGGGGAATGGGTGCGCGGTTACTTTGAATACGTACGGTTTCACCCAGCCAAAAGGACGGCTGGGTGAAACGGCAGAATTTTTGAATGTTGCGTATATACCGAAATTTTGTGAAAAGGATGGCCTGAAATGCCGATTGCCCTGACCGAACTCAACCGCGCTGAAATCCTGCAATACCTCGGCTGGCGCGGCAGCGAAATCCCCCCCGATGTAGAGGCCCAGCTTGGCAGCTGCATAGACGAAACGCTCTCCCTGGCCGCGCCCCGGGCGGTTTGGCGCGTATTCCCCCGCGGTGGGCTCCCCGACAGGCTGCTTTCCGGCAAGGATGTCAATGCACTCCTCACGGAAAGCAGCCGTTTCGTGCTTCTTGCGGCCACGATCGGCGGCGCGCTGGAAAATGCGATCCGACGTGCGCAGGTACGCGATATGACGCGCGCGCTGATGCTGGACTGCTGCGGCTCGGTCGCCGTTGAGGCCGTCTGCGACAATGCTGTGGAAGAAATCAAATCCTCGCTCGGCGCACCCTTCCTTACCGACCGGTTCAGCCCCGGCTACGGGGATCTGCCGCTTTCGGTGCAGCCGCGCTTCCTGGATACCCTCGACGCGGCCCGCCGCATCGGCCTGCACCTCACCCCGACCGGCATCATGACCCCACGCAAGTCGGTGACGGCGATCCTCGGCATCGCCAATACCCCGCAGCCCCGGCGCTTCCGCGGCTGCGCCTACTGCTCAATGTTTGAAACCTGTACTTTCAGAAAGGCTGGGAAAACCTGTGGAAAAAGTTAAAACCGTCATTTTGGACGGCGCAATGGGCACCATGCTCCAGCAGAGCGGCCTACAGCCCGGGCACTGCCCCGAAGCGCTCTGCCTGACCGACCCCGCGCACATCACCGCCATCCACCGCGCTTACATAGAAGCGGGCTCGCGCATCGCTTACGCAAACACCTTCGGCGCAAACCGCTACAAGCTGGAAAGGTCCGGGCACACCGTCGCGGAAATTATTCCGGCTGCTATTGCCTGCGCCCGACGCGCCTGCGAGGGCACGGACGCTCGGGTCGCGCTCGACGTAGGCCCGATCGGGCAGCTGCTCGAGCCCTACGGCACACTGCCGTTCGAAGAGGCTTACGACATCTTCCGCAAGATCGTCGAGGCGGGCGCGGCGGCAGGCGCCGACCTGATCGCGTTTGAGACCATGACCGACCTTTATGAGCTGAAAGCCGCCGTCCTCGCCGCAAAAGAGCACTCCTCCCTTCCCATTTTCGCAACCATGACCTTTGAGGAAAGCGGGCGCACCTTTACCGGCTGCACGGTCGAAGCAATGGCTGCGGTCCTCGAAGGGCTGGGCGTGGACGCGCTCGGCTTCAACTGCTCACTCGGCCCAAAGGAGCTTTACCCGCTCGCCGAGCGGCTGCGCGCAGTGACGGGGCTCCCGCTCATCGTCAAGGCAAACGCAGGACTTCCCGACCCCGCAACCGGAGCATACAACATCACCGCCGGGGAATTCGCTGCCGAGATGGAACGCTTCGCCGCCCTCGGAGTGCAATACCTCGGTGGGTGCTGCGGCACAACTCCCGCATTCATTGCAGAAACCGCCGCCCGGACAGCAGGTCTGACCGTCCCGGAACGCAAAATTGTGCGTAAATCACGGGTCTGCACCCCAACCAACGTCGTCACAGTCGACGGCGTGCGCATCATCGGCGAACGGATCAACCCGACCGGCAAAAAGCGCTTCCAGCAGGCGTTGCGCGAAAACGACCTTGACTATATCCTCTCCCAGGCGGTCGAGCAGGCCGACGCGGGCGCGCACATCCTTGACATAAACGTCGGGCTCCCCGGCGTGGACGAGCCCGCGATGATGGCGCGGGTCGTCAAGGCGGTGCAGTCGGTCACCGACCTGCCGCTCCAGCTGGACTCCTCGGACGCTGCTGCGCTCGAAGCAGGGCTGCGGGTGGTCAACGGCAAAGCCATCATCAACTCGGTTAACGGCGAGCCTGATGTACTGGCGCGCATCCTCCCGCTCGCGAAAAAATACGGCGCGGCGGTCGTCGGCCTTACAATGGATGCGGGCGGCATCCCCCCCACCGCTGAGCAGCGCTTTGCAATCGCGGAACGCATCCTGCGCGAAGCGCTGCGACACGGTATCCCCAAAGAGGACGTGTTCATTGACTGCCTGACACTGACCGTCTCTGCAGAGCAGGACAAGGCGGTCGAAACACTGAAGGCCATGCAGGCAGTGCGTGACCAGCTGGGGCTGCACTGTGTGCTGGGCGTGTCGAATATCTCCTTCGGGCTCCCCGCGCGCGGGCAGGTCACCGCCGGTTTCCTGACCCTCGCAATGGCGCACGGGCTCGACCTGCCTATTATCAACCCCAACACCGAATCGGCAATGAACGCTATCCGTGTTTTTAATGTGATTTACAATGTGGATAAGGGCGCGGAAGCCTATATTGCCGCCAACACGGCCGCCCCCGCCGCAGCGCCTGCGCCGGCAGGCAACGTCGTCCATGACCTCCCCTATGCCATTGCAAAAGGGCTCGGGTCAGACGCACGCCGTCTGACCACCGCACTATTGTCCTCTGGCACGGGCGAACTTGAAATCGTCAACGGGCAGCTGATCCCGGCGCTGGACGCGGTCGGCGCGCGTTTTGAAAAGGGAGAAATCTTCCTGCCGCAGCTGATCAACTCCGCAGGCGCGGCGCAGGAGGCTTTCGAGGTCATCAAACGGTCAATTGCGGAAAAGGGCGCGGCGTCAGTATCCAAAGGAAAGCTGATTGTCGCAACGGTCAAGGGCGATATCCACGACATCGGCAAAAATATTGTGAAAACCATTCTCGAGAACTACGGTTACACCGTGCTGGACCTCGGGCGCGATGTATCCCCTGAAACCATTGCCGAAACGGCTGTGCGCGAAAATGTACGGCTGATCGGCCTGTCGGCACTCATGACGACAACGCTCGGCAGCATGGAGCAGACCATCCGCGCGCTGCGCGAAAGCGGGCACGCGTGCAAAATCTGGGTCGGCGGCGCAGTGCTCACCCCCGAATATGCGTCGCAGATGGGCGCGGACTACTATGCCCGCGACGCAAAGGAATCGGTCGGCATTGCGCGGGAGGTGCTTGGATAATGGATATCCGGGACGAGTTAAACCGCGGCGTCCTGCTGTTTGACGGCTCGATGGGCACCTATTACGCATCCCTGTACCCGGACGGCGAACGGGTAGAGTCAGCAAACCGACAGCATCCCGGACGCGTGCGCGCAATCCATACCGCCTATCTGGAAGCGGGGGCGCGGGCGCTGAAAACCAACACCTTTTCCCCCTTCGACGTAGAGGGTGAGACCCTTGCGCAGACGCTGGAAGCCGGATATACGCTCGCCTGTGAAGCGGCAAAGCCCTACGGCGCGGCGGTTTTCGCCGACCTGGGCCCTTCGGCACAGTCCATAGAGGACTGCCTCCGGGCAGCCGACTGCTTCTTATCCCTGGGCGCAGAAAACTTCCTGTTTGAAACCTTTTCCGACTTCGCAGCGCTCGACCGCGTTGCGTCCTATATTAAGTCCAAGCGTCCCAGCGCTTTCGTGCTGACCTCGTTTGCCTCCAACCCGGACGGCGTAACGCGCCACGGCCTGAGCGCGGCTGCACTGCTGCGCCAGGCGGACGCCTGTGCCGAGATCGACGCGGCAGGCTTCAACTGCATGTCCGGCCCCAGCCATCTGCTGCGGCTGACGGAAAGCCTGCAAACGCTCCCCCGGCTGCTGTCGGTGATGCCCAACGCAGGCTATCCAGCCATCGTGCGCGGTCGCACGGTCTATGAAGGCACGCCGGGATATTTCGCAGAGCGCATGGCGGCGCTCACGGCGGCTGGCGCAAAAATCCTCGGCGGCTGCTGCGGTACAACTCCGGAATTCATCCGCGAAACACGGAAGGCCCTGGACACGCAGCGCCCTGCCCCGAAAAGCGTAATCGCTTCCGTACAGAGCCGGATAACGCTCACCGCGCGCAAGGAGGGGCGCAACCGCCTTGCAGAAAAGCTGGACGCGGGCCAGCGCATTGCAGCCGTTGAGCTTGACCCGCCAGTCGACGCGGATGTATCCGGCTTTCTGACAGGCGCGCGGCGGCTGGTTGAGGCGGGAGCGGACACCATTACCATTGCTGACTGCCCGATCGCGCGCCCCCGCGTGGATTCGTGTATGCTGGCGGCAAAGCTGCGGCGTGAGCTCGGCATCGACCCAATCCCGCATATGACCTGCCGCGACCGGAATGTCAACGCGACGCGGGCGCTGCTGCTCGGGCTGTCCATCGAGGAGGTCCATAATGTGCTGGTCGTGACCGGTGACCCTGTGCCCAGCGCGGAACGGGATGAGGTCAAAAGCGTGTTTTCCTTCCATTCGGCGATCCTCGCGGACTATATCCGGAAACTTGGGTCGGAAAACGCAGTTGTACCATTCCGGGTTTTCGGCGCGCTGAACGTCAACGCCGCAAATTTTGACGCAGAGCTGAAAAAAGCGCTGCGCAAGCGGGACGCGGGTGTCTGCGGTTTCCTGACCCAGCCAGTAATGAGCGGGCAGGCGTTTGAAAACCTACAGCGTGCGCATGAGGAAATGCCCGAAATGAAGCTGCTGGGCGGCGTGATCCCGGTTGTCAGCGAGCGAAATGCGCTGTTTATGAACAACGAGGTATCCGGCATCGAGGTGCCAGCGAATATTGTACGCCGCTATCACGGGCTGGGGCGCGAGGCTGCGGAAGCGCTCGCGGTTGAGCTGTCCGTCGGCTTCGCGCGGCGGATGGAGCCGTTCACGGCGGGCTGGTATTTTATGACCCCGTTCCAGCGGGTCGGCTTGATTGAACGCATCCTGCACGCGCTGCGCGGCTGACAAGCGCGCGTCGCCCGGTCCCCTATTTCCCATGCAAATTCCCCCTTTTTCATTGACAACTTTCAAAAATCGCTTATAATAATAAAAGATAGCTGTCAAAAACGGTACGGCTTCGGCGGCATCTCAAAAAGCTGCTGTTCCAGTAAGGGGGACCTCATGAAATATAAACGGATTGCTGCGGGGGTGCTTGCAGCAGCTGCGCTTCTCATCGCCGCGCTGCCGCCCGCATCGGCTGATACGCCAGTCCCACAGGCTGTCAGCGTAGACGCGTCCGCAGAAAAAGCGGTGCTCCTCGACAGCCGGTTATCCCTCCGAGAAGAGGGCGAAACCCATAAAAAATACCTGAACGGCAATGATTTCGGCATGTTTGAGCCGTCCAAGGCGCTGACACGCGCCGAAGCTGCGCAGATTTTCTATATCCTGCTCGACGAGCCGCCGGAAGCTGGCGGCAGATTCCGTGACGTGCCGGAAAACGCCTGGTTTGCGCAGGCGGCAGGCTCCTTGGCGCGGGAGGGTATCATCATAGGGGACAAAGACGGGCTGTTCCACCCGGATTCCCCGTTTACCCGTGCAGAATGCGCTGCGGCTGCTGCCTATTTCCTGCCGTCGGGCGGCTTCCCGTTCCTGTTTCATGACGTGCAGCAGGATAACCCATATTATTCTGATATCTGTATTGCGGCAGCAAACGGGCTCTTCAGCGCTGCGGATCCCCTTTTTCGCCCGGATGACCCGTTGACACGCGCGGAAGCGGCGATCATATTCAACCGGCTATTAGGGCGCAGTCCTGACGTGGAAACAATTGCAAGCTCACCAGAGGTGCGCTTCTTCCCCGACGTACCGCAAAGCCATTGGGCGTATGCGCATATCATGGAAGCATCCATCGGGCATGTACAGCAGCCTGGCGCACACACCGAGCAGTGGACTTCGCTCAACGAGGAGCGCTGCCCCCTGGCGGATGGCTTCCACAATATCGGAGGGAGCCTGTATTGTGTCCGGGAAGGGCAATTCGTCCACAATGAAACGGTGCGGGGATTCTGGTTCGGCGAAAACGGACGGCTGGCTACTGGAAATTCTGCGCTGGGCACTGCGCTTGCCGAGGTTATCCTCACACGCACTAACGAAAATATGACAAGCGGCCAAAAGCTGCGCGCTGTTTATAATTATGTGCGGGATAATTTCACATACATCAAGCGTAAGCTGGTCTCTAAGGGTCAAACCGGCTGGGAACCCGCTTATGCGGAGGCTTTCCTGCGAGACGGGCGCGGCAACTGCTTCGGGTATGCGGCGACGTTCTGCCTGCTTGCCCGCGAACTGGGCTACGACGCACGCACGGTTGTCGGATGGCTGGGTAAGAACCGGCAGCCGCACGGCTGGGTAGAAATCGAGCTGGACGGCACAACTTATGTCTATGACGCGGAGCTTGAAATGAAGTACCGTTCCTCGAACTTTTTCCAGGCGCGGTATGGAAGCACCCGCTTCGCCTACTATAAAAACTGATCTGCACCCTTCGCCCTTACGCCAGGGGACGCTGTCCCCTGGACCCCTGGCCCTGCGCGGGCCGCGGCAGGGCCCTGCCCTGCACCCGCGATTTTTTTGAAAAAAAATCGAGTAAAAACTTTATCACGCCTGCGGGCGGGACGAAGGATATAACACAGCTACTTTCAGACAACTTGCACTCAGACTGATTTCAGCGCCCGTCCCATCCCGGGACGGGCGCTTTGGGGAGGAAAAATTTTTGGAACTTCAAACAAAGGCACGGCTGGCCTCAGCGGCGCTCCTGATCTGCTGCCTCATTCCGGGCGTGGGAATGCTTGTGCTGCCCGAGCAGGAAGCTGCCGCAAACCAGGCCCTTGCGCCAATGCCTGCGCTGACACTTCCAGACGGCAGCGTTAACCCCGACGTTCTCCAGCAGGCAACCGACTATATTGCCGACCATTTTGCCTTCCGGCAGGAACTGATTACGGCGGGCGCAGCGCTGCAAGCATCGGTGTTCCATACTTCGGCAGAGGACAGCGTTCTGCTAGGGCGGGACGGCTGGCTGTTTTACCGAGAAACCGTTCCCGGATACCTGCATACCGAACCCCTCAGCGACCGCGCGCTTTACAGCGCGGCTCACACCCTTGCGCTGCTGCGTGAATATATCGAATCACACGGTGCGCAGTTTTTGTTTACCGTCGCGCCAAACAAGGCTTCCTTGTACCCGGAATTCCTGCCACGCGTGGGCACCCCGCTTCCCGGCAAGGACGATATCGACCGGCTGATCCCTCTGCTGGCACAGGAAAACGTACCCTATGCCAACCTGTTTGCCGCGTTCCGTGCCCAACCAGATATACTCTATTACCAGCAGGACTCCCACTGGAACACACGCGGCGCAGCGCTGGCACATGACGTGCTGACCGAAGCTCTCGGGAAGGACGACGTTTCCCCCTTCTTTGACGGCGCGTGGAAGCCTGTGCGTAACCATCGAAGCGACCTTTATGAAATGCTCTACCCGGCTGGGAACGATCTCGAAGAGGATGCTTCATTTGACCGCGGCTTTACGTTCTCTTATGACTCCGAACCGCGCAGCGCTGAGGATCAACGCATCCAAACCAGCTGCCCGGGAAAAAGCGGTAAGCTGCTGATGTTCCGTGATTCCTTCGGCAATTCGCTGCACAGCTTCCTTGCGGACAGCTATGGGCACGCAACTTTTTCGAGGGCAATGCCTTATCAAATGGCGCTTTTAGGGGAAACTGGCGCAGATACCGTCGTGATCGAACTGGTGGAGCGCAATTTGGACTGGCTGACGGTACGCGCGCCCATTTTCCCAGCCCCAGAGCGCGGCCTTCAAGGCGATCCGCCGCAAGGTGATGCTGCTACAAGCATTACCGCGCAAAATGATGGTCAGCTGCAAGGCTATTTGCGGTTGGAAGGCTCGCTGTCAGATGCTGATACAGACTCCCCGCTTTACATCCAACTTGGGGAATCACTGTACGAAGCCAGCCCCGTTGGCAGTGCAGAAAACCGCCTGCCCTTTACGCTGTACGTCCCAGAAAACGCTGTAACCTCAAACGCACGCGTGCTGTATCTGTCAAACGATACACTCTATCAAACAGCGCTTGTCCCAATTACAATGCCTGCAAAATAAATCTCCAAATAGTCTATTGGAGCGCTCAACCCTCCGCAAACTTTAACCTTTGCACCCCACAGCAAAAAAACTGTAGAATATGAATGGCACTGAGAAAAGCCGCTGGCAAGATCCTGCCAGTGGCTTTTCGTATTTCTGAGCACCACCCCTACAATAAAACCACAGGGGAGACGCCTTTAACGATAGCTAACTCTTTGATATTATCTCCAAGTTTTCCCCCGCCCCAAACCGTACGTGACAGTTTCCCATCACACGGCTTTCCATCGTCAGTAATTGATGTTGTACCATTTTAGTTGACACCTCATACGCAAGGATTTGATGTATAATCAAAGAGAATTAAGGAGGCAACTACAATGGCAAAAAAACAACTGAAGTACGACATGGAATACAAAATCCAGGCCGTAAAGCTGGCGAAAGAACTTGGCGGCGCAAAAGCGGCTTCTGAACTGGGCATCCCAGAAAATACCATGTATGCTTGGACGAAAGCTGCAAGGGAGGGACGGCTGGATGTCGGCCCCGGCTCACACACACCACAGACGGCGATGAGCCTCGCCGAGGAATTGACCCTCCTGCGCAGACAGGTCAAAGAGCAGGAAAAAGAAATCCGCCGCCTGAAAGAAGAAAATGAATTTCTTGAG
>QXXE01000400.1 GCA_009911355.1 Clostridiaceae bacterium | reverse complement strand
TAAAATGCCGGGAAAGCCCGAAAATACGGGCTATACCGACATATAAGAACTTCTAAAGAGATAATCTAAATTCACCAATAATTTTTTATGAATAGCAAAAACAAGCCCGCCATTTTTGATACAAATTTCTTCAATAGGAAGTATCTCAAAAGAAGACATCCGAATATCGCGTGCATTTTGAAAGCACCCATAAAAATCTTCAAAAATATCCACGCATGGATACGGCTCCAGTTTCCATAAACTTCTCAAATCTTCACGCTTCATAATTTCAATGGGATGTGGAACGAACTTTATCAATTCTTCGTAATATGCCTTCATAATTCAGCCCTTCTTTTAGAACAAAACAACTAAAGCTATGCGCTATGCGCCTACTTACACTTTTGCCCAAGTATAGCACATCTCCCCGCTGAAAACAATCCCCGTTCTATGTCCGTTCCGACTATCCAGACGGTCAAGGGACGAGTAGTGCTGCATCCGGCTAGTTTTCAAAGTATAATCGGATACAGTCTTGCCAGCTTGATTCTTGCATCCTGAGTTTTAAACTGCCAGTTGATTT
>QXXE01000399.1 GCA_009911355.1 Clostridiaceae bacterium | reverse complement strand
CCTCCGCAAAATCCAGCGCTGTCCGGCTTTCCGTCACAATCGTTTCCCTCCTGCCTGCCAGCGGTTCGGAAATCATAGAGACATCTGCAACACCATTACGGATATACACGGAATCCACCTTTTCAGGTCGCCCGGGTTCACAGGGCAAACGGATTTCCTTTATCATCTGCTGATTCGTTTCGTCTATGCAGACAACCGGGCTGAGAGGATCATATGGTCGCTGGTAAACTTCCAGTACATCCTCCATTTTGCCACAAATTCAGCATCTGCCTGCGGAATACACCATTCCTTTACAAGCCACGGTTTGATTTCGTTTTTTTCATAACCTCACAGACCGTGCTGTCGGTGATATAATCGACCACTTCCAGACGAATCAGTTCATCAGCAATTGCCTGCATGGTCCAGCGGGAAGCACCCTCAGGAGGGGCAGAACAGGCAATGGTGCAGATTTGGGCTTCCACCTCTCCGGTTACTTTACGTCGGCGGTTTTCCTGCTTTTTTCTGCTGAGGGCAGCTTCCATGCCTTCCATGACAAAGCGTTTTGCAATGCCTGCAAT
>QXXE01000398.1 GCA_009911355.1 Clostridiaceae bacterium | reverse complement strand
ATCGGGCGCAGCATGGAGACGCTCACAAGCTCGCAGGACGCGGAAAGCATTTCGGCGACAACGGCGGTTGCTTCTTATGAGAAAAGCTGGTATAATGGATTTAACCAGATGGTCGGGACAAAGGTCGACGGCGTGGAAGCGACGTATTCCTACGCGCCGTCCGGGCTGCGTTTGTCCAAAACCATTGATGGGACTACCATTGATTATGCGCTTGATGGGGATTTTGTAGCGGCTGAGCTGAACGGCGATACGGTTACCGCGCGTTATAACCGTGGGCTAGAGCTGGTCGGTTCGACCATCGGCGATACGACCTCGTACTACCTGTACAATGCGCATGGCGACGTGGTGAACCTCACCAATACCAGCGGCGCAGCGACAAAATCCTACGAGTATGACGCGTTCGGCAACGAGGTGAACCCTGCGGCGGATGATACCAACCCGTTCCGCTATTGCGGCGAATACTTCGACGCGGAAACCGGAAGGATTTATCTCCGTGCCCGCTATTATGACCCTGTGCTTGGGCGTATGCTGGCGGAAGATACGAACTGGGATTCTCA
>QXXE01000397.1 GCA_009911355.1 Clostridiaceae bacterium | reverse complement strand
CCGCGAAGGATTTCCATTTTCTTCTGCGTGTACTTGCTGACCAGCTTGTCCGCTTCGTCGATCACAAGCAGATAGCCATTATTGGTGTTAAAGAAATCCCGGATACTGTTTACCCTGCGCCAGATCGTGCCGTAGCCGGTTGGCAGGCCGACGCTGCGTTCGATTGCTTCTACAAGGTCGCGGCTGCTCATCGTGTCGTCGCATTCAATGTAGGCAACGCGCGGCAGCTTGGCATATTCGCGCAGCGCATAGGTCTTGCCGTAGCCGCTGCGGGCAACTACGATGCCGAGCCCCATGTACTCCTGGCAGCTCTGGCATACGCCGAGCGCCGCTTTTGCGTCGCGGGATTCATAGAAGCGGGGCTTCTGCGGTGCTCGCGGCGCGGGAGCTGCCGTGCCGGGAAGCACGACCACCTCTCCGGTATGCGCCTCAAGGAACCGCGCGATCTGCGACTCTATGCCTTTGGCGCTGCTGTTATACGCGCCGCTTAAATACCGCGTAAGCGTTGTGCGGCTGTAGCCGATTTCCTTTGCAAGCGACTCCGGCTTTACTCCGTG
>QXXE01000396.1 GCA_009911355.1 Clostridiaceae bacterium | reverse complement strand
TAACGACTGACCATAGCATGTGTCCAAACAGAACCTGAGCCATTAGGTTGTCCAAGCGACGGCGTCAATTTGTATTGCTTCATGATGTTAACGTTGAATTGCGCCAAATTAATTAATTCACGCGCAAAGTCGTCCTTACTGTGGACATGGACTTGTTCAACTTGTACACCGCGTCCATTCCCTTTCGGGCCTGCGCCCCAAGAGAGATAGTCGGTATCTGCAATTCCAATCATACGATTACCGTCTACAAATTCATGAACAAATGCTGCTTCTTGATTGCGGGTCATATAAGCAATCTCACCGTCAATATTGGAGTTCGGATTAGCCGTGTCATGGTTAATGACCATGGTAGGGTGTCCTACGCCATTGTTATACGCGTACTTATATTTAATTCCACCTAAACGATTTTCTTCGGTGGCGGCTTTCCAGCCTTTTTGCGTAATCCCCTGTTTAATATAATCATTGACAGAGTTGGCACTTGCATTGTGTGAAGTCATCACAGCCCCAGCAAGTAAAGCGGCGCTTGCAAGAGAAACCATTGCAATCTTTTTCTTTTG
>QXXE01000395.1 GCA_009911355.1 Clostridiaceae bacterium | reverse complement strand
GCCCGCATTATGGGCGTTGGCCTCAACACGATTTTACGTCACTTAAAAAACTCAGGCCGCAGTCGGTAACCTCGCGCATACAGCCGGGCAGTGACGTCATCGTCTGCGCGGAAATGGACGAACAGTGGGGCTATGTCGGGGCTAAATCGCGCCAGCGCTGGCTGTTTTACGCGTATGACAGTCTCCGGAAGACGGTTGTTGCGCACGTATTCGGTGAACGCACTATGGCGACGCTGGGGCGTCTTATGAGCCTGCTGTCACCCTTTGACGTGGTGATATGGATGACGGATGGCTGGCCGCTGTATGAATCCCGCCTGAAGGGAAAGCTGCACGTAATCAGCAAGCGATATACGCAGCGAATTGAGCGGCATAACCTGAATCTGAGGCAGCACCTGGCACGGCTGGGACGGAAGTCGCTGTCGTTCTCAAAATCGGTGGAGCTGCATGACAAAGTCATCGGGCATTATCTGAACATAAAACACTATCAATAAGTTGGAGTCATTACCTGTGCTGGCAACGTTGCGCGCGGCAGGTGTTCCAGCGTTAACCGATGACAACTA
>QXXE01000394.1 GCA_009911355.1 Clostridiaceae bacterium | reverse complement strand
GCCTCGGCGGCTGCCAGCGTCGACTGCCCCAGCGTTTTGCGCGCCGTGCCGTCCGGGTCGTTCAGACCGCGCAGCGTGTTGACCTTGCCCTTCTGCGTCACGAGGTCATTTTTCACCGAGTCGATCGTCGACCACGCCTGCCGGAAGCTTGTCAAAACGCAGTCGTTATTGCGCACCTGCGCACTCGCCTGCCAGTGCTCGCGGCGGAGCGTAAACGCGCGGCTCGCCGCCGCCGGGTCCTCCGCGTAGCTGTTAAAATTGCGGTTGGTCTGCACCTTCGTCATCGCGTCGGCAAGCGTCCTGTACGAATTCTGCAAATTCGCACGGTACGAGTACAGCATGCCGTTGGTTGTCAATCGGTATAAATTCATCTTAAAAGGCCCCCTTTATCACAGTGCCGTGCCATTGATCAGTTTATCCAGCATTTCGTCCAGCGTGGTCATCAGGCGGCACGCTGCCGAGTACGATTTATTGTACTGCATCATCGAAATCGCTTCGTCGTTGAGGTCAACGCCGGACACGCTGTCGCGGTCGATCGCAAGCTCATTGAGCGTCGTCCCCGC
>QXXE01000393.1 GCA_009911355.1 Clostridiaceae bacterium | reverse complement strand
TCATTGCTAACCATGCCGTATCTAGCGTCAACTTCCTTTGGGATGAAGTCATTCCTGTTGAAGACGCCAAAGGGATTTTCTATCCAGACGCGGCGCGTGCTTACGCCGTAGCTACCGTCATGGCCAGAAAACTCCATGTCAATCTTAACCTTGAAGGCAAATTGACAAATGTCCGCGCAAGCGGCGGGTTGACAATCATGGTGACGAAACACCACATCGATGGTACCTCGCCTAAAGCGCTTGAAATTGCCCTTGAAGCGTCAGAACGGCTTGCGCCTGAGCTTGCTTACTGCACAGACCGCAATTCCAGCTGGAAACGCTCACCCGCTCTTGAGTGGGCGATTGCCCAAGAAGTGGCTGCCTTTGAGGAAAGCCTTGTGGTGCCTGTCGTTGAAGACTAATTTGCCAACTTAGAGCCGGGGCTACGCCCCGATGGTTCGGCCAGCTTCGCTGCCCTTACCATCTCCAGTAGTTGGCTTAACCCGACTTCGTATTACTCTGTTTTTATTAGAAAGGCTTTTATGCTTTCAGAACGTCACAAATCCGCCATACGCACTGCGGTA
>QXXE01000392.1 GCA_009911355.1 Clostridiaceae bacterium | reverse complement strand
CGTTTAGTTGTCGGCATAATCGTTAAAACAGGCGTTATCGTAGCGGAAAAGCCCTTGAGCGAAGCGTGGCTTTGCAGTGAAGATGTTGGCTGTTAGATTATGAAAGCCGATAACTGAACGAAATAATAAGCGTAGCGCTCGTATATTTCGGCAGGAGGAGGCTCAAGGGAGTTTGAGGGAATGAAATTCCCTCATGGTTTTAAAATTGCCTGCAATTTTGCCGAGCGGTAGCGCTGGAAAATTTTTGAAAAAAATTTGGAATTTGGAAAAAAAGGGGGGGGAGGAAGCAATTTTGCTTCCGTACTACGACCCCCCCTATAAGTGCCGAGTGCCAACACGGCCAACAAATCCCCCTCAGCCTTAGAACCACAAGGTATACAGCAATCAACAAAAAGTCAACAAACCGCCAACAAATTTGTCAAAAAATATTTATAAGAAACAGTTGTAAATGTATAAAGAAAGTTATATAATGATAGTTAATATATTTAATAGAGGAGGATATTATGGCTAGAGAAAAATCAGATATTGAATATCAAGTTGTAACTGTAAGGTTTCCTAAAGAAA
>QXXE01000003.1 GCA_009911355.1 Clostridiaceae bacterium | reverse complement strand
GCCTGCGTCCTCTGCCTTGCCCTGCGAAAATCCCGCTCCAAGCCCAAGTCCGCTTTCTGACTGGATGGAGCACTAGTCAATGTGATTCACTTTGGATTTTGCTGGTGAATTCGCTTTTTATATTCCGTTGGAGTACAGCAGCAAAATTTTTTGAATACAGTGGTAAAATAGCTTGAACTTTCAAAATGAGTTTTCTTGCAGTCTCTTCGACCGAGCAGTCTTCTTCCAGAAGGGCCATTGCATACTCTATTTTTTGCGAGTTAATGAACTGTCTGGGTGAAATGCCAAGCTGCTGCTTAAACTTTTGCTTGAACTGGGAAACGGAAAGAAAGGCCCCTTTTGCGATTTCCTCTAATGTCAGCCTTTCCGTGATATGGTCCAGAATATAATTCATGGCCCATCCAATATCTGGCGACAGCTTAAATATCGTTTGTTCGGAATAAGAGAGAATCATAGAAAACGCCAATGTAAGGTATTGGCTGATAAGATGCAGATTACAGCCGGTTAGCGCAATTTGAAAAGCCTCATGGAGAAACTTCTCAATTTCATTCCCGCTTGTGCTGATTTTAGGAGATGAAAGTCGGGAAAAGGAATCCTCCATCGTATGCGACGCGGCAGAATCCAAATGAAAAAAATTGGGAGTGGAATCAAAGGAAAATTGCAGCCAGTACATTTCCGAAATGGTAACCGGCACGGCGTTTGTTCCATGCAGCTGGTTGGGACGGGTGACAAATGCATCCCCGCCGCCCAGGCTGTAGTATTTCCCATCCACAAAAAAACTGGCGGTCCCGCTGGCGATATAGACAAGCTCATAGCAGTTTTCGTGAAAATGCAGGGGAAGCGATTCGGTTGCGGAAATCCGGATCTGCCGGCCGAAGATTTGCAGCCCCGGCGTGTCCAGGTATTCCGTGGTCAGTATTTTGCGGTATTTGGTATCGGTATACCGGTCTTTCCAGTTAATGGCCTTCATTTTTCAGCATACCCCTTTCTGTAAAATCATCATTTTTGTACGGCGCACAGAAATTTATTGTCATACAATATTGATAAGTGTAAAATAAGATCATAAAGAAGTCAACCGGCAGGCCGGAAATTTGATACGGGAAAATGAAAAAAATCGGAAACAGATAGGAATGGTGAAAGCGGCTATGAAAGAATTCACATCAAAAGAGCGCGTGAACCTGGTATTATACGGGGGGACTCCGGATCGGATTCCAGTCATACCACAGGGATTTCTGTTTAGCGCAAAAACAGCCGGTTATGAAATCGGCGCGATCAACCGAAACCCGGCAAAAATGGCGGAAAGCCACCGGATTTGTCAGGAGAAGTATGGATATGACGGATGTGTCGTCGACGTAGACGATGCAACGCTCGCCGAGGCCTGCGGGGCAAAGGTTCTGTTCCGTGAACAGGGAGTTGCCTCGGTTGACGAACACGCGCCGGTTTTAGAGGATTTGCGGGACATTGACCGGCTGAAGCTGCCGGAGCCGCTGCATGACGGGCGTATCTGCGAATGGCTGGAGACGGTCGAGCGTCTATCGGGGGCAATCGGCGGTCACGTGTTTATTATCGGGCGGGCTGACCAGGGTCCGTTCAGCCTCCTGTCACTTCTGCGCGGCACGCAGGATTTCATGATGGATTTGCTTACAGAGGAGCCGGAGGTTATTCACCACGCGCTCGAATGGACAACCGAGGCGCATATCCGTTTTGCGGAAGCGCAGCTTGCAGCGGGTGCGCACGCGACCAGTATGGGCGACGCCTACGCCAGCCCGGACCTGATTTCCCCAGAGCTGTACCGTACATTCGTGCTCCCTTACGAAAAAAAAGCCGCCGAAGCCATCCAGCGGCATGGCGCGCCGTATTCGGTTCATATCTGCGGGGATACGACCAAAATCATTGGCGACATGGGCAAATGCAGCGCTAAAATCTTGGAGATTGACTGGAAATGCGACATCGGATATGCCCGTTCGGCAGTGCCGCCGGAAAGTATCCTGATGGGCAACGTCAACCCCAGCGACCCGATGTGCATTGGCTCTCCGCAGGATGTCCGGGAGCAGGTGCGGGCAATCATAGAGAAAACAAAGGGGCGTGGGCTTCTGCTCAGCTCGGGATGCGCATTAGGCGCAAATACGAAGCCGGAAAACATGGCGGCGTTCATGGAAGCGGCAAGGGAATTTGGCCGTCTGGAGCCGCAGGGATAAGGGGAAGTTATGGTTTATACCATTGGGAACGATACCCTGACGGTCAAAATTGAAAGCAGGGGGGCCGAGCTGCAATCGATACAGACCAGAGATGGGACGGAATATCTGTGGCAGGGGGACCCGAAGTATTGGGCAGACCGCGCACCGAACCTTTTTCCGCAGGTGGGGATGTGTACGGACGGGCACTATCTGCTTGACGGCATCCGTTATCCGATGGATGCGCACGGATTTATAAAGGGCATGGACCTGCAGGCGGCGGTGCACACGGAAAATCAGGCGACCTTCGTGTGCGGCGATATAGCGGAGACGCGGCGCATGTATCCGTTCCTCTTTCGTTATGCGATTTCCTACCGGCTGTCCGGTCAGACGCTTGCCATTTGCATCCAGGTCGAAAATTGCAGCACGCGGGAGATGCCCTTTGCGGTGGGCGGCCATCCGGGTTTCCGTGTCCCTCTGGAAGAGGGCCTGCCCTATGAGGATTATTTCTTACAGTTCCCTGCAGGCACTTCGGCAAGGCTGGCAGACTGTGTTGCCAGTCCGTGGTGCCAGATGCTGGGAACGGTTTCCGACTATCCCCTGCCGAATGGGCAGATTCCGTTGTCGCACGGTTTGTTCGCCGAACGCATGCTGATTTTACAGGATATGCCCCATACGGTTGCGCTGCAGTCGAAGCACGGCGCACGGCAGGTGGTCCTGAGCTATCCAGATATGAAATACCTTGGGCTTTGGAAATGGATCGGGACGGACGCCCCCTATCTCTGCATTGAGCCGTGGACGGCCTTGCCCGCCCGGGCGGGGATTATGGAAGATTATTCGGAGCATCCGGACATGATCCGCCTGCCGCCTCAAAAAACCTATCGGAACGAATGGACAATCCGCATTGTATAGAAAATATCATCGGGAAAGAAGGAACCGAAAATGAAAAGAAGCGAAATCAATCGGGCGCTGCGGGAAATGGAGGCCGCCCTTCAAAAGTATCAGATCAGCCTGCCCCCGTTCTGCCATTTCACACCCGAGGAATGGAAGGAAAAGGGCGCGGATTACAATGAAATCCGCGACAATATGCTGGGCTGGGATATCACCGACTACGGCCTGAACAAGTTTGAGAAGGTCGGTTTCTCGCTGATTACGCTGCGCAACGGCAACGTGAAAAAGAAGGACCAATATGCGAAGACCTACGCGGAAAAGCTGATCTTTCTAAAGGAAGGGCAGTATTCCCCCAACCATTTTCATTGGAACAAGATGGAGGACATTATTAACCGCTGCGGCGGCGTGCTGCTGATACGGGTATTTAATTCCCTGCCGGACGAATCCGTCGACCAGTCTTCCGATGTAACGGTGCACCTTGACGGACGCACGGTAACGGTTCCCGCAGGCACGCAGGTGCGCCTGGAAGAGGGGATGAGTATCTCTATCCAGCCAGGGCTGTACCATGATTTTTCGGTAGAGCCTGGTTCCGGCGATATAATCATCGGCGAAGTCAGCCAATGCAACGATGACAATACGGACAACCGTTTCTGCCCGCCGGTTGGGCGCTTCCCCGCGATTGAGGAGGATGAGCCGCCGTACCGGCTACTGTGCAACGAATATCCGCAGGCGTGAGAATGCGAAAGCGGGCGCCGCGGCGCCCGCCGTATCCGTAAAGGCGGTCAAAAGGCTGGAATTGGGAGCGATTCCGGGGCTATTGACCGGATCCGGCGGATGTGTTATACTAAAAGCGGCGATTTGACCGGTTCTCTGGCGCATATGAAATATTTTCAGGTTGTCAGCAAATGCGCCGCTGCTGAAAAAACAGCGGTATGATTCCTTTCTGCAGGCCCGGATATTTCCCAAATCGAGGTGCGTGAATGATGCGGATTTTGTTAGATGATGAAAAGGTATGGCGCGAAGGATATAAACGGCTTCCCAGGGAATGCTTGAAAATCCCTTCGCTCCACATGATGGGACACGCCAAAAACGGGAAAGCATGGGAACCTCTGGCCACGCATTATCACAAGACCCTGGAAATTGTCGTTATGCTGAACGGGAGCCAGGAATATTTTGTCAGCGGCACGCCGTATTCCTTATACGGGGGGAATTTGTTTATTACTTACCCCAACGAGGAGCACGGCAACGGCGATCGGCCGCAAAATGCCTGCGAATTCATCTGGTTCCAGCTGGATTTGACGCCCCGGGAAGATTTCCTGGGGCTGTCCGGCACGCTTGCAAAGCAGATGCATCAATGGGTGTCCCAGTGCAGGCAGAGGGTCATGGAGGTCGAGCCGTCTGACTTGAAGCTGATCCGGCGGGCATGGGACGGCTTGAGCAAGGAACAGGAAAGCGCCCGCCTGCTCGGCTATTCCGCGTTGCTGCATTTCCTTGCGCTATATTTCCATATCGATCCCGAGCGGGATGATACCGCCGGGCGTTCGCTATCGCCCGATATCCTCCGGTCATTGCAGTTCATGCAGGAGCATCTCACGGAAAGCGTCAGCATTGACGAAATCGCGGAGGAATGCGCAATTTCGCCTTCGCGCTTCAAGGCCAAATTCAAGGAACAGATGGGCATTACGCCTCTGTATTATATGAATTCCCTGAAAATCGACCGAGCAAAGGAGCTTCTTCAGGACAGTGACCAGAGCGTAATCCAGATTGCGTTTACGCTGGACTTTGCGTCGAGCAATTATTTTTCGGCGGTATTTAAGAAATTCACCGGCTATACCCCGGCGGAATATCGCCGGCTGAAATGCCATATTCTGGAGCAAGACACGGACAGGCCCTGACCGCAATCGCGGGGTCTGTTTTTTTGCGCATGGCATAATTCTCAAAAAAGCGGCGCGAAATTCGTCAGAATAACCAAACGGAAAGCGGAAAAGCCTTGCGATTCTATAAAATAATACTGGATTCTATTTTGAATGCGCATCCGGCGGGAATCGGGTATAATGAAGATAACAAAAACAAACCGCAAAAAAGAATAAGGAGAGGTATCGTATGAAAAAGATTGTTTCATGTTTCCTGGCGGCGTTCATGCTTGGCGCCCTGCTGACAGGCTGCGGCGGTTCGGGTTCCGATTCGTCCGGTGAGGGCGCGTCCCTCGGCTCCGGCGGCGGTACGCTGACGCTGGCGACAAATGAAGACGGCGCGGCGATGTGGGAGGAGATTGCCCAGCGCTTTTCTCAGGAGCACCCGGATATCCAGATCGAAATTTCCCCGTTTGTCGATTACTCCGCCTTGAATCAGAACGTCATGGCGTCGCATCAGGCGGGCGATGATTATGATTTAATTATTGTAAACCATACGGATACATTGTCTTTTATCAAGGGTGAGCTTCTGTACCCGATCGGCGATATGGTCAGGGAGCGGAATATTGATGTGGATTCCATCATTATGGGCAACCTTGAAAACATGGGCAAGCTGGGCGATATGCTCTATACGATCCCGATCAACACGGATACCCGGATTATGCTGGTCAACACCGACCTGTTTGCCAAGTATAACCTGGATATCCCCGCTACGATGGACGATATGCTGAAGGCTGGAAAGGTTATGGCCGGGGCAAATCAGGGCGACTATGTGTTCACAGATGAAATGTGCACAAACGGCGATTACTTTTCTACGTATGAGGCTGGTATTTTCCTCCAGTCCTGCGGCGGCCAGCTGTACACAGTAGACGAAAACGGGGCCGCGACGGCAACGATTGACACGCCGGAGATGCGCAATTATCTGGACTTCATTTCCGAACTGCTGCCGTATATGCCCCCCGACTGCACGACAAACAACGACGCGCTTGCGGCTTTCCGCGAAGGGAATATCGGTATGTATACCTTTGGCCCGTGGGAATACAGCCGCATGGATTTGAACGAACTTAGCTTCGGGTACAAGCTTGTGAAGGTGCCGGCAGGCCCCGCGGGCTCCGTTTCTACATCAGGCGGTTTCCAGCTGGGCGTGGGTTCTGGCTCGAAAAACATTGCCCTTGCGCTCGATTTTATTGATTTCCTGCTGAACGATTCGGACAGTATGATGCTGATCGGCATGAGCGGCCTTCCAACCGTGGACAGCGCTTATGAGCAAGGCGAATTTGCCGGTGAAAAATACGAGGTTTTCAAAGAACAGCTGGCGTCTTCTAATGTTCCCCAGGCCCCGGTGGCAAACTTGGGCGAGGTCGTCGCGTGCTTTACAAACTATTGGAACGATATGTGCGTCGGCAATCTGAGCGTAGAGGAAGTGATTCGGCAGGCGCAGCCCGCCGTCCAGAAGCTGCTCGACGAGAACGCTTAACAGCAAACACCTTTCGGCGGCGCGGCGGGAAGCGGCCCCGCCCGACAGATTGGAAGGTTCGGCGGGCAGCCCGGAAAACTGCCCGCCGAATTTTATCACGGACTTTAATGGAGGTGCCCAGGTTGAAAAAAACAAAATACAGCGTCCAAAGAGGCGCGCTGCCCTATTTGCTGGTTGTTCCGGGGGTAGTCCTGCTTTGCGTCCTGATGTTTTACCCGTTTCTGCGCAATATCCTGTACAGCTTTACAAACTATAAGATGAGCAATCCGAACTATACATATATCGGCATGGGAAATTATTGGGAGGCGCTGACCAATCAGGAGTTTCGAAACGCGCTGATAAATACCCTGGTTTGGGTAGTCCTCAATACGGTATGTATGATATTTGTCGGCGTGCTTGGCGCATTTGTTATGAACAGCCGGCAAATCCGGTGCGCGGTGATTCTGGAGGTCGTTTTGCTGCTGCCGTGGGTGCTGCCGGAAGCCATTACCGGATATACATGGAAACTCCTGCTGAGCTATCAAAGCGGTATTTATTACAAGCTGCTGCTCGCGCTTCATCTGATACCGGGAAACTATGACCTTTTTGCCCATGGGATGACCGCTATGCTTGCCTGTGTGGCTGCAAATGTGTGGCGGTCCTTCCCGCTGATTTCGCTGATGACCCTGGCAAAATTGCGGGCGCTCCCGGCGGAGCGGATAGAAGCGGCCGCGCTGGACGGCGCCAACAGGCTACAGATGTTCCTCTATATTGAACTGCCGTTTATCCGTCCGGCGGTTCTGACGGTCGGCGTGCTCTGCTTTATCTGGACGTTTAACGCCTATGGAATTATCGGCGTCATGACAAACGGCGGCCCGGCAAAAGCAACCGAGGTTGCGTCTGTGCTGATGCAGAAATCTGCGTTCCAATTTTACGACTATTCGATGGCGTCTGCCTATGCGGTATTGATTTTGGTGATCCTGGTTGCGGTCGTGGTCGGGTTAAAGTCCCTTCCCAAGCTGCTGAGCAGACGGGATAACAAGGAGGAGGATATCGATGTCTTGTAAAAAAACGACGAAGGCCGGCGTGGCGCTGCGCTATATCTTGTTTGCGGCGTTCCTTTTATTCACAATCTTTCCGATTTATTGGATCGTTTCCTGTTCCTTTCGCGAGACGGCCGAGCTGCAGCGCACGGCCATTTCGGTGGTGCAGCAGACCTTCACCTGGGGACATTATCAGGATGCTTTTCAGAAAGCCGGGCTGCTTCGCTGCCTGCGCAACAGTCTGATAATTACGTTCGGTACGGTTGCGGTGACCATCCCGCTGGGGCTTATGAGCGCTTACGCGTTTGCAAAGCTGCGGTTCCGCGGAAAAGGTTCCCTGCATTCGCTCATTATGCTGACGCAGTTTATCCCGGTGGTTGCCTATGTTGTCCCGCTTTACCTGCTTATGAGCAGGCTTCACCTGCTGAACACGATTTACTGCCTGTGGATCACCTATCTGGCAATCGCGTATCCGATGGCGGCAATCCTGCTGGTCGGCTACATCCAGGATATACCGGATTCTTTGGAGGAAGCTGCGCGGATTGACGGATGCAGCACCGCGCAGGCGATGTTCAAAATTGTATTTCCGCTGGCGGCGCCGGGAATCGTCACCTCTGCGATTTTTGTCTTTATCAGCATTTGGCAGGAATACTTTATTGCGGTATCCTTTGTGAATAAAGACGCGGCCCGGACGGTTTCTATGGCCATGAAAAAATTTGAAACCATACACGGGACGGATTGGGGAGGCATTATGGCGGCCTCTGTTATTTCTGCAATTCCGGTCGTCATACTGTTCCTGCTTTCCAGAAAGAAACTGGCAGATAGCCTGTCCGGTGGCGTGAAGGGCTGACGCCCAGCGGAATGCGGCAAATCGTAAAGTCATTTTAGGAGAGCATTTTATGATGACCAGCAGAGAACGCGTCCTGCGCACATTGGAATTTAATGCGCCAGACCGGGTCCCGGTGGACCTCTGGTCGCTCCCAAGGGCGCGTCTGGTTCATGGGGAGGCGTTTGACCGTCTGTACCGGGCGCATGATCCGGATATTGTGTCGGTTTGGGGGCCGTTTGACCAGTGGTTTGCGCCGGAATATTATCAGCAGGGGCGGTATACAGACCCTTGGGGCAGCGTATGGGCAAAACAGGAAGGAGGCCCGCCAATCGCGGTTTGGGAGCCGGTCTTTGCAGATTATAAGCGGCTGGAGGGGTACGAACCTCCGGTCGCGTGGTTTCTCTCTGAATGGGATGCTGCTCAAGGCGAAATCGCAGGGCGTATTGCACAGGCACGGCACAGCGGGAAATTTATCATCGGCGGCTGGATCAACCTGTTTGAGCGGATGCGGCTGCTGCGCGGCCCCGAGGAGCTGTTCTGTGATATCGCGATGGAGGAGGATGGACTGTTCCGGGTTATGGAGATTGTGATGCGTTATATGCGCAGTTACCTTGAGCGCTGGCTGGAAATGGATATTGACGCCGTGTTCTTTGACGATAACTGGGGCGCGCGGAGCAGCCTGCTGATTCCCGTCCGCATCTGGCGCAGGATGTTCAAGCCGCTGTATCGGGAGCTGATCGGCCGGACCCGGGCGGCAGGGAAAAAGGTGTTTTTCCACAGCGGCGGATATATCTGGGATCTGTACCCAGAATTGATTGAATTAGGGGCGGATGCGGTCAATTCAGATCTTTGGCGCATGGGGACGGAAAAGGTTGCGGCGCATTTTGCGGGAAAGATTACCTTTTGGGGCAAAATCAACTGCCGATGGACGCTCCCCTTTGGGACGCCGGAGGAGATTTATGCCGAAGCACATTCCGTGAAGCGGCACTTATTTTGCGGCGGCGGGCTGATTGGGCAAAGCGAGATAGGCGGTAACATCCCTCTGGCAAATACGGAAGCGGCGCTGACCGCATGGAACCGATAAGGAGAAACGATATCATGCATGATGTAAAAAAAGTATATGTTATCCATAAAACGCACCTGGATATTGGGTTTACTGGGTTTGCGCAGGATGTCCTGGACCGCTATGTCAAGGAATTTATCCCGCAGGCGATAGAGACGGCGTACCGGTGCAATACGGACGGGAAAAGGGTGTTTGTCTGGACGGTGGGATCGTACCTGATCCATTACTTTCTTGAGCACGCGGATGAGGCGGGCGTACAGCGGCTGGAACAGGCAATCCGGGACGGTTATATTGTGTGGCACGCGCTGCCCTGTACAACGGATACAGAGGCGATGAGCCGCCCGCTCTTCCGGTATGGCCTGTCCCTGGGCCGCCGGCTGGAAAAATGGTTTGGAAAAGCGCCCTGCATTGCGGCTAAAATGACCGACGTGCCCTGCCACACAGTGGCAATGTTGCCGGATCTGTGTGAATACGGCGTGCAGTATCTGCATATTGGGATCAATGAAGCCAGCCGCCCGGTCGAGATTCCAGAACTTTGTATCTGGAAGTTCGGGCCTTACGAGGTGATCCTTAATTATGCAGGCGCATATGGAAAGGCCTGTATTTTCGGGGATATTGCTTTGGAATTTGCACATACGGCTGATAACATGGGCCCTCCAACTCCGGAAGTGGTCGAGGCGGAAATGCAGCGGTTGGCCGAGCAGTATCCCGGGGCTGAAATCGCTTCCTCCAGTCTGGATGATTTCGCCCGGGCAGTGGCCGAACGCCGGGACGAGCTGCCGGTCGTGGAAGCGGAGTTCGGCGACACCTGGATTCATGGCATAGGAAGCGACCCATGGAAAACTGCCATGCTGTGCGAATTGCTGCGCTTGGAGGAAACGTGGCGCGGCACGGTTCCCGATGTGGAAGCAGACCCGAACTACCAGAAGTTCCTGGAGCAGCTTCTGCTGGTTTGCGAGCACACCTATGGCATGGACGGCAAGAAATATCTGTATGATTATCAGAACTGGGATAAGGCAGAATTTGCCCGTGCACGCAGGGAGGATCGGATCGGGGAATCCGCCCTGCGCGCCGCAGGTGCACAGATTAGTAATCATATTATGACTCAGGAACTGCCGAACTACACAAATGGTGAGTTTTTGGGCAGCTACCGGACATCCGAATGCTCCTGGGAGGAGCAGCGCGGATATATCCATAAAGCGGTATCGCTCCTTCCGCCCGCGCTGCGGGAGCAGGCAGAACAGGTATCCCGGATTCCAACGGGCAGAACGGTTTCGGGTACGCCGTGTAAAGAATGTACGTTCGAGATTGCGGGGCATAGGATTACCGTTTTGCCGGACGGCAGCCTCCGCCTGTCTGAAAAGGCGGATATGGTTGCAGGGGTTTTCCGCTATGTATCTTATTCTGCACAGACGGTAGAGCGCTGCTATCTTTCATACAACCGGAATTTTGGGACCACCCGTCAATGGTCTGAACCGGATTTTGCCAAGCCTGGCCTTCAATACGCCAAAACCGCACGGGACTTTGAATCCGCTATGAAAATTCAGGCCGTGCGGCGGCGTTCGGATAAACTGATAATTGACCTGGAGGCGGAGAGGACGGCAGCAGAGGTTTATGGCTGCCCGCGTCAGGCACAAATCCAATATACATTTGGCAAAGATCGAATTGAAATTCATCTGGAGTGGTTCCATAAGGATGCAAACCGTTTGCCGGAGGCACTGTTTTTTGGCTTTGTGCCAAAGAACAGCGAACGCCTGCGAATTTATAAGCTCGGCCAACCGATTGACCCATACATTGTTGCTGCCGGTGGAAATCGCAAATTGCATGCCTGCCAGCGTATAGAGAGCGATCGGTATATTTTGCAGGGGCTGCATAGTCCATTGATTTCCATTGGCGGACGGCATTTGTATGATACGGACGATCAATACGGAGAGCTTTCCAACGGCCTGCACTTCCTTCTGTATAATAATCGCTGGAATACGAATTGCCCGGTATATTATGGACAAAATGCCGCGTTTGATTTTATAGTAACGCTCCGCGAGTGATAACGGTTTAACCGGCTGGAAAAATACGTGCGCAAAAAGGCAGCATAGGGGACAGACGATCTATCACGCGGAATATCCGGCTATTTGCTGTCAATACAGGCAAGCTTGCCTGCCAAACCACTGACATGGAAACGCAGTCTGCCCAGCAGCGGCTTTGCCGCTGCTGGGCAGATATTTTTTCTGATGATTGAATTACCTGCTGTGCGCGCCGGTCAGGAATCAGAACATACAATTGTCTGCTGAAAAGCTCGTGCATCTATAGTGGTGGGATATGACCGCAGGAAACGGTGAGCGTAAAGTTCATCGTTTTTCTTATCCCTGCCATTGTTTCACGGCAGGGGGCAGGCGGAAATCTGGTTCCAGCATATTTGAATTTGTGCAGCAGCCTACTGCACGGATTTTGATTTTGCAAAAGTTTTATGGATATCGTCCGATGATACTTGATAAAATCGCCTGATATACGTATAATGAAAGCATAAAGCACAGAAAGGGGCGTTTTATTTGTCGATCACCGCGACCGGACTGGAATCAAATCTAGGGAAGTATCTTCTTCTCGCAGCGACGCAGGATATTTTTTTCTCATTGGCGCTGAAGCATATGCGCGGTATCATTGCTCGACAGCAAATACAGACAATATTGGTTCATACTGATCCCCTCCTGCCGGGAATGCTCAAAGAGCTGCCGGTGAAGACTTTTGGGAATCCGTAGCTTAAACTGCCCGGAATACTGGCGCTCTGCCTCCGGCTCAAGGATCGGATATCCGTCTTCAAGAGCAGCTTTCAGCCAGGCCTTTTTTGCGTCCTCTGCATTCTCAACAGCGCTCTGTAAAGTTTCGCCAACTGATATGCAGCCCGGCAGCTCGGGAAAGGATACGGTAAAACCACCCTCCGAGGGATCGGGGACAATTTCCATTTTGTAGGGAAGCGCAAGATATTCGTCAATTGTTTTCATCTTCAAGTCCCTCGCTTTCTAAAACCGCACGTATCATTTCAAGATATACTTTTTTGATCGGCTCGTGCTTTGGAATCGTAATCGGGGGATACCCTTGTTTTCGAAAGGTGTAATGACTGCTTCCGCCTCTTGGCGCTTTTACGCAATAGCCATAGCTTTCCAGAATACGCCTGACTTCGTCGAAACGGAGGTCGTTAGACAGCGTCGTAATACGGCTGAGCAGTTTATCCCACTTTGACATGCCGGTTACTTCCTCCTTTATTATATGTGGTATCAAATGTGGTGTCAAGCCTTTTTGAGGACATTTTTTTGTGTAGATTATGTAAGCAAGATTGGTAGATTTGCTTTTATAGTTTTGCGGCTGCGACATCATTTGCAGCTTCCATCTTAAAGCGGTCCATAGCTGCGCGTGCCTCCGGAACCATACCCTTGTTAGAACCATTATTTGTGCTAGCCATAATTCATTTCTCCTTTGTTTTAAATTTGTTTTTTGGGTTTTGCTGATAGTATTGTATCCTGCAAGACCGGCATTATGAGATGCAATATCTGCCGTGGCTGGCAACAGCTGAGCAGTGCGCGAATTTTTTTAATTTCCTGGCATTTTTTATAGGATATCGATGCGTAATCTGTTATAATAGAGGTATCAGCGATTCCACATTATCCAGATGCGCTGGCTGCGCCGCTGAAAATCCTGTCGTAAAAACAAATAAGCAGGCAATTTCTTATACAATTATGCGTATTTTTGAAGTATATGGAATTGTTGCGGCGTAAATGTTTGTCTGTGGGCGGCATAGCATTGCGGAAATCCGCAGCAAACCCCACCAGCGCAAAATGGGACATACAAGGAAGGAGTTTTTTATCATGCCGAAACGTACCACGCGGGTGCCCCGCATCCTGATGCCAAAGCCCGGCACCGACCTTTCAAAATGGGCAGTCATCGCCTGCGATCAGTTCACCTCCCAGCCGGAATATTGGGAGAAGCTTGACAAATCGGTTGACAGTGCGCCGTCGACGCTGCGCATCACGCTGCCCGAGGTCTATTTGGAAGAGCCTGACGTCGGCGACCGTATTCAGACGATCCACGGCGCGATGGAACAGTATCTTTCGGACGGTGTGCTGGAAGAGCTCCCTGCCGGCATGGTGCTGACCTCGCGGGACACTGGCGGCACGTGTGACCGCAAGGGGCTCGTCCTTGCCTTCGACCTCGAGGATTACGATTACCGTCTGGGTTCAACCTCAGCGATCCGTCCGACTGAAAAAACGGTTGAGGAACGCATTCCACCCCGTCTTGCCGTCCGCGAGGGCGCAGCAGTCGAGCTGCCGCACATTATGCTGCTGATTGACGACCCGGATTGTTCAGTGATTGAGCCGCTATTCGTAGAAACGGAAAAACTGCAAAAGCTGTACGACGTTGACCTGATGGAAAACGGCGGGCATCTGACCGGCTGGTTCCTCCCCGAAGGCGAGCTCACCGAAAAGGTTGAAGCCGGGCTTGCGCGCCTTGCTGACCGCGCGGTGTTCAACGCGAAATACGGTGTAGACGATTCTAAACCGGTTCTGCCCTTTGCAGTCGGCGACGGCAACCATTCCATGGCGACTGCAAAAGCATCATGGGAAAAAATCAAAGCGGGTCTGTCCCCGGAAGAGCAGGAAAACCATCCCGCCCGGTATGTCCTTGCCGAAGTAGTTAATCTGCACGATCAAAGCCTGGAAATCGAGGGTATTTACCGCGTGCTGTTCGGCGCGGACGCAGACGACGTGCTGTCAGCAGCGCAGGCATTCTTTGCCGCGCACGGCAGCGAAGCCATAACAGCAGACGAAGCGCTTGTGGATGGGCAGTCTTTCCCATTTGAAACAGCAGACCGCAAAGGCTTCCTGAATGTAAAAAATTCTAAATGGGCACTGCCAGTGGCAACCCTGCAAGCGTTCCTTGATGATTACCTCGCTGCACACCCAGCGGTCAAAATCGACTATATCCATGGGTTGGATGTACTGCATAATCTGTCCGTCCAGCCGGGGAACATGGGATTCTCGCTGCCCGACCCGGCAAAGGAAGATCTCTTCCGAGGTGTGATTTTTGACGGTGTGCTTCCGCGCAAAACCTTCTCTATGGGCGAAGCGCGTGAAAAGCGCTATTATATGGAAGCAAAACGTATCTTATAACCCATGCGTCAAACCCGTCGTAAAGCTAGAGCTTTACGACGGGTTTTGTCATCCGTTGAAAAGCGGATGACAAAAGCTTTCACGGTTTTATGTCATATGTTTCCTATATGAAAATATAGTTTCTCCCGTCCCGCCCGCAGGCGAAGGAAGGGATTCCAAAGGGGCTAGCCCCTTTGGTGCCCGCCGCATAGGCGCGGGTGCAGGGCAGAGCCCTGCCGTTTGCCGCGTAGGCACGGGTGCAGGGCAGAGCCCTGCCGCTCGCCGCGCAGGCGCGGGTGCAGGGCAGAGCCCTGCCGCTCGCCGCGCAGGCGCGGGTGCAGACAGAGCCCTGCCGTTCGCCGCACAGACGCGGCTGCAATGTAAGGGGCCCAGAGGGTGCGCCCTCTGCTATTCCTCTTCGTCGAAAGAACGTAGAATCTCTTCCAATGGATAGTGCTCGTTCCGAAATTCCGCAAGCCGCGCATAAAATGTGCTCCGCTTCATCTTGCAAAGTTCCAGTACCTCATCCTCGGTCATCCGCCCCGCCTGCCAATCCTTATACACCCGGTCAAAGTCCGAAGGCAGCTCCGCCTTCACAGGCCCAAACCGCACCCCGCGCCGCTGCGCCGCCGCGATCCCCTCCGCCTGCCGCTGCCGGATATTCTCCCGCTCAGCCTGTGCAACATATGCAAGCACCTGCAACGTGATATCCGCAACGAATTTGCCAGTCAAGTTGCCGTTTCCCGTCCGCGTATCCAACAGAGGGAAATCTACAACCACTACATCAACCTGCTTCTCATGCGTCAGAATCCGCCATTGCTCCAAAATCTCCGTGTAATTGCGCCCCAGCCGGTCGATCGATTTTAAGATCAGCAGATCACCCGGCTGTATCCGCTTCATCAATCGGCGGTACATCGGGCGTACGAAATCCTTTCCGCTCTGCTTCTCTATATAAAGGTTGTCCTGCGGTATCTCATAAGGCTTCAGCGCATCCAGCTGCCGCCGGATGTTCTGGTCTTTCGCGGATACGCGGATATAACCATAGGTCTCCCGCATAATCCCCCTCCTCGCTGTCCTTCCATGGTGAGTACCTATGAACGCCCCGAGTCCATGGGCCAGCCGCCCCACTTCCTCAAATCGTCCCTCCCTCTATTTTAACAGGATATCCTGCTTCGGTCATGCCTGAAATACACTTTTTAGAAAAATTGTCTAATTTTGTCGTTTTTGCCGAAAAAGCCCACCCCGTACACCGCACTTTACCAAAAGCACGCATATTTCCCTCCGCCCTGCGCACCCTAACCCGTAGGAGGGGATACAATGTCCATCGAATTTACGTCCAGTCTTGACCAGAATATCGCGGCGCTCCAGAGGCAGTTCGCGGGCGACAATACCTTTGTCACCCGCGAGGTGCGCAGCCCGTCGGGGCTGCGGTGCGCGATTTTCTTTTTTGACGGCATGGTCAACGCGACGGCGATCAATGAATCGGTCGTGCGCCCCCTGCTGCGGGAGCACCGCGCACGGCTGACCGCCGAGGAGCTTGCCCAATCAGTGGTGCAGGTCAACGACAGCCGCGTCGAACCCGACGTCGGCCAGATGCTGGCGTCGTTCCTGTATGGCGATACGGTCATCCTGACCGAAGGTGACGCGCGCCCGGTTGTCGTGAATACAAAAGGCTTTTCCACCCGCTCAACCTCTGAGCCTGAGGGCGAAAAGGTGCTTCGCGGCCCCCGCGAGGGCTTCACTGAGCTGTTTATGTCCAACCTGTCCATGCTGCGGCGCAGGCTGAACGACCCACGACTGAAATTTACCTTTTCCCGTATCGGCGAACGGACCAATACCGTCGTCTGCCTGTGCTACCTGGAAGGGGTCGCGGACGCGAAGCTGGTAAAAACCGTGCAGCGGCGGCTTGCAAAGCTGCACCCCGATTCGGTGCTCGACTCCAATTACATCGCCGAGCGCATCCGTGACGACCGCCATTCGCCGTTCCCCACACTGGGCTCGACCGAACGCCCGGATGTTGCCGCCGCCCGTATGCTGGAAGGGCGCGTTGCGGTGGTTGTGGACGGCTCGCCAGTGGTGCTGACTGCGCCATGCATTTTGCAGGAGTGCTTCCAGGCAAACGACGACTATTATATCAGCACCTTCCAAGCCGGGATTGCCCGGCTGCTGCGCTACGCGGCTTTCCTGTTGACGCTGACCGTGCCCGCGCTGTACCTCGCGTGCGTGCTGCATCATCAAGAGCTGATCCCAACGCGCCTGCTGCTTGCGATTACAGCGGCACAGCGCGGCGTGCCCCTCCCTCCGGTCAGTGAAACCTTCCTACTGCTGGTCGTGTTTGAACTGTTGAAGGAAGCGGGCACCCGCACGCCTGGGGTGATCGGCCAGACGATGTCGATCGTGGGCGGCCTTGTGCTTGGGCAGGCGGCAGTGCAGGCGCGGTTTATCTCCGCACCTGCCGTCATCATCGTCGCGGTCGCGGGTGTAACCGGGCTTGCGCTGCCCAAGCTGCAATCCTCTACGACCGTGCTCCGGTTCGCATTGGCGGCATTTGCCGCGGTCCTGGGGCTTTACGGGCTGGTTTTCGGACTTTCGCTGGTTCTCCTGCACCTGTGCGGGCTGGATTCCTGTGAAACCCCTTATCTGCTTAACCTGCTGCCGCGCGTGCATCCGCACACCGAGGACAGCTTTCTTCGCGCGCCATGGTTCAAAATGCGCCGCAACCGTTTTTTGACCCAAAAGGAGGACAAATGAAGCGATTTTTGATTTGTGCGGCGCTGCTGCTCCAGCTTTGCGGGTGCAGCGCCGAAACGCCGCTGCCAGTTTCGGCAGCGGCGGTCTCACGCACTGCGGGCGGCTATGAAATGACCGCCGAGCTGATCCGGCAGGACAGCCTGGACGGCGACGCAGCGCCGGTCTACCTTGCCGCCGAGGGGAAAACCCTGCCCGCGCTGTTCCGGGATGCCGAGCGCCAGCTTGGGGGGCGCTTTTATTTCACCCACGCGGAGACGGTCATTATTGATGAGACGCTCGCGGAAACCGGGCTTTCGGAGCTCGCCGCGTTCCTCGCGGCGCGTCAGGACGCACGGCTGACCCTGCGGCTGGTCGTCGCGCGCGGCATCCCTGCGGGAGAGCTATTGCAGCTGGACGCGCTGGGCGGATCGGTCCCCGGCGTTGCGCTGTATGAGCTGCTCGAAGGGCTGGCGGGGCGCGGGGATATCCCGGATGCGCCGCTTTATAAGGTGCAGAACGCGCTTACGATGGGGGAACCGGCGCTGCTTCCCTGCCTGCGCGAGACCAGCGACGGGCACGCCGCAGCAGAGGGCGCGGCTGTTTTTGAGCATGGCAAGCTGGCAGGCTTTCTGCCGGAGGAGGGATAAATGGACAAGCATATTTTTTCACAATGGCAAGTCGCGCTGTGCGCGCTGTTTGTGCTGGCTGACGGGCTCTACCTGCCGGCAGGGCCCACCCACTGGCTGGCGCTGCTGTGCGGTGCGGCGCTGTCGGCGGCCCTGCTTCTGCTGATCGGTAAGCTTCCGGGCACGCTGCTTGACTTTGTGAGCGCAGTGCTCGCCCTGCTGCTCCCGCTGCGCAGCCTGTTCCGGCTTTATCCCTTCTGGGATTATGCGGGGCTCCCGCCGCTGCTGGCGGCGGCACTGTTCCTGCTGACCGCCTGCCTGCTTGCGCGGCGCGGCGCGGACTGCCTGTTTATGTGGAGTTATCCGGTCATGCTGGCGGCAGGGGTGCTGCTGTTCCTGTCGGTTGGAGTGACGCTGCCCGACTGGGAAACACGTTTCCTGGAAGTGCCGCAGGCCGTGCCGTTCCTGCGCGAGTGCATCTCCACGCTGCCGGGATACCTTGCGGTGCTGCTCCCGGCGCGCCTTGCCGGGGACGCAAAGGCCCCTGCACGCGGTATCCTGCTGGGCGGCGTGTTCCTGTCGCTGCTCAGCCTGCGCACCCTGCTGCTTCTGGGCGGCGCAGTTTATCCCTATCCATCGTATGCGGCGGCAGGTCTGGCGGCGGTCGGCGACTTTCTGCGCCGCTGCGAGGTCGTTTTCGGAGCAGTCCTCGTGATCTGCGAATGCACGCGGGTTGCGGCTTGTTTTTCGTTCCTCCGCACTGCCGCTCCGCGAAAGGCGGCAGCGCGTCGGTAACAGCTGCGCTGCCACAGCGCGGCAATACCCCAAAAACGCTGGCCTTCAAGGGTGCTGCTATTAAGAGCCGATCCCGAAATGATCCGCACACAGCTTGCTGGTATCTTTTCCGTCATACTGCGCCGCTTCCCCTTGAAATCCACAAAGGGTTCCTGCGGGAAATCGGCTTCGCCTGACGAAAAATCTGACGGCGCAATCTGCGCACATCTAATTACGGGATAGGCTCTAAGAACACATGGAAAAATCCCGTATGATCAATGTTTGCAGGCAAACAGGAAACGGGGCAATGCAGGCAAGGAAACAGCAAAAGAGCATGTGCGACTTTCCGCTATGGGCTGGCAGCGCCCTTGAAATTTCTGCTTTCAACCCATTCCCGATAGATCTGCGCTATACGGAACGACGGTGCAAAAAGCAAGATAGTGAAGCAAACAAAAAATACGCCTTTATTTTTGTGAAATTTTCATAAATTCCCGATCACTGATAATACCAAAAAGCGAAGGGAAAAAGCTTTGAAACTGCTATAATAAAGTTATCGAAAGTTAAAACAAGCAAGAAAAACATGGTTTATCCTATTTTCAGCGGTTGTTTTGCACGAGAAGAAAATGGAGAAAATGGAGGCGAGGTAATGAGTGAATACGTATTGGAAATGGACGATATCGTTAAGGAATTTCCTGGCGTCCGTGCACTGAAAGGCGTACAGCTCCATGTGCGCCCAGGCACGGTGCATGCGCTGATGGGCGAAAATGGCGCGGGGAAATCCACGCTGATGAAGTGCCTGATCGGTATCTATCACCGCACCTCAGGAAGCATCAAGCTCAAGGGGCAGGAGGTCGATTTCCAGACGCCGAACGAAGCGCTGCACAACGGGATTTCCATGATCCATCAGGAGCTGAGCCCCGTACCGGAACGTACTGTGGCACAGAATGTCTGGCTGGGGCGGGAGCCCTATAAAAACGGGCATCTCGACCATAAGAAGATGCAGCAGGATACGGTCGGCCTGTTCCGGGAGATGGACCTGCATATCGACCCGAACGAAAAGATGGGAAATCTGACTGTCGCGCAGATGCAGATGGTTGAAATCTGCAAGGCCGTGTCTTACCATCCGGACGTCATGGTCCTGGATGAGCCGACCTCTTCCTTGACGGAAGGCGAGGTCGCACATCTGTTTGAGATCATCCTGAAATTGAAGGCCCAGGGCTGCGCGTTAATCTATATTTCGCATAAGATGGATGAGATTTTCCAGATTTGCGATGAAATGACCACTCTGCGTGATGGCGAATACGTCGGGCACGATTTTGCGTCGGAAACGAATGTGGACGCGCTGATTACCCGCATGGTTGGCCGTGAGGTGTCCAATATGTTCCCGAAGGTCGACTGCCCGATTGGAGAGGCCGTCTTCCGGGTAGAGAACCTGACCTCCGGGAAGCAGGTAAAGAATGTATCCTTTGAACTCAAAAAGGGCGAGATCTTAGGGTTTGCCGGGTTGGTGGGGGCAGGGCGGACCGAGACCGTGGAAACGATCTTCGGGATGCGCCACCGCGATACCGGGAAGATTTACAAGGACGGCCAGGAAATCCAGATCAAATCGCCGGAGGATGCGATTGGCAACCGGCTGGCGTTATTGACCGAGGACCGCCGCGGCAACGGGATTGTCGGTATCCGCAGCATTGTCGAAAATACGGTACTGGCGCATTTGAAAGCCTATGGGTTCCCGCTGAACCATAAAAAAATGCGGGAGGATACCGAGCATTACGTCGCTGCCATGAATACGAAAACGCCAAGCATTGAGCAGCCGATTATGTACCTGTCCGGCGGCAACCAGCAAAAGGTGCTGATCGGGCGCTGGCTGCTGACCGACCCTGACGTCCTGATTGTGGATGAGCCGACCCGCGGCATAGACGTTGGTGCGAAAAGCGAAATCCATTCCCTGATTACCCGGCTTGCGGGGGAAGGGAAGGCGATTATTATGATTTCATCCGAGCTGCCGGAGGTTATGGGCATGAGCGACCGGATTATCGCGATGTATGAGGGCGAGGTGTCCGGCGAGGTGATGCGCGGCACTCCCGAATGGAATTCCGAACATATTATGGCGCTCTGTCATGGGCAAAAGGGATAACGGAATCGCGGAACAAAAACAGCTGATAGAAAGAAGGTACATATATGAATTCAAAAAACATGAAAAAAATGATTGGGCAAAACTCGATCTGGCTGGTACTGCTTGCAATGTGCGCCGTCCTGACCATTTCCACAAGGACGTTCCTGACCGCCCAGAATTTCATGAACATCCTGACAACGGAATCGATTATCGGCATTATTGCGGTGGGCGTAATGTGGTGTATCTTGTCGAAGGGCATCGACCTTTCCCCCGGCTCGGTGGTTGCGCTGACCTCCTGTATTTCCGCATCCCTGGCGCAGCAGTATGCTTATGGCGCAAGCCGGCTGTTCCCCAATCTGCCTGACCTGCCGGTTGTCGTGGCGGTGCTGGCAGCGCTCGCCGCCGGTACGCTCATCGGCCTCATCAACGGCCTGCTGATCGCCTATACGAAAATCCCGGCGTTTATCGCCACGCTCGGCACGCAGCTGATTGCCCGCGCGCTGGCCCAGCTTTACACCAATGCCTACCCGATCCCCGAGCTGAAGCCCGAGTTTAAGAGCATTGCGCAGTATAACCTGTTTGGCGCAATCCCGATGGTTGTCGTAATCTTCATCGTTTTTGCAGCCGTTTCGGGCTATATGCTCACCCAGACCCGTTTTGGCTCCAGCATCTACGCCATCGGCGGCAATGACCAGGCTGCACGGGTTGCGGGCATTAATGTTGAAAAAAATCTCATTAAGGTATATACTTGGTGTGCATTTTGCGCTGCGACGGGCGGCATCCTTCTGGCAGCGCGCTCGGGCGCGGGCAATTCCTCTGTCGGCCTCAACTATGAGTTGGACGCGATTGCGGCGGCAACCGTTGGCGGGACGTCCCATACAGGTGGTGTATGCCGGATCTCCGGCGTCATTGCCGGCATCTTGATCCTCGGCGTCCTGAAAAATGGTATGATGCTGCTGAAAATTTCGCCTTATCTCCAGCAGGTGTTTAAGGGTATGATTATTATCGCCGCAGTTGTTTTCGATATGCGGAAAAATGCCAAAAAAAATTAAACGCCTACCTTCTTTTTCTTCTCACTTGCGCCAAAAAGCCAGGGCTTTTCCCTCTGGCTTTTTGGTCAATGATAGGAAATTTCACCGATGCAAAAGAAACATTGTTTGCCGAAAGGAGCGTCCATGTATTCCCTTTCTACACTGAATGAGGTGTTTGAACCCGGTTATTTCCCAACACTTGTGTACTCCGCAAAGCAGGAGTATGGCAAGCAGCGCCATGACCGTCCCATGCACAAGCATGATTCCCTTTGCGAGCTGCTGCTGTGCTATCGCGGCTTCGGTACCTATCAAGTGGAGAGCCACTCGTACACGATCCAGAGGGGAAGCGTGATCTTTGGGAACGTTGGGGAACTGCATGAAGTCGTATCGGATTATGAGACGGAGATCGGAACCTATTGCTTCGGGATCCAGAATGTTTATTTCCGGGGGCTGCCGCTGAATACCCTGATCCCGGAAGGGTCCTCCCACGTGCGCAACAGCGGCAGCCTGTTCCCGCTGTTTGAATCGATGTGCGAGCAGGTTGACCGGCTTTACGCCGGGAATGTACAGGAACGGCTGACCGCGCAGCTGATGCTTGGTTCCCTCGTCCTGCTTGCGCACCGCCTGCCGGACGAGCCACGCCCCCGTGGTTCCGTCACGAACAGCCAGCTGGCCATCCGTGCAAAGGAGTACATTGATGCGCATTATACGGAGGATATCACGCTGGAAAGCATTTCGGAAGCGCTTGGATGCAGCGTCCCATACCTCTCCCATGTGTTCAAGGATGTAAGCGGGTATTCCCCGATCCAGTATGTGATCCGGCGGCGCATCGGCCTTGCGCAGACATGGCTGATCTCCAGCGACCTGTCCGCGACACAGATTGCAATCATGGTGGGCTATGATAACACCAACTATTTTAACACGCTGTTCAAGCGCACGGTCGGCGTCTCCCCAATCCAGTACCGAAAGCAGTATCTGGAATCGCTGCGCGGCAAACGGGATCAGAAATAAAAAAACAAGATAGTGAAGTAACCAAATTTGCCCCTTTTATTTTGTACAAAATATGCAGGGATTGCGCCGCATCAAATGCAACATAATGAAGGGAATTTTTCTGGAAGATAGTATAATAAGGGCATAGAACAACGGAAAAACGTTGTATAACATCGCAGGACGGAAATAAAACGCTGTTCTGTCGGACAAAAGAAGGAGTGTAAAAAATGAAGAAGAAGTTAGCAGCATTGTTTCTCGCGGCATTGATGATGGCTGGCACGCTGGCTGGCTGCGGCGGTACAGGCAACGACGGCGGAGCCCCGGCAGCAGATAACGGCGGCAGCAGCGCGGATGCGGGCAGCGCAGACAGTGGTACATCCGGCGGCTACCGCATGGGCTATTCGATGCCGGCGCGCGACCAGTTCCAGACTTCCATGCAGATGGCAATCGAAGCGAAGGCCAAAGCGGAAGGGATTGAAATGTCGGTGCTCGATGCAAACGGCGACGTTGCGACCCAGCTCTCCCACGTGCAGACATGGGCAGCGGATGGGTATGACGCGGTCATTATCGGCCTGTGCAACAACGATTCCGCGGCAGACGTCCTTGCGGCGGCAGGCGATATGAAGGTCGTTTTCGTCAACCGCCAGCCCAGCCTGGATGTGCTGAAGGACGGCGAGGTCGTTTATGTAGGCACGGACGAGACGCTTTACGGCACCGAGCAGGGCAACTATCTTGCGGATATCTTTCAGGAAGAGGGCAAAACCGATATCAATGTAGTCCTGTTCATGGGTGAGCTGGGGCTGGATAATGTCACCAAGCGTACCAATTCCGCCAAGGAAGCGCTTGCGGCAAACGGACTGAATGTCAACTACGTGTACGAGGCGACCGCGAACTGGGACCGCATTACCGCGATGAACCTGTTCTCACAGTTCATGGGCAGCGGCGAAACCGTTGATGCGGTGGTCTGCAACAATGACGAAATGGCGCTGGGCGTGATTGAAGCCATGAAGACCACCGGCTCGAATGAGGTCATCTGCCCGGTAGTCGGCATCGATGCAACCGACGTGGGCTGTGCGGCCGTGCAGAGCGGCGACATGGCGTGCTCGGTGTTCCAGGACCCGGTTGCACAGGGGGAAGGGACGATTACCTGCGCGCTTGGCCTGCTGAACGGGACCGAGATCGAAGGGCTTGTTGATAATTACTACAACATCACACCGCAGCTGGTTACCCAGGAAAACGTAGCAGATTTTATGAAATAATGAAACCGGGCGGGGTTTGTGCTATGGGCGGCAGCTTTGCCGCCCATCCCCGCACGGTTTACCTGAGACCCGGACGTATGCCGGACGTGCGGCCGGGTCTCAGGCAAAACTTTGCAGGGCACGATAGTTGGTAAACTTTGGTGAGGGAGGAAATATCAACATGAGCATGAATATTTGCGGTGCGCCTTGCTGCTGGGGCGTGGATGACCCGAAAAACCCATATCTGCCGCCCTGGCAGCGGGTACTCAGCGAAGCCGGGCAGGCGGGCTACCGCGCAATTGAGCTGGGGCCCTATGGCTATCTGCCGATTGATACGGCGCTGGTTTCGGAAGAGCTGGGCAAAAACGGGCTTGCCATTGTGGCGGGCACAATCTTCCACGACCTGCTCGACCCGGCAAACCAGGAGAGCGTGCTGGAGGCCGTGGACGATATCTGCAAGCTGATCACCGACCCGGGACTCCCGAAGCTGCCGCGCCATGAAGGGCAGAAGTTCCCCACCCCTTATATGACCGTCATGGACTGGGGGCATGATGAACGCGATTACGCGGCAGGGCATCCCGACACAGCGCCGCGGCTCTCCAAGGAGGAATGGGCGCGGTTCATGGGCAATGTCCGCGCGGTTTGTGAACGGGCAAACGGATACGGCGTGCGTCCGGTCATCCATCCGCACGCAGGCGGCTATATCGAGTTTTCGGACGAGATCGAAGCGGTTGTAAGGGACATCCCCTATGAAGTTGCGGGGCTGTGCCTGGATACCGGGCATCTGTATTATTCGCATATGGACCCGGTTACATATTTGAAAAAATACGCAGACCGGCTGGATTACGTCCACTTTAAGGATGTAGACGAAACAGTTTACCGCGAGGTTCTCGGGGAGCATATCCGTTTCTTTGACGGCTGCGGCAAGGGTGCAATGTGCCCGATTGGCACGGGCAGCTTGGATTATCCCGGCATCAAAAAGGCGTTGGAAGAGATCGGCTACAGCGGTTATATCACCATTGAGCAGGAACGCGACCCGCGCAATTCCGACACCAGCCTGCGTGATGTTAAGGCCAGTGTCGAATATCTGAAAAGCGTCGGCTACAGCATTTAATTCCCCATTAATTCTGTATAGAGGAGCAAATTACTATGATTAACGGTTCTAAGATTCTTGACCACCCGATCCGCTGGGCGATGGTGGGCGGCGGCAAAGGTAGCCAGATCGGTTATATCCATCGCAGCGCAGCCCTGCGTGACAATTCCTTCCAACTGGTTGCGGGGGCGTTTGATATCGACCCGGAGCGCGGCATGGCGTTTGCAGCGGAGCTGGGCGTTGCCCCGGAGCGCTGCTATCCCGATTACATCGCGATGTTTGAAGCGGAGGCAAAGCGTCAGGACGGCATCGAAGCAGTTTCCATCGCAACCCCGAACGGGATGCATTATGCAGTCTGCAAGGCGGCGTTGGAAGCGGGCCTGCATGTCGTTTGCGAAAAGCCGCTGTGCTTTACCTCTGCCGAAGCGGAAGAGCTGGTAGCGCTGGCAAAGGCAAAGAACCGTGTTGTCGGCGTCACCTATGGTTATTCCGGGCATCAGATGATCCAGCAGGCGCGTCAGATGATCAAACACGGGGACTTGGGCGAAATCCGTGTCGTTAACATGAGTTTTGCATTCGGCGGCTACAACGTCAAAATTGAAGATCAAGTCCCTGCCGCGAAATGGCGCTTTGACCCTGCAAAGGCAGGCCCGTCGTTCGCACTGGGTGACGTTGGCACGCATCCGCTGTTCATCTTAGAGGCAATGATCCCTGACATGAAAATTGACAGCCTGATGTGTACAAAGCGTGCGTTTGTCGAAGGCCGTCAGCTGGAAGACAACGCGTTTGTCATCATGGACCTGGAAGGCTCGGAGTCGGTACAGGCGGGCGCGCAGATTTACTGCTGGGCAAGCTCGATCAACTGCGGCGCGCGGCACTATCATAAAATACGTGTGGTCGGCTCGAAGGCTTCTATTGAGTGGGACGATGAGCGCCCGAACCAGATGACTTATGAAATCGAGGGCGAGCCGGTGCGTGTCCTGGAACGCGGCGCGGGTTATCTCTATCCGGAAGCGCGAGTCGAGGACCGGATTGGCGGCGGCCATGCGGAGGGCCTGTTTGAAGCCTGGGCAAACCTGTACCGCCGCTTCGCGGTCGCCATGCAGGATGCGGACAATGGCGAGTACGGCGACTTCTGGTATCCGAGCGTAGAAGCCGGTGCGCAGGGCATAAAATGGATTGAAAAGTGCGTAGAATCCGCAGTTAAAGGATCTTCCTGGGTGAAATACGATTGACGCGGATTTGATGGTTGTCATATCATCTGCTCTTTATCTGACGATCTTTCAGCTAAGCTTCGGGATCGGCAAAGCATATGGAATAACCGGCGGGCAGCTGCCCGCCGGTTTCCTATTGGCATATTGTTAGGAGAACGAAAATGCAAGAGGTATTTCAAGAACTGGCCGTGCTGTTGGTGATTCTATGCGCGGGGGCGTATTTTGGCAAGAAAGGGATATTGAACGAGGGCTGTATCTCGCAGATGAACAAAATGGTTGTGAAGATTGCGTTTCCCGCGTTGGTTATCGCGTCAATGGATAAGGATTTTACACCAGAGCTTCTTCAGAACAGCATTGGGCTCGTGGTGATCTCCGGGGCGTGTTTTAGCGCGGTAATCCTGTTTTTGGAGATCTGGAAACATTTCTCTAAACGGCCGCCGGAAGAATTAGGACTTCTACGGTTCCTTGTCCTGTTTGGGAATACGGCGTTTATGGGTTATCCGGTCATTCATGCGATTTATGGCAGTACAGGGGTTTTTTACGCATCGGTGTTTAACTTGGCGCACAACTTTGTTTGTTTCTCTTATGGGCTTTCGCTTTTACAACCAGGGCGCCATGGCGGGATGAAGAAACTGTTTGGCAATATAGGGTTCCTTGCCACAGTGGCCGGTTTTGTCATATTCCTGATTCCTGGGACACTGCCTTATGTAATCCACCGTCCTTTGGGATGGGTGGGGGATATGACAATTCCGGCCTGCCTTTTGACCGCTGGAGCCAAATTGGGGAACAGCAGACTGTGGGATTTAGGAAGGCCGCATGCAATATGGGGCACTTCACTCATTCGGCTGGTTGCGTTTCCTGCAATCCTGCTGTTTGTGCTGGGCATGTTGGGCATGCCAGAACAGTGGATCGTCATTCCAACAATTATTTTCGGAACGCCCGTTGCGCTGACTGCTGGCCTGTTTGCGGATGAGTATGGAAATGACGCGCTTGCCGCAAATCGCGCGGTGATTCTTTCGAACCTGTTAGCGGTTGTAACGATGCCAGCCTGGGTATGGATTTTGATTCATTGGGTCATAGGGGGATAATACCAATAGATGCTAAAATTGCCGTTTTGCTCGACTGCGCTGCGGACGGCACTAATCAGGACAGCGCCCCGTCCCGTTTGCGCTGCGCCACATCGTGGAATTCAAAATGCTTGGGGCTATGGCGGGACTGCGTATACTCAAACAGGATGCCATCGCTGTTATAGGTTGAACTGCTGACTACAGCGACACAGTTACAGCCGTCCATCTGCAAATGGGCGGTATCATCCTCAGTCACCGGCTCGACGGTTATTACCCGTCGGGTCGTTTTAATTTGCAGGCCAAGCCGGTTCTCCAGATACGCGTAAATGGACTGCGCCGCAATCTCCCGGGTCAGCCCTTCGGCAGCTTCCTTCAGAAAATAATTGTGGTCAAGGATCAGCGGCACATCGTCCATCCGGCGAAGCCGCTCAATATAATAGACCGCCGTGCCCTCTGGCATCCCAGTCAGCCTGCTCAATGAGGTGTCCACGGCCCGTTCCTCGAAACGGAGCACCTCGGTTTCCTGGTGGATGCCGTTCCGTTTGCACGCTTCGGTGAACGACTCCACGCCGCCGAACAGGAACTGCGAGTTGGGCCGTTTCTGCCAGATCACCCGCACGCCCCGGCCCTGCATGGATTGCACATAGCCCTCCGCTGAAAGTGCCTGGACTGCCCGGCGCAGTGTGTTTCGGGAGCAGTCAAACTCCTGTACCAGCGTATTTTCCGACGGGATCAGCTCCTGGAATGGATAATCTCCCGTTTCGATCCGCTCTTTGAGCGTCTGATAAATTTCGTTGTATCTGCTTTTCGGCATAGCGGCCTCCTTCTTTTCCTGCTTGTCTGAACAACAATAGCATACCGCCAATTCCACCAAAAAGCAAGCCCCTATTTTAGTGAAAGCTCCGAATGCTGAAATTTGTTTGAACAAGTGTTGACTTGTGCAAACAAGAATGGTATAACAATATCAGAAACAATCTTGTTCAGACAAGTAATTCGAAGGAGGTCATACAATGGGTAAGTATCAACAGGAGGCGGCGCAGCTGCTGGAATTGGTCGGCGGAAAGGCAAACATTGCGGCGGTTTCGCACTGCATGACGCGGATGAGGTTCGTGTTGAACGATCCAAAGCGGGCAGACATCCCCGGCATTGAAAAAATGAAGGTGGTCAAGGGGACGTTTACGCAGGCGGGGCAGTTTCAGGTGATCATTGGAAACACGGTTTCCGATTTTTACAACGATTTTATCGCAGTTGCCGGGATTGAGGGCGTATCCAAAGAAGCGGTGAAGAGTGCCGCGAAGCAGAACCAGAGCACCCTTCAGCGCGTTATGAGTGCACTGGCCGAAATTTTCGCACCGATTATCCCCGCGCTGATTACGGGCGGCCTGATCCTCGGCTTCCGCAACTGTATCGACAGCCTGTACCTGTTCGAGAACGGTACGAAAACCCTGTGCGACCTCAGCCAATTTTGGGCAGGGCTGGACAGCTTCCTGTGGCTGATTGGTGAGGCGGTCTTTCACATGCTGCCGGTCGGCATCTGCTGGTCGGTGACGAAGAAAATGGGGACAACACAGATGCTTGGCATTGTGCTTGGCCTGACGCTGGTTTCGGGGCAGCTGCTGAATGCCTATGCCGTCGCGGGTGCGGCGGAAATTCCCTTCTGGGACTTCGGGTTCTTCCGCGTCAACATGATTGGCTATCAGGCGCAGGTGATCCTGGCGATTCTCGCGGCGTTCACGCTGGTTTACCTTGAACGCTTTTTCCGAAAAATCTGCCCGGCGGTTGTTTCCATGATTGTCGTACCGTTTTGCAGCCTGGTGCTTTCGGTCGTAGCGGCGCATTTCATTCTTGGCCCTATCGGCTGGAAAATCGGCTCTATCATTTCTTCGGTCGTTTACGCAGGCATTTCCGGCTCCTTTAAGGTGGTTTTCGGCGCTGTTTTTGGTTTCGCATACGCTCCGCTAGTCATTACCGGCCTGCACCATATGTCCAACGCGATTGATATGCAGCTGATTGCCGACTTCGGCGGTACGATGCTCTGGCCGATGATTGCGCTTTCTAACATCGCGCAAGGCTCGGCGGTGCTCAGCATGATTTTCCTCCAGCGGAAGGATGCTGACGCGCAGGAGGTCAACGTTCCGTCCTGCATCTCCTGTTACCTCGGTGTCACCGAACCGGCGATGTTCGGCGTCAACCTCAAGCACAGTTTCCCGTTCCTCTGCGGTATGATTGGCTCCGCATGCGCGGCGGTTGTCTGCGTCGCCACCAGTACTACGGCGAATGCCATCGGTGTGGGCGGCCTGCCCGGTATCCTTTCCATCCAGCCCGCATATATGGGCAGTTTCGCAATCTGCACGCTGATTGCGGTCGTGGTTCCGTTCGTGCTGACCTGCGTAGCCGGTAAGCGCAGGCTGGCTGCGGCGGGCGGTGTTCCGGCGGATGACCCGGTACCGGCGGCAGTCACCGTTCAGACCGTTCCGGCGAAAGTGCAATCCCTGTGCGCGTTCCTGTCCGGCAAGGCGATTGCCATCACCGAAGTGCCCGACCAGGTCTTTTCCCAGAAGGTGCTGGGGGACGGCCTTGCGATTGAGCCGACAGACAGCACGCTTGTCGCCCCTGCCGATGGGGAAATCTCCGTGGTGATGGATGGCAGCAACCACGCCTGCGGCATGAAGCTGGCAAATGGCATGGAAATCCTGATGCACATTGGCTTGGACACGGTCGATATGAACGGCGACGGATTCACCGCGCATATCAAAGAGGGAGACAAGGTCAAGGCAGGCGACCGGCTCATCTCCTTCGACCCGGCAAAAATCAAAGCGGCAGGCCATCCCGCAACCACAATGCTGGTGATTACGGAGGAGTCCAAAGGCTGCAAGCCGGTCTTTCACACAGGCAAAACCGTAACGGCAGGCCGCGACACGATTATGACTTTGGAGGATTAAGCAATGCTAAATTTCAAAGATAAAGTCGTTTACCAAATCTACGTTAAATCCTTTTACGACAGCAACGGCGACGGCCTGGGTGATCTGCGCGGGATTATCGAAAAACTGGACTACTTACAGGCGCTGGGCGTGGATTACCTGTGGCTGACACCCTTTTTCCGCTCCCCGTTGAACGACAACGGTTATGATGTCGCCGATTATCTTTCCATCGACCCGGTTTTCGGGTCGATGGGGGACGTGGAGACGCTGATTGCCGAAACGAAGGAACGGGGCATGAAGCTGATGTTTGATATGGTATTCAACCATACCTCGACCGGGCACGAATGGTTCCAAAAGGCGCTGGCGGGCGACCCCTATTATTTGAATTTCTATATTTTCCGGGACGGCACGCCCGATACGCCGCCCACCAACTGGCAGTCCAAATTCGGCGGCAGCGCGTGGGAGTATGTGCCGCAGCTGGGGAAATGGTACCTGCACCTGTTTGACAAAACCCAGGCGGATCTCAACTGGGATAACCCGGCTGTTCGGGAAGCGGTTGCGGATGTACTCCGGTTCTGGAAGGCCAAAGGTGTTGAAGGGTTCCGCTTCGACGTGGTCAACCTGATTTCCAAACCGGCGCAGTTTGAGGACGACGACGTTTGGGACGGGCGCAGGTTCTACACCGATGGCCCGCACGTGCATGAATATCTGAAGGAAATGGTTGCCGCCGCTGGTATCGGCGATATGGTCACAGTGGGGGAAATGTCCTCGACCTCGCTGGATAACTGCATCCGGTATACTACTGAAAACGAGCTTTCCATGGTGTTCAGCTTCCACCACTTGAAGGTGGACTATAAAAACGGCGATAAATGGGAGCTTCAGCCGGTTGATTACGGCGCACTCAAGCGGCTGTTTGCCGACTGGCAGACCGGGATGCAGCAGGCGGGGGGCTGGAACGCGCTGTTTTTATGCAACCACGACCAGCCGCGCGCGGTTTCACGGTTTGGAGATGACAAATATTACTGGAAGCAGTCGGCCAAGATGCTGGCGGCGTGTATTCACCTGATGCGCGGTACGCCGTATATTTTCCAGGGCGAGGAGCTTGGCATTACCAACGCCGGTTATACCGATATCTCACAATACCGCGATGTCGAGAGCCTGAATTACTACCGGATTATGCTGGAAAGCGGAAAGACAAAGGAGGAAGCGCTGGAAATCCTGCGGCAGCGCTCCCGCGACAACGGGCGCACCCCCATGCAGTGGGACGGCAGCCCGAACGCCGGTTTTACGGACGGCACACCGTGGATTCAGCTGCCGGAGAATTACCGTACCATCAATGTGGAGGCGGAGCTGCAAGACCCAGATTCCATCCTGCATTTTTACAAGGCGCTGATCCGGCTGCGGAAGGAAAACCCGCTGATCTCGGATGGGAAAATCGAATTCCTGTACCCGGATGAAACCCGGCTGCTGGCTTACCGGCGCTTCCTGGGGAATGACTCCCTTTGGGTATTCAATAACCTGTCCGGGAAAGAACTTTCCTTGCCCTTTGTCCGGTGGTCGGACGGCTGCGAACGGCTGCTCGGGAATTACCTGGAGGTGTCCGCACCAGGAGGCCAGCTGCTGCTGCGTCCCTATGAAACGGTTGCCTGCCGGTTGACGGACTGGGGCTGAGCCTTTGCATTATGTACTGTAATATTTCGGAGTGAAGCTTTGATCATTATGGCTCCTATGCCCAGGGCGTTCGCCCCGCCTGGAATACCCGCCAGGTGAGGGGATGGGATGGTTGCTGCGCTTGGGAGCTGATTGTGGAAGGATATGTTTTTGCTTCTTGCGGAAAACGTATCCATTCCACTATTTTTTTACGCAGATGATTGGTATCACAATAGCGCCAGGCAATGTATCTGCTGCTGCATGATGCATCCAAGCGGAAATGTTTCATCCCCTGTTTTATCCAGACGGTCCAGTGAGATACCGGTATGCAGTGTTTCGTCTATGACCATGTCCTTTTTGAAAAAAGCCTATAAAATTGGAGAAAAAGGGCTTGACATGGAGTTCGCTCCATGTGCTAGCATAAGGATATCCGAAGCCCGGAACCGGGAAATGGGCATCGTTATAAAAGACATGCAATGGGAGGAATCAGCATGAAAAAAATGAAACGATTTGGGATGGTGCTTTTAAGCATGGCTGCGGCGCTGCTCTTAACGGCTTTTGCCTGTGCCGCCGTGGAGGACACCGGATTTTCCGATGTGGATTCCAGCGCATGGTACGCTGATGCTGTTGCCTATTGCCGTGAACACGGCCTGATGGCGGGGATTACCAGCACCACCTTTGAGCCGGAAAGCACGCTGACCCGCTCTCAGCTTGCCGCTGTACTCTATCGCGCTGAGGGCGAACCCGCTGTGACTGGCACGGACAGCTTCCCGGACACGGTGGAGGGCAGCTGGTACAGCAGCGCCGTCCTGTGGGCCTTGCGGGAAGGATTGGTCAGCGGTTACGATAACGGCCTGTTCGGGACGGCCGACCCAGTGACCCGCGAGCAGATGACCGCCATCTTTTGGAGGTATGCAGGAAGCCCATCGGCGGGGGAGGCGGGCTTTTCCGACGCTGCTGCCGCAGGCGGCTATGCCGCTGCCGCGCTGGGTGGGCGGAAAGCAGCGGCGTGATTGCTCCGGTTTCGGGGAATATCTTCGCGCCGAAAGAGGACGCAACCCGGGCGCAGGTTGCCGCCGCGCTGATGGCGTTTGACCAGCTGCCAAAGGGGCAGACTGAGCCGGAACAGCCTGCGCCACAGCCGGACACGGGAGAGCATGTTCTGATTGCGTACTTTTCGAACACAAATCAAACGGAAAATATCGCGAACCTGCTGCAAAGCATCCTGAACGCTGACCTCTACAAAATTACGCCGGAAACACCCTACACTTCCGCCGACCTGAACTATAACAACGATTCCTGCCGCGCCAATCAGGAGCAGAACGACAATTCTGCGCGTCCGGCAATCAGCGGTTCGGTGGAAAATATGGCGCAGTATGACACCGTATTCCTTGGCTATCCCATCTGGTGGGGGCAGGCCCCGCGCATTATCAGCACTTTCCTGGAAAGCTATGATTTCAGCGGAAAAACGATCGTTCCCTTTTGCACCTCGGGAAGCAGCCCGATCGGTTCCAGTGCCGAAAACCTGCATGCGCTGGCATTTGGCGCGAATTGGCTGGATGGGCAGCGTTTCTCCGGCAGCGCGTCCAGTGAAACGGTTGAAAGCTGGGTGTCCGGGCTGGATTTGCCCGAAAAACAGGCGCATAATGCCGCTGCGCAGACGAAAGGGGACGCATCTGCAATGATGAAGATTACCATAAACGGGACGACGCTTACCGCTGCGCTGGAGGATAATTCTTCTGCTGATGCGCTGCGGGAACTGCTGGCAAACAGCCCGCTTACCGTTCAAATGAGCGATTACGGCAGCATGGAGAAGGTTGGGCCCATTGGCCAGTCCCTTCCCCGCAACGACCGGCAGACCGACACGCAGGCAGGCGATATCATCCTATATCAAGGCAACCAGATTGTAATCTATTATGACACTAATTCATGGAATTTTACCCGCTTGGGGCGTATTGAGGGCACGACGGCGCAGGAACTGCGGGGTATTCTGGGCAGTGGCGATATCCGCGCCACTTTTTCCCTTGAGGAATGAGCAAAACCTATCAGGAAACGACGAAACGGAGGAAATTAAAATGGTAAAGCAGACAGCAGGCCGGGACAGCCTCGGGGAATTCGCCCCCAAGTTTGCGGCATTAAACGACGATGTGCTCTTTGGCGAGGTCTGGTCACGGGAAGGACAGCTTTCCCTGAAAATGCGTTCCATTCTGACCGTATCCGCGCTAGTCAGCAAGGGGCTGATCGATCATTCCTTTCAGTTCCATCTGGCAAGCGCGAAGAAAAACGGCGTGACGAGCGGCGAAATGGCAGAAATCCTGACCCATCTGGCGTTTTACGCGGGCTGGCCCAACGCGTGGGCGGCGTTCCGTATGGCGGTCGAGGTCTATCAGGACGACAAAGGCAAAGACGGCGGTCTGTTCGGCATCGGCGCGCCGAATGACGCATACGCGAAGTATTTCGTCGGCAACAGCTATCTGAAACCGCTGACCGACCCGCAAAAGACTGTCTTTATGGCAAATGTGACCTTTGAGCCGGGGTGCCGCAACAATTGGCATATTCACAAAGCAAAGTCGGGCGGCGGGCAAATTCTGCTCTGTACCGGTGGGCGCGGCTGGTATCAGGAGTGGGGAAAGGACGCGCAGGAGCTGTTACCTGGCGACGTTGTGACCATCCTGACCGGCGTGAAGCACTGGCACGGCGCGGCCAAGGACAGCTGGTTCTCTCATGTTGCGGTTGAGTGCCCTGGCGAGGAAACTGCAAACGAATGGTGCGAGCCGGTCAGCGCCGAGCAGTATGACGCGCTCACGTAAAAATGGAGGCTCGGCACCGTGAGGTTGTCTTCCGCTGGCCTTATTTTATCCTTATCGGGGCAGTGCGGGCCATCTGCTATGCGGATGGCCCGCACTGCTTTTTTGATATATTTATCGTTTTGTTGGGTAAAGTGATGTTGCCAGCCAGACAACAAATAATTAAGACCTCCGGCTGAGCCGGAGGTCCTGTACCTAAAATGGTTGTTTTTTGATCGAAACAGGGGAGTGTTACTCTTTGTAAGCGACTGCGCGGTCAAACAGCTGCTGCACTTCTGCCGAAGGCTCTTTGGTGCAGAGAGATACGACTACCGCTACAACCAGTCCGGCGAGGAAGCCGGGAGCGAGTTCATAGATCCCGGTAGACGCGGTGAGAAATACATACCAGATGAGGTCGACTGCCGCGCCTGTGAGGATGCCTGCAACTGCGCCTGCAAAGTTCAGGCGTTTCCAGAACAGGCTGAGCATAATTGCCGGGCCGAACGATGAGCCAAAGACTGCCCATGCGTTTGAAACCAGATCCATAATAGAGCCTGCGTTGGGGTTTGAGGCGATCATCAGCGCGCAAATCGCGATCACTGCGACAACTGCGCGTCCGACCCACATCATTTCCTTGTCGCTCGCTTGATCTTTGCGCAGGATCGGCTTGTAAACATCGCTTGCGAATGCGGAAGCTGCTGAAAGCAGCTGGCTGTCGGCGGTGCTCATAGACGCTGCGAGGACGGCGGACAAGAGCACGCCGGAAATCAAGCCGGGGAAGATGCGGCGTACCATTGCGATAAATACCAGGGAATTCTGGTTAATGCTCTCGTCAAAGCCAAGGAACATGCGCCCGATTACGCCGATCAGGGCTGCAAAGATTACGATCAGTACCGTCCAGGTAATGCCGATTTTTGCCGATTTTTTGAGATCCTTCTGGGAGCGAACCGACATGAAACGGATAATGATATGCGGCATACCGAAATAGCCGAGCCCCCATGCAAGCCCGGACACAATATCCTGCCAGCTGGTGAAGGGGTTAAAGAAGCCCGCCGGGGTCGCAGAGGCGGACGCGGGGTCAAGCAGGACTGCCGCAAAGATCGGTGCGATAAACATTGCGCCCAGGATCAGCATACCCTGGAAAAAGTCGGTCCAGCAGACCGCAGAAAAGCCGCCAAGGAAGGTGTAGCTGATAATGATAATTGCAGCGAGATACATCGCAATGGTGGGGTCCATGCCGATAACCGTGTTAAACAGCGTGCCGCACGCCTTGATGCTGGATGCGGAATAAACCGTGTATGCGAACAGGAAAACAGCCGCGCAAATGACCTGCAGGGTACGCGATTTCGACAAGAAACGGTTGGTCAGGTACTGCGGAACGGTGATGGAGTCATTCGCAACGATCGAGAACCGGCGCAGGCGCGGCGCCTGCACGAGCCAGCTGATTGTGTAGCCGACCGCAAGACCGACGGGAATCCATACCTGCCCGAGCCCCAGCGCGTAGATGGAGGTCGGGAGGCCCATAAGTACCCATGCGCTCATGTCCGACGCGCCCGCAGAGAGCGCAGCCACCCATGCGCCCATTTTCCGGTCGCCGAGGAAATAGGTCTTTTCGCCGCCGTTCTTATCCCTAAAGAAGAAATAGACGCCAATTGACAGCATGAATACGAGATAAATGATAAATACGATGATTTCCAATGATTGCATTTTTGATACTCCAATCCGATGTAGTTTACAGTCATTTAACAGGATACCACATTTTGCATGATTTTGCAAGGTTGAATTTCACCGCTTTATCGAAAAAAAGCATGTGCGGAAAAGCACGACGTTTGCTTTGACGTTTGTTTTAGGATGGCACAGGCTGCGGTTTTGCCGGGATATTTCAGCAGCCGGGCCAATGGCATTCCGGATCATAAAGCAATATCCGGCTGCTCTTGCCTGCGGATTGCCGGTTATGGGACATATCGTTACAAATCTGATGGCGCCTTTTCTTGTGTCTCCGTCCCCTTTTTCCTTCCGGCCCGCAGTTCCCGGACGCCGATATAAAGCAGCAGTACCCCAAACGCGCGGCGGAGCAGGTCAACATTGATCCACGACGCCAGAAATGCGGCGGCAACCGAAACGGGGAGTCCTGCCAGGGTACACCAGAGTACAGCGGGACGCTCTACAAGGCCGTTCTTCACGTGTGACCAGAGCGCTGCTGGCGCGCAGGCGATGAAGTACAGCAGGTTGATCCCCCCCGCCGCATATTGCTGGACACCTGCAAACATCGTCAGGTACAGCATCAGCAGGGAGCCGCCGCCTACGCCAAAACCGGATAAAATACCGGTCAGGAGCCCTACCATCAATTCCCAAAACAATTTTCCGCCCTCCATTTAAAGCAGCAACAGCGCACGTACCCCGCCATAAAGGATGAGCGCGCCGAAAATCCGGTGCAGCCACATCATTTGTACGCGCTGAAAAATCTTGCCTGCAATCATGCCGCCTACAGCCCCGCCCGCGAGATAGGGGAGTGAAGAAAGCAGCTGGATATCGCCTTTTTGCAGATAGACCAGCACGGACACGACCGACAAGGGCAGGATGACTGCAACCGACGTTGCAAAGGCGCGCCGTTCCTCGAGCCCCACCCAGCCGGCCAGCAGCGGAACCAGGAACAGACCGCCCCCCGCACCGAAAAAACCGTTCGCAAGACCGGCGAGCGCTCCCGTGATCAAAAGACGGCTGCGGTTTTTTGTTTTTTTGCGGTATGCCATTTCGTCACCCCTTTTTTAAGCTAGTATGTGGGGAACCGCTGAGGTTTATGCAAAAAACCGTTCGGCACTTGAAAAGCATGGTGGTTTCAAGCTTGTATCATGCAAGCAGATATGATACAATCAAAATCAGTCGACAAGGATTCCATAGAATAGATTGATTCAAACGGGATACTCTGTTGGGATCTGTTTTGTTGTATCATCGTATGTTTGTTGCTTTATTGCCGCAGGTGGGGGAGTGTTCCCGCCCGCAGGCGGAATGAAGTTTTTACTCGATTTTTTTACAAAAAAATCGCGGGAGTCCAGAGGGCAGAGCCCTTTGGTGCTGCCCGAGGAGGGCCAGGGGTCCAGGGGACAGCGTCCCATGGCGCCGCCTGCGGAGGGCAACGCCCTTTGGCCTACGCGTTATGAAGGTGGTTTTATATGAGCGAATTTTTACCTGTCAGCCGTGCCGATATGGAAGCCCGCGGCTGGTTTTACTGTGATTTCCTGCTGGTTACGGGTGACGCTTACATTGACCATCCGTCCTTTGGGACGGCGGTCATTTCCCGCGTGCTGGAAGATGCGGGCTTCCGCGTCGCGATCCTGTCACAGCCCGATTTCCGCGACGAACACGATTTCCTGGAGATGGGCAGGCCGCGCTATGCGGTGCTGGTAAACGCAGGCAACCTCGATTCGATGGTCGCCCATTATACGGCAGCGAAAAAACGGCGGCATGATGATTCCTACACCCCCGGCGGGGTCGGGGGCAAGCGCCCCGACCGCGCCGCAACCGTCTATGCTATGCTTGCCCGGAAGGCGTTCCCGGATGTGCCCGTGTACCTCGGCGGGCTGGAAGCGTCGCTTCGCAGGTTTGCGCATTACGACTACTGGGCCGACCGCGTGATGCCCTCGGTGCTGGCGTCGTCAGGCGCGGACGGGCTCATGTATGGCATGGGGGAACGATCGGTTGTGGAGCTGGCAAACAACCTGAAAAGTGGGAAAAAGGGCGCGGAAGCACTGCGGGAGGTGCGCGGGACGGCCTATTTGGCGCAGGAGCCCGATGTGCCGTTCCCCGTCGCCGAGTGCCCCTCCTTTGAAGAGGTGTGCGCAGATAAAGCGTGCTATGCGCAATCGGTCAAACAGCAGTATGACAACGCCGACCATGTTTCGGGCTGCGCCGTTTTGCAGCGCCACGGCCGCCGCGTGCTGGTGCAAAACCCGCCCGCGCTGCCGCTGACAACTGCCGAGATGGATCACGTCTACGCACTGCCGTATACCCGCACCTATCATCCATCCTATGAACCGCTTGGCGGCGTGCCTGCAATCGCGGAGGTGCAGTTTTCTATTATCCACAACCGCGGCTGCTTCGGCGCGTGCAATTTCTGCGCGCTTGCGTTCCACCAAGGGCGGTATATCTCGGTGCGCAGCCATGAATCCGTGCTACGCGAGGCCGGACAGATTGCAGAGATGCCTGGCTTTAAGGGTTATATTCACGACGTAGGGGGGCCGACTGCGAATTTCCGCCACCCGTCCTGCAAAAAGCAGGAAAAGCACGGCCTGTGCACTGGGAAACGCTGCCTGTTCCCTTCGCCGTGCAGGCAGCTGGAAGCCGATCACCGCGACTACCTCGCCCTGCTGCGCAAGCTGCGCGAGGTGCCAGGAGTCAAAAAAGTGTTTGTCCGTTCCGGACTGCGCTATGATTACATGATGGCGGAGCATGACGATACCTTCTTTTCCGAGCTGGTAAAGCACCACATTTCCGGGCAGCTGAAGGTTGCGCCTGAGCATATGTCCGATAATGTCCTTTATTATATGGGCAAACCGTCATTTGAGGTGTACGAACGCTTCCGCGCCCGCTATGCGAAAATCAATGAAAAGCTCGGGCGCAAGCAATACCTCGTGCCTTACCTGATGTCGTCGCATCCGGGGTCGAAGCTGCGCGACGCGGTCAAGCTTGCGTGCTACCTGCATTCCATCGGCTATATGCCGGAGCAGGTGCAGGATTTTTACCCAACGCCCGGAACGCTGTCTACCGCAATGTATTACACAGGGCTCGACCCGCGCACGATGGAGCCGGTCTATGTCGCGAAAACACCGCGCGAAAAGGCGATGCAGCGTGCGCTGCTGCAATGGCGCAGGCCGGACAAGCGGGGGCTGGTTGCCGAAGCGCTGCGGGAAGCGGGGCGCGAGGATCTGATCGGATGGGGAAAGGAATGCCTGATCAGGCCGCTGCCAGGGGAGCACGTCGCCGCGCGGGAGCCGCAGAGGGCTTCGCGGCCGGGCCCGCAGAAGCCCCGCCCTTCCCGCTCGGGCGGGAAGCCGAAGGGCTGGGCAAAGGCGAAAAAGAAACGGTGACGGCTTGCCGGTTGGCTGCGGCCCGGATATTCCGGCTGCCTGAAACGGGCCGCGAAAACCGCTTTCGAGGTTTTCATCGGCCGCTTTGTGTGCTATACTATAGAAAACATGGAAAGGTGTGGAAATGGAATGCTTTTTGAAAATATTTCGGTGCTGCAAGAGGATTTCACGGTTGCGGAAGGGCAGTCCGTCGGTGTGCGGGACGGGAAAATCGCCTATATCGGTGCGCGGCCCCCAGAGGGCGGCTGGGGGGATCGCTTTGACGGGCGGCGCGCGCTGCTGACCCCTGGCTTTGTCAACGCCCACAGCCACGCGCCGATGGTGCTGCTGCGCGGGTATGCGGAAAACCTGCCGCTCCATCGCTGGCTGAATGAGAAGGTATTCCCGTTCGAAGACCGGATGACGGACAGCAGCATGTACGCCGGGACGCTGCTTGCGGCGGCGGAAATGCTGCGCTTTGGGGTCTGCTCGTTTACGGATATGTATATGCGCATCCCGGCGATGGCACGGGCGGTGCTCGAAAGCGGGATGAAATGCAACCTCTGCCGCGGCCTGACCGTGTTTGATGGTACGGATTACAAAAGCCTCTCCAACTATCCAGATAATATCGCGTTCCTGCACGACCTCCACGGCGCGGGCGAAGGACGGCTGCTGATCGATTTTTGTATCCATGGCGAATATACCTCGCATCCCGGTGCAGTTGCCGGGGTTGCGGAGCACGCAAAGGAGGCGGGCGTGCGGGTGCACGTCCATGTTTCCGAGACGCAGGCGGAGGTTGAGGGCTGCAAGCAGCGCCACGGAAAAACCCCGGTACGGTATTTTTACGACCTCGGACTGTTTGACCAGCCCACGACTGCGGCGCACTGCGTCTGGCTGGAGGGCGAGGATTTTGCACTCCTGAAAGAAAAAAATGTAACGGTTGCGGCCTGCCCGGTCAGCAATATGAAGCTGGCTTCCGGGTTTGCCGACGTGCCGAGGATGCTCGAAAGCGGCATTCATGTTGCGCTTGGGACCGACGGCGCGGCATCAAATAACAACCTGAACCTGATGAAAGACCTGTTTTTGTTCGCGGCGCTCTATAAGGGCCGTTCCGGCGACCCGACCGTTGTCACGCCCGCGCAGGCGCTCGCGGCGGCGACGGTGGAAGGCTGGCGTTCGCAGGGCCGCAGCGGCTGCGGGGCCATCCGGGAGGGCGCGCCCGCTGATCTGGTCGTGTTTGACCTTGATAAGCCGTGGATGTACCCGAAAACCGACCTTGTCAATAACCTTGTTTTCGCCGCGCAGGGTTCCGATGTGCGCCTGACGATGGTCGACGGGAAGGTGCTTTATCAGGATGGCGAATACAAAACGATCGATATTGAAAAGGTGCAGTTCATGGTGCAGAAGGAAACCGACGGTATTTTGGAGGGGCTGAAATGAAGTGTTTTGAAGAATCCCTTGCGGCGCTGAGGCAGCGCTTGGGGGCGCAGCCGGAATTTGGGCTGGTGCTGGGCTCGGGGCTCGGCCCCATTGCGGAGGAGATTGAAAACGCGGTCATTGTGCCATATGCGGATGTGCCGCACATGGCGGTCTCGACCGCGCCGGATCATGCGGGCCGCTTTGTCGCGGGAACCCTTGCGGGGCGGCAGGTGCTCTGTATGCAGGGGCGGCTGCACGGTTATGAGGGGCACCCGCCGGAAGCGATTGTGTACCCTGTCCGGCTGATGAAGCTGCTTGGTGTGAAGGCGCTGATGCTGACCAACGCGGCGGGCGGCATCAACACCGGCTTTGAAGTGGGCGACCTGATGCTGATCGACGACCACATCAACCTCACCGGGAAAAGCCCGCTGACCGGGCCGAATCTCGACGAGCTGGGGCCCCGGTTCAATGATATGAGCTACGCCTATGCACCGCAGCTGCGCAGTATTGCTGTGCAGGCTGCGGAGGACTGCGGTATCCGGCTGCGCAGGGGGGTCTATGTCGGCGTGAACGGCCCGCAGTTTGAAACGCCTGCGGAGATCCGGGCATTCCGGACGCTGGGCGGCGACGCGGTCGGGATGTCGACCGTCTTTGAGGCCATTGCTGCCGCGCACTGCGGGCTGCCAGTGCTTGCGTTCTCAATGATTACCAACATGGCGGCAGGGGTGCTTCCACAGGCGCTGTCCGGCGAGGAAGTGAACGAGACAGCGGCACGCAAAGGCGGCGACCTGCGGCGGCTGGTCTGCCGGGTTTTGGAGTTGCTTTAAGGGCTTGTGCCATAGCTCGAGAAATGCCGGATGGCAGCAAGAGACCTGTCAGACAGCGTTTGGGAAGCTGTCAAACAGGCTCTAAGGGATTGCAGCGTGTAAACGGCAGTTTGGCGAACGAAAAAGCGGCGTTCCTGCGCGGGAGAATGGGCGGGGACGCTGTTTTTACTTTGCCCGGTGCTGTAAGGCGTCTGTTCAGCGGATGGTTTGGGTAAAATGATGAAAATTATGTGAAATCTTCCGGAAGGCTCTTCACAAGCGCAGGCTGGTGTGGTAAGATAAAAGAGTATGGGCATGGGAACCGTGCTGCATCAAGGTATATTGACAGGCAGGGGGCGAGCCCCCGCAAGCTTTTATAAGATAGGGTGCGAGGCATGCAGATAGAGCAAAATTTGAGAGAACTGTGGGCGACCTTTATCGCCCTTTTCCGGATGGCAGGGATCAGCGACTATATTGACATCGCGCTGGTTGCCTACCTGATTTACAGAGCGATGAAGCTTTTGCGGGATACCGCCGCGTTCCGGCTTGCAAAAGGCATTTTCGTTCTGTTCCTCGTGATGGCGACGGCAAACTTTTTTTACCTGAACACCATCAGCTGGGTGTTTGAGCAGGTGATGAGCTACGGGCTGATCAGTGCTTTCATTATCTTCCAGCCGGAGCTGCGGCGGATGCTGGAGCAGCTGGGCAAGGGCAGCGTTACCAAGATTCTCATGGGGCATGAAGAAGAAAAAGGCGATGTAGAGTCCATGATCACCGCGGTTGTCGCCGCTTGCGGCAGCATGAGCCAGACCAAGACCGGGGCGCTGATCGTATGCGAGCGGCAGGAAAAGCTGGGCGAGATCGTCAAGACCGGCACGCAGGTAGACGCCGCGCCTTCACCAGAGCTCATCAAGAACGTTTTCTTCCATAATTCCCCGCTGCACGACGGTGCAATGATTGTCCGGAACGGGCGTGTGCTTGCCGCCGGGTGCGTGCTGCCGCTGTCGGGGAGCCAGAACCTCTCGCGCGACCTCGGGACGCGGCACCGTGCCGCTGTTGGCATGAGCGAGAGCTCGGACGCGGTGCTCGTGGTGGTTTCGGAGGAGACCGGCGGCATTTCGGTCGCGATCGGCGGGATGCTCAAGCGGCACCTCACGCCGGAGCTGCTGCGCAAGGTGCTTGTCAGCGAATTGATGAACGAGGGCGGGGAGCGGAAGAAAACCGCTGTGCTTGGTAAGTGGAAGGTGAAAAAGTGAAGGATTTCTGGAAAAAAAGCAATCTGCCGACCATTTTGCTGTCGGTGATGCTGTCAATCTCGCTGTGGGCGGTTGTACAGCTGACCTCGGAGAAGTCCCGCCAGCAGTCCATTGATAATGTGCCGGTGCGTATTGAGAACGAGCAGACGCTGCTGACCAACACCGGCTTTTCGATCATTGAGGGCAAGGAAGCGACCGTACGGGTTGATATTGAGGCGCGCGGCTCGGCGGTTGCAGAGCTGAACAAGAAAAACATGGAAGACATCTATGCGGTTGCAGATGTGCAGGCGATTACCGAGCCCGGGCGCACAAAGGTGCGCTATACCCTCCAGTACCCGAACAACCTGGGGATTTCGGTGCGGTCGACGAGCCCGCGCCTGATCGAAGTGTGGGTGGACGAGGTCGTTACGCGTGACGTACCGGTTGAGCCGTATGTGGAGGGCGTACCGGCGGAGGGCTACCTCTATGACAGCGTGTCGCCTGACCGGGGGACGCTGACGGTGCGGGGCCCTGCCCAGGTCGTCAGCCAGATCAGCTATGCCCGTGCGACCATCTCTGCTGAGGGCGTGACCGGTAGCCTGACCGATGAAGCGCCCGTGACCTTCCTTGACCGTGAGGGCAACTTTGTTGACGCGGAGGAGAACCATCTGGAAATCCTGTCCGGCGGCGTCAGCCTGTCGCTGAACGTGCTCAAGGAGGGGATCGTGCCGCTGCGCGTGGACGTGGCGGAAGCGCCCGGGCTGACAGGGGATATGGCGACGGTCGACGTCCAGCCGCAGAGCATCAAGGTCCGCGGCGAGCCTGCGCTGGTTGACCAGCTCGCGCAGGAGGGGATTGTGATCGGCAGCGTCGACCTCGGCGCGCTGGACGGGGACGGGACGCTTGAGCTGCCCATCCGCATGCCTTCCGGCGTGGCCCCGGTTGCAGGGGAGCCGCGCACGGCTGTGATTGCGGTATCCTTCCAGAATGTGTCCACCCGCACCTTTGAGCTTGATCATATCATGGTCGATTTGGGTGATGACGAGGGCTGGGAAGCCGTACTGATTACCGGCGCTGTGCCGGTTACGGTGCGCGGGCCGTCCGCTGTGGTGGACGGGATGACCGGTGAGGAAATCCAGGCGGTTGCGTCGCTTACGCCCGGGCAGTTTGAAGTCGGGATGCAGCAGGCTGTGCTGGCAGTGACGTTGGATGGCGCAGAAGGCGTAGCGGTCATTGAAGCGCCGGAGTCCGTGAACGTCATGCTTCGGCAGGTAGAGGGCACAGAGCCCGAAGAACCGGACGGGCTTCCGGAAGGCGAAGGGGAGCCCGCAGAGCCTGCGGCAGGGGAAGCTGATCCTTCCGGGCAGGAGCCCGCAGCCGATCCCGCTGCCCCGGAAGGGGAGGCTGCGGCATGAGCCTGCTTGTGACCGGGATACGTCTGCCGTTTGATGCGCCGGATGAGGAAGCTTTCGCGCCTGCCATGCGCACCTGCGGGCTGCACGAGGGGAGGCCCTCGCTTTACCGCCGTTCCATCGACGCGCGGCACGGGAAGATTCAAAAAGTGTGCTCTGTCCTGATTGACGGGGTCGAAGGGGAGGAGGCATTTGCGGAGCATCTGCAAATGCCCTCTGTTCGTTATAAACCCAGCGCGGCGTTTGCGCCGGTGCTGGGGAAAAAGCGGCTGGCGCACCGGCCGGTTGTTGTGGGGCTGGGGCCTGCCGGGCTGTTCTGTGCTCATCTGCTTGCGCGGTACGGTTACAGGCCGTTGGTTTTGGAGCGCGGTGGCGACCTTGCGGAGCGCGACCGTGCGGTGCGGAGGTTCCAGAAGGGCGGGGAGCTTGACCCTGCGTGCAATATCCAATTTGGTGAGGGCGGAGCGGGCGCGTATTCAGACGGCAAGCTGACCACCCGCACCCATGACCCGCTGTGCGAAGCGGTTCTGCAAACCCTGGTGGAAAACGGCGCGCCGGAGGAGATTTTACGGCTTGCCAAGCCGCACATCGGCACCGACCTGCTGAAAGATGTTGTGAAGGCCATGCGTACCGCGATTGTGCAAAGCGGCGGCGAGGTGCGTTTCCGCACTCCGCTGACCGGCGTTGAGGTACGGGGCGGACGGCTTGCGGCGGTGTTGGCTGACGGGCAGGCGGTCGCCTGTGAACGCGTGGTACTTGCGGTCGGGCATAGTGCGCGGGATACCTTTGCGATGCTGCACCGTGTGGGGGTGGAGCTGCTTCCGAAGCCGTTTTCGGTCGGCGTGCGCATCGAGCATCCGCAGGAATTGATTGACCGCGCCTTGTATGGCAGGCTGGCAGGGCATCCGGCGCTGCCGCCTGCGGAATATACGCTTTCCCATCGGGAAAATGGGCGTGCGTGCTATTCGTTCTGCATGTGCCCGGGCGGATTGGTCGTTGCGGCGGCGAGCGAGCCCGGGGGTGTTGTCACGAATGGTATGAGCTATCATGCCCGTGACGGCAGGAACGCCAACGCGGCGCTGGCAGTTTCGGTTGCGCCGGAGGATTTTGACGATGGCACGCCGCTTGGGGGCATTGCGTTCCAGTGCGGGCTGGAGCGTGCGGCTTATGCGGCAGCGGGCGGCTATTATGCGCCCTGCCAGACGGTGGGGGATTTTTTGCGCGGCGTGCCGAGCACGGGGCCTGGGGCGATCCTGCCGACCTATGAGCCGGGGGTGGCATATGGCAGCCTGTCTGCTGTCCTGCCGCCGTTTGTGGAGGGGCAGATACGCCGCTGCCTGCCGGTATTCGGGCGGAAAATGCGCGGCTTTGACAGTGCGGACGCGTTGCTGACCGCGCCGGAGACCCGCACATCTTCGCCGGTGCGCATCCCGCGCGGCGAGGGGCTTTTCAGCGTCAGCGCAGAGGGGCTGATCCCCTGCGGGGAGGGCGCTGGGTACGCCGGGGGGATTATGAGCGCGGCGGTTGACGGTATGCGCGCGGCGTGCCGCATTATGGAGGAGTTTGCGCCGTTTTAGTTCGCCTTCGCAGCGGGCGCCAAAGGGCGCTGCCCGTTGGAATCCCGGCCCTGCGCGGGCAGCGGCAGGGCTCTGCCACACTCAATTGAACCGCGCACAGCGCGGGAATAAGGATAGTGGCCTACGGGCTGCACCCGCGATTTTTTTGTAAAAAAATCGAGTAAAAACTTCATTCCGCCTGCGGGCGGGACGGAATAGATGGAGGATGATTATGACACAGAATGCGGTGGTAAAGCGTCTGCTGCCGAATGGCAAGGCGGAAGTTGAGGTTACGCGCCAGTCGGCGTGCGGGCATGACTGCGCAAAGTGCGGCGGCGGGTGTACTGAAATGGTTTCCGGGCCGATTCTCGCGGAAGCGGTCAACGCGATAGGCGCACAGCCGAATGAGCGGGTGGTCATTGAGGGCGAGTTTCGCCAGCTGATGGGGCTTGCGGCGATTGTTTATGCCGTTCCGCTGGTGTTGTTTTTTGGGCTTTTTGCTGTTGGGAGCTTGTTTGGGCTCGGCGAGGGCGGCGCAGCGGCGCTTGGCATCGTTGGGTTTGTGCTGGGGGTTGTCAGTGCAATTCAGTATAATAAGCGTTATAAAGCGCGTGGGACGATGGTGTTTACGATCGTTTCCCGTGCTGCGGGCTGAGCGCTGTTTGCCGGGATTTCCAAAATTTTTTGTAAATTATGGCTCTTCTGGCCTGCACAGGCTTGTAATTGTGGGGGAAATCTAGTAAAATATAGAGAATAGCTGGGAGGGCGCGGCCCCTTCCAACGGGAGGCGCTGAAATGTTTGGGTTTATCCGGCCCGTGAAGGACGAATTGCGCGTGCGCGAGCTGGACCGCTTCCAAGAGGTCTATTGCGGGCTCTGCCATGCTATCCGATCCCGGTGCGGAAGGGTCCATACCCTTTTTTTGAGCTATGATATGGTGTTTTTCGCATTGGTCCTCGGCTGCACCGGTGAAGGGGGCTGCTCGGGCCGCCGCAGGTGCGGGGCTTCGCCCTTCCGGGCGCGGCGCGTCTGTACCGGGAGCGACGCGCTGGATTGGGCGGCGGACGTGAGCGTCCTGCTCAATTACCATAAGCTGTGCGATTCTGTCTGTGATGAGCGCGGGCTGAAGCGGCTGGGGGCGCGGGTGCTGCGTTTTCTGGCGCGGCCGGGCTACCGGCGCGCGGCGGCGCGGCTTCCGGAGGTCGACCGTGAGGTGCAGGCGTGTATTTCGCAGCTTGCGGCGTTAGAGGGGGCGCGTTGCGACTCGATTGACCGGGCCGCTGATACGACGGCGCGCCTGCTTGCTGCCGCTGTGCCGCCGACCGGGGATGATCGTGAACGGATCCTGCGCCAGCTGTTTTACCATACTGGGCGCTGGGTGTATTTGGCCGACGCGTGTGCAGACCTTGCAGACGACCTGTCCACTGGCGGTTATAACCCGGTTGCGCTGCGTTTTGGGTTGCAAAGCGCCGATCTGTCCGCTGTACGCGAGCCGATGGAGTGTACGCTCGAGCGTTCCCTTGTGGATATCTGCACCGCTTTCGATTTGCTCGGGGCGCGGCGCGATGCGGGTCTGATTGAAAATATCATCTGGCTGGGCCTGCCTGCCGTTACGCGGCAGGTGCTGGACGGGACTTATCAAATGAACGGAGGACGAATGCGTCATGGATCCTTATAAACTGCTGGGCGTTACGCCGCAGACCAGTGACGATGATGTCAAGCGCGCCTATCGTGAGCTCGCGCGGAAATACCATCCTGACAACTATGTCAACAACCCGTTGGCCGACCTTGCTGAGCAGCGCATGAAAGAGATCAATGAGGCTTACGACCAGATTATGAATGAGCGTTCGGGGCGCGCTTCCTCTGCGGGCGGCTACGGGCAGCAGGGTTACCAGGGGTATGGCCAACAAAGCCGCCAGGCTTATCAGCAGGGCACTCCCGGCAGCATGTATGGGCAGATCCGTTCAGCGATCAACGCGGGCAACCTGAATCTTGCCGAGGAGCTGCTTCAGCGCACCAGCCAGCGCGACGCGGAGTGGTTTTTCCTGATGGGCACGGTGTATTATAAAAAAGGCTGGTATGACGAAGCGTCGCGCTGCTATCAGCAGGCATGCGCAATGGACCCTGCCAATGCGGAGTACCATTCGGCGCTGAATATGGTAAATATGACAGGCGCTTATGGCGGCTACCGCCCGATGCAGCGTGCGGACGCTTGTGACTGCTGCGCAAACCTGTTGTGCCTGTCCATGTGCTGCAACTGCTGCAATATGGGGTGCTGACCGGTGAAGGCGCGCAGCGTTGCGCAGGGAGGGCTGCTGGTCGGCGTTTCCATGATGCTGCTGGGCTTGGGTTCCCTGTTTGAAATTGCGTCCGGTGCGGCGGCGCTGCTGGCGGCGCTTGTCCCTGCGCTGTTTTTCCTGCGGGGGGAGGCGAGTGTCGGGCGGCTGGTCTATGCGGCAACCTCGCTGCTTGCCGTCCTGTTGCTGCCGGATAAATTTACGGCGCTGATTTATGCGCTGGTTTTGGGGCTGTACACTGCCGTGCGCTTTTCGGCGCCGTGGCACAGGAAATGGGTGCGGCTGGCGTGGAAGGCCGGTCTGGTGGTGTTTTGGGTGCTGCTGTCTGTGGTGGTGATCAGGCTTGGGCTGGTTGACGAGCTCGGGCATCTGTCGCCGATGATCCTGGCGTGCATTACAGGCGGCTGGACGGTGTTCCTGATATATTATGACTTCTGCATGGCGCGGATTTTTGCGGGGATGCGCCGTTGGATAGGGCGTTTCCACAGGTAAGGGGAATGGATATTTCGCATTTGTGTTTCCAGATGCCGCGGGAAGCCGGGGTGACTGCCGGTGTGGCCGCGCAGAGATGGATACAGACAGAAAGGGGTAAAATTTCATGAAAAGCATGACCGGCTATGGCCGCGCGCGCCTGTCTGCGCACGGGCGTGAGATTACCGCCGAGGTGCGCGCAGTCAACCACCGGTATTTGGACTGCACGGTGAAAGCGCCGCGCGCCTATGGGTTCTTGGAGGATGTGCTGAAAAAGGCGGCTTCCGGGCGCATCGCGCGGGGCAGGGTGGATATTTATGTCGCGATTGACGCCGATGGGGCGGAAGATACCGAGATCCTGCTGAATGAGCGGCTTGCAGGCAGTTATATTGAAGCGCTCCGGCGGCTGCGTGACCAGTTCGGGCTCGCAGACAACATCAGCGTTTTAGGCGTGGCCAAACTGCCAGAGGTGCTGTCCAGCCGTCATGCGGAGGTCGACGCGGATGAATTGTCGGCTGATGTACTGGAAGCCTTCCGTCAGGCTGCGGAGGAGTTTGACGTGATGCGCGAGCGCGAAGGGCGCAAGCTGGCGGAGGATGTGCGCAGCCGTGCGCAGACCATCCTGGGGCTGGTTGCCGAAGTCGAGGCGCGTGCGCCCGAACGGGTTGCGGCGTACCGGGAAAAGCTGTGGAAACGGATGCAGGAGGTGCTGGAAAGCACACAGGTTGATGAGCAGCGCATCTTGACCGAAGCGGCTATTTTTGCGGATAAGGCGGCGGTCGATGAGGAAACCGTGCGCCTGCGCAGCCATATCAGCCAGCTCGGGCTGATGCTGGACGAAGGGGGCGCTGTTGGGCGCAAGCTGGATTTTCTCGTGCAGGAAATGAACCGGGAAGCCAATACGATTGGGTCAAAGGCAAATGATATCACGCTTTCCCGGCTGGTGGTCGAGCTCAAGGCGGAGATTGAGAAGATCCGCGAGCAGGTGCAGAATATCGAATGACGTGCAGACGGCAGGGGGCCCTGCCCGTGCGCGGGGAAGGGGACGCTGCTGATTTGGAGGGGCAATATGAAACTGATCAATATCGGCTTTGGCAACATGGTTTCCGCGGGCCGTCTGGTTGCGATTGTCAGCCCGGAATCGGCCCCGATCAAGCGCATTATCCAGGAGGCGCGCGACCGGGGGGTGCTTGTGGACGCGACCTACGGACGGCGCACACGGGCGGTTATTATTATGGACAGCGACCATGTCGTGCTTTCGGCGATCCAGCCGGAAACCGTTGCGGGGCGCATGTCAAGCCGGGACGGCGAGGAGGATGAAGATGCGTAAGGGTAGGCTGTATGTTTTTACAGGCCCGTCAGGCGCAGGGAAGGGGACGGTGCTGCATGAGCTGCTGGCGCAGGCGCCGGGGATTTTCCTGTCGGTATCCGCCACGACCCGTGCCCCGCGCCCGGGCGAACAGGACGGCGTGCATTATTATTTCCTGACCGAGCGGGAATTCCAGCAAAAAATTGCAGAAAAAGCCTTTTTAGAATATGCAAAATATGTCGATCATTATTACGGGACGCTGGAAGCTCCGGTGGACGAGCGCATTTCGGAGGGCATGGACGTTGTGCTGGAGATTGACGTGCAGGGCGCGATGCAGGTGCATGCCAAGCGCCCGGACGCGGTGCTGGTATTCCTGACGCCGCCGTCTTTGGAGGAGCTTGCCGGGCGTTTGCGCGGGCGCGGTACCGAAAGCGAGGAAAAGGTGCTGAAGCGGCTGGAAGCCGCGCGCCGGGAACTGGAATATCAGGCTCAATTTGACTATGTTGTGGTAAATGACAGGGTCGAAAATGCGGTGGGGCAGCTGAAGCAAATTGTTTTAGGGAACCGCGGATAAAGGGAAAGAGTACATTACGAACAGGCGGGCAAACCGCTTTTCAAACCAGGGAGGAAACAGGAGTTATGTTAAAACCATCCATGAATGAATTGATGGCACGGGTCAACAACCGGTATTTGCTGGTCAACCTTGCGGCGCAGCGCGCGAGGGACCTGTCCGATGAATCGGAGGAGGCCGGCGAAAAGCTGCCGGATAAGGCGGTCAAGCTGGCGTTGGATGAGATCGCCGCCGGCGAGATCGTTTATTGCGAGGGGCCGCGTATTGTGCCGCAGCCGGAAGAGATGGCGGAAGGCGCAGAGGAGCTGGCCGAGGGGGACACCGAAACGGTGGATACCTTTGCGGAGGCTGCGGAGTCCATGCCTGAGGAGATTTGAGCTGCCAATGGATTTGAAGGATAAGAAAATCGTATTATGCGTGACAGGCGGGATCGCGGCTTACAAAGCCGCCGATCTCGTTTCGCGTCTCAAAAAACAGCAGGCGGAGGTCTTTGTAATTATGACAAAGTCCGCCTGTGAGTTCATCACGCCGATGACTTTGGAGGTGCTTTCGGGCAACAGGGTCGTGACTGGCCTGTTTGAGCGGGACTTCCCTTGGGAGGTCGAGCATATTTCGCTGGCCAAGCGGGCGGATGTGTTCGTAATTGCGCCGTGCACGGCGAATGTGATCGGGAAAGCGGCCCACGGCATTGCGGACGATATGGTAACGACCACCTTGATGGCGACCCGTGCGCCGGTGGTCATGGCCGCTGCGATGAATACGAATATGTATGAAAACCCGGTGGTGCAGGAGAATATACGCCTTTTGACGGCGCGTGGGGTGCGGTTTGTCGAGCCGGAAAGCGGCAGGCTGGCCTGTGGCGACACCGGGCGCGGCAAGATGGCTGACCCCGCGGTGATCTGCGAAGCGGTGCTGCGGGCGGCGGCAGACCGCGACCTCGAAGGGCTGCGTGTGCTGGTTACGGCGGGGCCGACCCGCGAGGCGCTTGATCCGGTGCGTTTCCTGTCAAACCATTCAACCGGTAAGATGGGCTATGCGCTTGCGGAAGCTGCGGTGCGCCGCGGCGCGGAGGTCACGCTTGTGACCGGGCCGGTCTCCCTTGCGCCGCCTGCGGGGGTAGAGACCGTGCCGGTTACTTCGGCGCGGGAGATGTATGACGCGGTGCTTTCCGCGCTGCCAAAGCAGGATTTTGTGATTAAGGCGGCGGCAGTTGGCGATTACCGCCCTGTGGAAACGGCGGATGACAAGCTGAAGAAAAAGGCGGGCGATATGGCGGTCGAGCTGACGCGGAACCCCGACATATTGAAGGCTGCGGGCGAGCGGAAAAGGCCCGGGCAGGTGCTTTGCGGCTTCTCGATGGAGACGCGCGACCTGCTGGAAAACTCGGCTGCCAAGCTGGAAAGCAAGAACTGTGATTTTATGATTGCGAATAACCTGCGGACCGAGGGGGCGGGCTTTGGGACGGATACCAACGTGGTGACCATCCTGCAGCGGGGCGCGGAACCCGAACAGCTGCCGCTCATGCCGAAGGCCGAGCTTGCTGACTGCATTTTGAACCGGCTGCTCGCGGCGCGCAAGACGCAATGAAGGTCTGCGCAGTGGCGGTTGACGCGGCAACCTACGCGATCGACCGGCTATACGATTACATTGCCCCGCGCGCGGGCGTGCCCGAGATCGGATGCCGCGTGCTGGTCCCGTTCGGGCGGGGCAACAAGCGGCTGGAAGCCGTTGTGATGGCAGTCCGCGAGGGCACGGGGGAAGGTCTGAAACCGGTGTTGGAAGTGCTCGACGCGGAGCCCGTGCTGACCGCTGCGCAGCTGAAGCTTGCGGTCTGGCTGCGGGAGCGGCTGTTCTGCACGTTTTTCGATTGTGTGCGGACCATCCTCCCGGCGGGGCTGTGGTTCCGGCGGCGGGAGAGGTTCTCGCTCGGCGCATGCGACCTTTCGGCGTGGCAGGCCCGCGCCGACGAGGCTGGCGAGGTGCTGCGGCTGTTTGGGGAAGGGGTAAACACGCTGACGCTGCCTGAGCTGGAGGCGGCGCTGCCGGGGAAAAGCGCCAGGCCGCTGCTCGACCGCCTTTGCGCGGAGGGCGTGCTGGTTTACGAGCCCGGCATCGCCCCGAACGCCCGGGATAAGACCGAAACCATGCTGCGGCTGGCGCTCGACCCGGAAACGGCGGTACGGTGCTGTGCGCGGGGGAGCGCGGTGCGGCGCGACGTGGTCAGCCTGCTGTCAGACGGCGGGGCCATGAGCCGGCGCGAGCTGGCGTATATGACCGGCGCGAGCACGTCGGTGCTGAACGGCATGGTCACGCGCGGAATCCTCGAAAAAGAGGAGGCGGAGGTTTTCCGCACGCCTGATTTTTCGGATATCCCACAGGGCCCGCCGGTTGAGCTGAGCGCGGCGCAGCAGGCGGTATTTGAGGGGCTGAGCGATTTGCTGCATCAGCCGGAAGCGGCGGCGGCATTGCTCTACGGTGTGACCGGGAGTGGCAAGACGCAGGTCTATCTCAAGCTGATTGCGGAAACGCTGGCGCTGGGACGGGCGGCAATCGTGCTCGTCCCGGAAATTGGGCTTACCCCCCAGGTGATCCGGCATTTTGTCGGGCAGTTTGGGGATCAGGTCGCAGTGCTGCACTCGGCGCTGTCGACGGGGGAGCGTTATGACAGCTGGAAGCGCATCAAAAGCGGCGCGTGTACGGTAGTGGTCGGGACGCGGTCGGCGGTGTTTGCGCCGGTTGCCGACCTCGGCCTTTTGATCATTGATGAGGAACAGGACGGAGCATACCGGTCGGAGCAGTCGCCGCGTTACCATGCCCGGGACGTGGCAAAATACCTGATCGGAAAGTCGAAGGGCCTGCTGGTGCTGGGGTCGGCTACGCCCTCGGTGGAGAGCTATTATGCGGGAAAGCAGGGGAAATATCCGATTTTCACCCTTTCGGAGCGCTTTATGGGCACGCCGATGCCGGAGGTAACGGTTGCCGACCTGCGCGGGGAGGCCCGGCAGGGCAACATCGGCAGTATTGGCGCGGTGCTGCACGCGGCGCTAGAGGAAAACCTTGCGGCGGGGCGGCAGAGCATCCTGTTCCTGAACCGGCGGGGTAACAGCCGGACGATTGGCTGCCCGCAGTGCGGGTGGGTGCCGCAGTGCCCGTCCTGCACTTCGACGCTGACCTATCATTCGGTCAACAGCCGCGCGATGTGCCATTACTGCGGCTTTTCTGTAAAAATTACCGGGCAGTGCCCGGAGTGCGGTGGGATGCACCTGTTCACCGAAACGGCGGGCACCCAGCGTGTGGAGGAGGAGCTGCATGAGAAATTCCCGCAGGCGCGCGTACTGCGCATGGACGCGGATACGACTACGCGGCGGGGGGCGCATGAAAAGCTGCTGGCGGTTTTTGCGAAGGGGCAGGCGGATATCCTGCTGGGCACGCAGATGGTCACAAAGGGGCTGGATTTTGAGAATGTGACGCTGGTTGGGGTATTGGATGCCGACCAGAGCCTGTATGCGCCGAGCTTCCGGGCGAAGGAGCGGACGTTTTCGCTCATTACGCAGGTTGTAGGGCGTGCGGGACGGCGGTTTGACACGGGGCGTGCGATCATCCAGACGAGCAGCCCGAACCATCCGGTCATCCTGGCGGCGGCGCGGCAGGACTACGGGCAGTTTTATGAGAGTGAGATCCAGGCGCGGGGGGCGCTGCTTGCGCCGCCGATTGCGGAGCTGCTGGTGCTGACGGCTACCGGCGAAGAGGAGCGGCAGGTGCTTGCGTCGCTGCTGGCGCTGCGGCGGCGGATCGAGGGGCTGCTTGAAGGGCAGTTCCGGGAGATCCGGTGCCCGGTACTGGGGCCGGTGCCCGCGACGGTTGTGCGGGTGATGGGGCGTTACCGGTATTATTTGACGCTGCGCTGCCCGGAGGGGAAAGCACGGCGGCAGCTGGTGTCGGGGGTGCTCTGCGAGTTTGCGCGTGACAAGCAAAACCGCGGCGTATCACTGTTTGCCGACCTGAATCCCGACCTTTGACGGGGGATTCGCCCGCTGCGGCGTGCGCCGGGGCTCTGCCCCTGGACCCCGCGCCTGTGCGGCGGGCACCAAAGGGACTTGGTCCCTTTGGAATCCCATCCGTCGCCTGCGGGCGGGACGGGGGAAGCGTATGGTTTCGTGCTGCGTTGCCGCGTCCCCGCCCGCAGGCGGTATAAAGCTTTTAGTCGATTTTTTCTCGAAAAAATCGCAGAGTCCAGAGACAGCGTCTCTGGTCGCTCCGCGCACGGAGCGAAATCCCCCGTATTGCAGCGGGGAGATCAAAGGTATAAGGAGATTAAACATGGCACTTCGCACGATTTTGACACAGGAGGACCCGGCGCTTTCCAAGAAATGCCGCCCGGTCACCAAATTTGACGACCGCCTGAAGCAGTTGGTCGGTGATCTGACCGATACCCTGCTCGCATCCAGCGGCGTTGGGCTTGCAGCCCCGCAGGTCGGCGTTTTGCGGCGTGTAACTGTGATTTTGGATATTTCAAAAGAGCCGGAGGAGGTCGTCGTCCTCATTAACCCCGAAGTAATTGACCAGCGCGGCAGCGACCGCGTGCCCGAAGGCTGTCTCAGCGCCCCCAATGTTTGGGGCTACGTTACCCGCCCGACCTGGGCGAAAATCCGCGCGCAGGATATCAACGGCAACTGGTTTGAACGCGAGGGCGAAGGGACGGTTGCGCAATGCTTCTGCCACGAGGTCGAGCACCTCGATGGGCACATGTTTACCGAAAAAGTCGAGGAATTTATTGATCCGGAGGATATGAAACAGGAATGAGGATCGTTTTTATGGGGACGCCGGATTTTGCCGTCCCGTCGCTGGAACGGCTGATCGCGGACGGGCACGATATCCGCGCCGTCTTTACCCAGCCCGACAAGCCGCAGGGGCGGAAACAGGTGATGACCCCGTCGCCCGTAAAGCAGGTCGCGATGGAGCATGGGCTGGAGGTTTTCTCGCCGGAGAGGATCAAAAACGGGGTGCTTGCTGAGGCGCTGGAACAGCTTGATCCCGAGTTAATTGTCGTAGTCGCTTATGGCAAAATTCTGCCGAAGGATGTGCTCGAGTTTCCGAAATACGGATGCATCAATGCGCATGGCTCGCTGCTTCCCAGGTGGCGCGGCGCTGCGCCCATTCAGTGGGCGGTGATTGCTGGCGACCGCGTCACCGGCGTGACCATTATGCGCATGGACGAAGGGCTCGATACCGGTGAAATGCTGGCGAAGTGCGAAACAGAAATCGGCGAAAATGAAACGGCAGGGGAGCTGTTTGACCGTTTGGCGCAGGATGCGGCGGCGCTGCTCAGCGATACGGTCCGGCGCATGGAGTCCGGCCCGCTCGCTGGGGAGCCGCAGGATGACAGCGCGTCCTGTTACGCACGTATGCTGAGTCAGGAAACTGCGGTGGTTGACTGGTCAAAATCTGCCCATGAGGTGGGTTGCCTGGTGCGCGGGCTGAACCCGTGGCCTGTTGCGAGGACGGAATTTGCCGGGAAAGCGCTCAAAATTTATGCTGCGGGACCGGCTCAGGGCTGCGGCGCTCCCGGTGAAGTGCTGTGCGCCGACCCTAAGCGCGGGCTTGTGGTTGCGTGCGGAGAGGGCGCCCTTGCGCTCCTCGAGGTGCAGGAGGCCGGTAAAAAACGGATGCGCGTGAATGATTGGCTGCGTGGGCATACTGTGGAGGCAGGGACGTTGCTGGGCGTCTGAAACCCGCTGCGGTTTTTGGGGGGCCGGGAACAGGGGGTTCCAAGTAAGGGCTAGGATAAGGAGCACCGAAAAGACGTGATTCCAGGAGGCAGAAACAATGTATTTTGATATGTATTATGTGGTGCTTGTGCTGCCATGCGTGATTTTCGCAATGTGGGCACAGTGGCGTGTGGGTTCTACCTTTGACCGGTATGCGAAGGTGTATTCCCGGCGGAACCTGACCGCGGCGCAGGCTGCGCAGATTGTTTTGCAGGCAAATGGTGTGACTGGCGTGCCGATCGAGTGTATTGCGGGCAAGCTGACCGACCACTATGACCCGCGCGGCAATGTGATCCGTCTGTCAAGCGCGGTGTATGGCTCCACTTCGGTTGCGTCCATCGGTGTGGCCTGCCATGAGGCGGGGCACGCGGTGCAGTACAATCGGGGCTATGCGCCGATCAAGCTGCGCGCGGCGATCGTGCCGTTGACCAATATCGGTTCGATGATGGCGATGCCGTTGATCCTTTTAGGCGTTTTTATCAATATTTCCGGGCTGATTACGCTGGGCATCGCGGCGTTTGGGCTGTCGACCTTGTTCCAGCTGGTTACGCTGCCGGTAGAGCTCGACGCGTCCCGCCGGGCGCTGGTTGCGATTGAGGGCAGTTATATTTTGGAAGGCGACGAGGTGCAGATGGCGCGCAAGACCCTTTGGGCGGCTGCCATGACCTATGTTGCGGCGCTTGCCGTTTCGCTGGCGCAGCTGCTGCGGCTGGTCCTGATTTTTGGAGGGCGGAACCGTGACTAAGAAAACCCCAAAAACCCCGCGCGAGGTCGCGGCCTGCACCCTTTTTGCCGTGCGTGAGGAGGGGGCGTGGTCGGACGGCGCGCTGCACCATTACCTGTCCCTTGCGGGGCTTGACGCGCGGGACGCGGCGCTTGCGTCCCAGCTTGCCTATGGGACGATTCAGAACCGTACCTTATGCGAGCATTATTTGAAAAAGTTTTCCAGCGTCCGTCTGTCTAAGCTTTTCCCGCGTGTGCGGGACTGCTTGGCGCTCGGGATTTACCAGCTGGTGCTGCTTGACCGTATCCCTGCGCATGCGGCGGTTCATGAAACGGTCGCGCTGGTGCGCGGCTGGGCGCGTGCTGGCGAGCAGGCGGTGCGCTATGCAAACGGCGTTCTGCGCGCGGTCGCGCGGGCTGTGGAGGACGGAACCCTGCCTGTCCTCGACTGCCCGACGAAGGAGGCATATCTTGCGCTCCGCTACAGCCATCCCGAGTGGCTGACAAAAAGGCTGTGTGAAGAGTTCGGCCCGGATAGCGCGGCTTCGATCTGTGCGCTCGATAACGAGACCGCGCCGCTCTGCCTGCGGGTAAACCTGTTGAAAACGTCGCGGGACAAGGTGCTTGCAGAGCTGCGCGGGAGCGGCCTGTCCTGCGCGCCGCACGAGCGGATTGACAACCTGATCCTGTGCAGCGGCGGCGACGCGGCAGCGCTGCCCGCATTCCGGCGCGGTGAGATGACCGTGCAGGACGGTGCGAGCATCGTCTGTGTCGATGTGCTGGGCCCCCGGCAAGGGGAAACTGTTGTGGACCTGTGCGCCGCGCCTGGAGGGAAGACCTGTTATATCGCAGAGAAAATGGGCAACCGCGGGCATGTGATTGCAGGCGACTTATACGGCCACAAGCTGGTGCGCATTCAGGACTCTGCCGGGCGGCTGGGGCTCAGCATCATCGAAACGCGGCTTGCGGACGCCGCGGTATTCCAGCCCGATTTGGAGGGGCGCGCCGACCGGGTGCTGTGTGACGTGCCGTGCTCGGGGCTGGGGGTGATCCGGAAGAAGCCGGAGATCCGCTGGAAGAGCGAGGAAAGCCTGGAAGGGTTGCCGGGGATCCAGCGCGCGATCCTTGAAACCGGTAGCCGCTATGTGAAACCAGGCGGCGTGCTGGTGTATTCGACCTGCACGATACTGGAAAGGGAAAACCTGGCTGTCGTACAGGCGTTCCTGGAAAATCACACAGGCTTTTCGCTGGAGGGCTTTTCCCATCCTGCGGTGGAGGAGGTTTCTGGGGGCAGTATCACTTTATTGCCGCATCTTCACCAAACTGACGGATTTTTTATTGCAAAACTGCGCCGGATGTAGTAAAATAAGGAAGGTTTCAAATTCCGCCGCAATTCGGCAGGCGGAATGCGCTATGATAAAGGCAGGCGCAGGCATTTGGCTGCGCCGGGAACCGGGACAAGCAGGTGCACGGACAGGAGAACCTAATGGGCATTGAGATCAAATGCTTTACAATCGAAGAGCTGCGGGGCGAGCTGGAAGCCATCGGGGAAAAGCCTTTCCGCGCAGGACAGGTTTTCCAGTGGCTGCATCAGCCGGTGCGTTCCTTTGCGGAAATGACCAACCTTTCTAAAGCGCTTCGTGCCAAGCTCCAGGAGCGGTATTTGTTGACCGTCCCTACAGTAGAATGCAAACAGGTTTCGGCTGTCGATGGCACAGTGAAATACCTTTGGCAGCTGCATGACGGCGACTGCGTCGAAAGCGTCCTGATGCGCTACCGGCACGGCAATACCGTCTGCGTTTCGACCCAGGTTGGCTGCCGGATGGGCTGCGCGTTCTGCGCGTCCGGTATCTTTGGGCTCAAGCGGAACCTCTCCGCAGGGGAGATCCTGGACCAAGTGCTTTTTATGCAGGCTGATTCCGGCCTGCCGGTTTCCAATATTGTCCTGATGGGCACGGGGGAACCGCTTGACAATTATGAAAATGTATTGAAATTTATCCGTTTGGTCAGCTGCCCGGAAGGGATCTGCATCGGACAGCGTCACATTTCGCTGTCAACCAGCGGGCTTGCGGATAAAATTGAAGCGCTCGCGGATGAGCATTTGCAGCTTACCCTTTCCATCTCCCTGCACGCGCCGGATGATGAGAGCCGCAGCGCGATGATGCCCGTCAACCGGAGTTTCCCGGTGGCGCGGCTGCTGCGCGCGTGCGAATACTATTTCGACCAGACCGGGCGGCGCGTGTCGTATGAATATGCGATGGCGCGCGGCGTGAGCGATCGGCCGTGGCAGGCGGAGCGGCTTGTGCAGCTGCTGCGCGGGCGGCCGGGGCATGTGAATTTGATCCCGCTCAACCCGGTAAAAGAGAGCAAATTACAGCCGAGCACACGCGAAAGCGTGCGCCGTTTTCAGCAAATCCTGGAACGGGGCGGCATTACGGCGACCGTTCGCCGTCGCCTGGGCCCCGATATTGACGCCTCGTGCGGGCAGCTGCGCCGCCGCAGGCTTGAGGAAGGGTGAAACGAATTGATAGTTTATGGGACCAGCGACAAGGGCTGCCGCCGTCCGACCAACCAGGACGCTTATGCCATTTCGCTGCGCGAAGAAGAGGGCGTCGCCATCTTGGCCGTCTGCGACGGCATGGGCGGCGCGAACGCAGGCAATGTTGCCAGCCGCTTTGCCATTGACACCTTTGTCGAGCGCGTGCAGGAGCAGCTTTCCTCGCAGATGAGCCGTGAGGCGATCGAACGCGCGCTGCGTGAGGCCGCATATGCCGCAAATGAGACCGTTTTCCGCCTGTCTACCCGCCAGCCCGAATTTGCGGGCATGGGCACGACGATTGTCGCAGGCGTTATCACAAAAGAAAAAGCGATGCTGCTGAATATTGGCGACAGCAGGGCTTACGAAATTGACGCGAAAAATATCGTACAGCTGACCGAGGACCATTCCTATGTGAACGAGATGGTCCGGCAGGGCAAGCTCCGCGCCGAGGATGCGCGTACCCACCCGAACCGCAACCTGATCACCCGCGCGGTCGGGGTCGACCCCCGGGTCGAGGGCGACGTTTACGAGGTCGACCTCCGGGAAGGCGAGGTGCTGCTCCTGTGCTCGGATGGGCTTTCCGGCATGGTCGAGGACGAACAGATCGCCGCGATTGTCCGCCGGTCGAATGACCTTGAGACGGCTGGGCAGGCGCTGGTCGAGGCCGCCAAGCTCTGTGGGGGTGCGGACAATATCACCGTTGTGCTGTTTGAAAGAGACGAGTCCCCCGAAACTGAACCCGCAACGCATGAGGAGTAACGAGAATGGATGATAAATACATAGGGAAGCTGCTCGACAGCCGGTACGAAATACTGGATATTTCCGGCGTCGGCGGCATGGCGGTCGTTTATAAGGCGCGCGACCGCGCCCTGAACCGTTATGTCGCGATCAAGGTTTTAAAGGATGAGCTTGCACAGGATGAGGAGTTCCGCAGCCGGTTCCGCAACGAATCGCAGACGGTTGCCCGCCTGTCGCATCACAATATTGTTTCAATTTACGACGTCAGCCATACCGAAGGGCTCAATTATATCGTCATGGAGCTTGTTGACGGTATTACGCTGAAGGAATATCTACAGAAAAAGGGCAGGCTGACCTGGCAGGAGGCGCTGTTTTTCGCCCAGCAGATCGCGCGCGCGCTGGAGCACGCCCACAGCCGCGGCATTATCCATCAGGATATTAAGCCGCATAATATCATGATCCTGCGCGACGCGACCGCGAAGGTCACAGATTTTGGCATTGCCAAATTTGCCGCGAAGGAGGAGACGCAGGTCGTCAAGGAGGCCATCGGCTCGGTGCATTACATTTCGCCCGAGCAGGCCAGGGGCTCCACGATCGATTACCGCACCGACCTGTATTCCCTTGGCGTCGTCATGTACGAGATGCTGACCGGCAAGCTGCCGTTTGACGGCGACAACGCGCTTTCCATCGTCATGCAGCACATCAGCGCGATGCCGCTGATGCCGTCCGAGATTGTACCCAGCATCCCGAGCGGCATGAACGAGATCGTCATGCATGCAATGTGCCCGACGATCAGCCGCCGGTACAGCTCGGCGAGCGAGCTGTATGCCGATCTGGAACGGCTGAAATCTGATCCCAACATGACCTTTGGCTACAGCACGGAGACGCGCGGTGAAGCCATTGAGTCGGACGAGACCCAGAAGTTGCCTAATTTCGAGATGCTCAGCAACGTGCCTATCCACCATACCCCGGCAAAGCCGGTGCGCGATTATGAGGTGGAGCTGCCGCCGCCAGTGCGGCGCGAGGTGCAGGAGCCCGTATATGAGGAACGCCGGCAACAGCCCTACGAGGAGCGCCGCGCCGCGCCCCGCCCCGCAGAGCGCAAGCGGGAACGGGAACGCCGCAGGCGCGAGGAGGAGGAAGAACGGTTCAGCGATTCGCCGCTGCTGATGGTAGCGGTTGCGCTGCTTGCGATCGTGCTGATCGGCGGTGTTGCGTTTTTCTGGTTCTCCCGGTTCTGGGGCGGGGAGAGCGAAGGTGTTGAAGTGCCAAGCTTCCTCGGGGCAGTCTATACCGATGTGCTGAACGATCCGGAGTATGCGCAGTTCCGGTTTGACACCGAGCCGCGTGAAGACGATACGAGCCCGGAAAATACTGTCATTGACCAAAACCCAGCCCGTGGGGACAAGATACAGGAGAATGCCACGATCACCCTCTATTACGCCGTCCCGAAGGAGGAAGACGAGGAAGAGGATGTGCAGATGGAGGATTTCACCGACCGGGAACTCCAGACTGCGCTTGATTTCCTGAAAGAACTGGATAAAAAGAGTGAAGTAATCGAGGAATTCGACGAAGCGATTGAGGAAGGACGGATTATCCGCACGGTCCCGGACGCGGGGCAGACGATCCGGGAAGAAAAGGTGCGCATTTACGTCTCTAAGGGTCCGGATGACGGCCCGTTTGAGATGCCGGACTACTTCAATATGGATTATTCAAAGGCAATTGCCGACCTGACCGAGCGTGGGCTTGTGCTGGACAAGGCGGAGCCGCGCGATACGAATATGCCAAAGGATGCGGTCGTCGACCAGTCGCCGGAGGAGGGTGAAACGGTCGAAAAGGGGACAAAGGTCACGCTGTATTACTCAAGCGGCGAAAAGCCCGAGGATAAGCCGCAGGATAAGGACCCGGACGCGCAGGACCCGGACGAGACGGTTGGCACGGGCAGCATTACCATCCCGCTTCCGTCCGATGTGCCGGGGGATGCGAAGGTCACGATCGAAATGAGCGGCCGGCGCATCTATGAAAATTATTTCAGTACAGCACAGGGCTCGGTGACAATCAGCGGGCTGGAAGGTTCGATCGGCACGCATGATGTGGTGGTAACCGTCGAAATCCCCAACCGGCCGGCAAATAATTTTGACAGCACGATTACTTTCAGCTAAATACGGGTTGCGCGGCAGCCGTGCAAAAGGAGCGGTTATTTGTTAAAAGGGACGATTTTGAAGGGCGTCGGCGGGTTCTACTATGTGGATACCCCCGAAGGCGTCATTGAGTGCAAGGCGCGCGGCAGGTTCCGGCGCACAGTTGGAAAGCCGATGGTCGGCGACCGGGTGTCGCTGGAGCTTCAGCCCGAGGACGGGACCGGATTCCTGATGGAGATTGAACCGCGGAAAACGGCGCTCATCCGCCCGCCGGTCGCCAATATTGAGGTGCTGGCGGCGGTTGCCTCGGCAGCGCCCCCGCAGACGGAGCCGTTCCTGATTGACAAAGTTATCGCGATTGCCGAGCACAAGGGCATGGAGCCCATTGTCGTACTCAACAAGGCCGACCTTGACCCGGCAGACGGACTGTTCGAGGTTTACCGGAAGGCGGGGATCGAGGTGTTCCGGGTCAGCGCCGTGACCGGCGAGGGGGCGGACGCGCTGCGCGAGCGGCTTGCAGGCAGGGTTTCCGCATTTGCCGGGAATTCCGGGGTGGGGAAATCCAGCCTGCTGAGGCGGCTCGACCCGTCGTTTACCGGCGCGGTCGGGGCGATTTCTGACCGCATTGGCAGAGGGAAGCACACGACCCGCCATGTTGAGCTCATCCCGTTTATGGGCGGCTATCTCGCCGATACGCCAGGCTTTTCGTCGTTTGATACCGAGCAGATGGACTTGGTGCTGCGTGATGAGCTGCAATTTGCTTTCCGCGAATTTGCGCCCTATCTTGGGCAGTGCCGGTTTACCGGCTGCGCGCATGTCTGCGAAAAGGGCTGCGCGGTGCTGGAAGCGGTTGGGCAGGGGGAAATCCCTGAAAGCCGCCATGAAAGCTATGTCAGGCTTTATGAAAGCGTGAAGGATCTCAAAGAATGGGAAATGAAGCGCTGATGTGTCGGAAGGGGGACGTTGGGTGAAAATCGGTTGCCTGATTGGCGCGCTGGCACTGCTCGCTTCCATGGCGGCAGGAGAGCCGGAGGCCCCCGCGCAGGCGCAGGTATGGCTGGACTTTTCCGGTGCGGATGCAGCTGTGCCATATGAGGAAAGCTTTGAGATCAGCCTGCCCGAATTCCCTGGTGTGACCTTCTGCTGGACCGCGTATCATGTGTCCGCCGCCACTGAGGAAGGAGAGCAGGAACTGTTCACTGGATGGCCGGTTGAAAACGTGTACTTTTGTGACCTGACCGGCGACGGAAAGCCGGAGCTTTGCGCAACTGTATGCTACGGCTTCGGGTTGATTGATGAACGCATCCTCGTTTATGATTATGCCGGCGGGGTGTGTTATGAGCTCGAAAGCCGGGGGCAATACGATTACCGGCTTTCGTTGGAAGATGGGGCGTTGACAGTTGTACAGACAGAAGCCCCGTTCGGTGAAGTGGCAGCCCGTGGGCGGCTGGTGTTGCAGGACGGTGCGCTTGGGATTTTGTCTGAGCATTAGAGCCGATACCGAAATGATCCGCACACAGCTTGCTTGTATCTTTTCTGTCATGCTGCGCCGCTTCCCTTTGAAATCCACAAAGGATTCCTGTGGGAAATCGGCTTCGCCTGACGAAAAATCTGACGGCGCAATCTGCGCACGTCTCATGATGGGATAGGCTCTTAAAACAGGGAGGGGTGCCTGCTGGGAAAGCGGCACCCCTCTTTTTTCTGCGGAAAATTTAGGCTTGACAAAATGGTTTGCATATGCTAACTTATAGTTGGTAAAGATAACTGAAAGGGAGATGGATACGATGCTGGCTGTTTTAAGTGCCAACGCTGCAACGATCGTTGTCGGCGCCGTGGTTGCTGGGATGTGTGGTTTCATTGCCGGGAAGCTGTACCGCGATCACAGGCAGGGGAAACATTCGTGCGGGGGCAGCTGTGAGGGCTGCCCGTCGTGCGCGGCGTGCCACAGGAAGGAAAAATGAACAGGGGAAAGCCCAGGCATAACGCCTGGGCTTTCTGTTTGAGCGTTTTGTTTTATTGTACCCGCCAGAATGCTACAGAGTACGCAGGCAGCTCGGAGCCGCCGCCAAAGTCGTGATATTTGCCTGTGATAAGGTCGGTTGCGCAGCCTGCATTTGCATTGAAGTGCGCATGGTAGGTGTCGCCTGATGCGTTGACAGCAATCAGGACGCGTTCGCCGTCGTATTCGCGTTCCCAGATCGCCTGATGGTTGGTTAGAAGGACATGGCGGAAGCTGCCGTAGAGTAGCGCCTTGCTGGATTTGTGCGCTGCGGCAAGCTGCGCGATCCAGTCGGTCAGGCCGTTCCATTCCGGCGCGTCGAAGCACGGGCGGAGGTTGTCGTCGGAGCCCTGCTGCTTTTGACCTTCAGCACCCCACTCGCTGCCATAATAGACGCATGGGATGCCGGGCATCCCAAAGAGCATCCCATAAAGCACAGGCAGCTGCGCCGGGTTGGTCAGGATAGACGCCGCACGCGTCACGTCGTGGTTATCGACGAACGCCAGGAGATGCTTGCCTTTGTAAAGCGTCCACTGCTCCGGGCCGAACTGGCGCATCAGGGAGTGGGTGATCTCGAACAGGTTCATGCTGTTCAGGCTGGAATACAGCCCCTTGTAGCATTCGTAGTTGGTGCAGGAGTGCAGCTTGTCCTGGTTGACAAACTGGTTGTAATCCCCATGCAGAAGCTCGCCAACCAGGAAGAATTCCGGCTTGAGCGAGTCGCAGAACTTGCGCAGGTTGTAGAGGAAGCCGTGGTCGAGGCAGTAAGCGACATCCAGGCGCAGGCCGTCGATATCAAATTCGTCGACCCAGCCGCGGATGCAGTCAAAGATGTGCTGCGCGACCGCCGGGTTGCGCAGGTTCAGCTTGACAAGCTCGTAATGGCCTTCCCAGCCGTCGTACCAAAAGCCGTCTTGTAGCCCGAATTGCCGTCAAAGTTGATGTGGAACCAATCTTTATAGAGGGAATCCCACTTTTTTTCCTGTACGTCGCGGAATGCCCAGAAGCCGCGGCCGACATGGTTAAATACGCCGTCCAGGACGATGCGTATGCCGTTTTCGTGCAGTGTTTTACAGACCGCCGCAAAATCCTCATTTGTGCCAAGGCGGCAGTCGATTTTGCGATAGTCACGGGTGTCGTAGCCGTGGCGATCGGAGTCAAAAATCGGTGAGAGGTAAACTGCGTCCGCACCGGTTTTTTTAATGTGTTCTGCCCAGTCCCCCAGCTTTGCGATGCGGTTTACGGTTACGCCGTCGTTTTCACGGGGCGCGCCGCAGAAACCAATCGGGTATATTTGATAGAATACGCTTTCGTATGCCCACATGGTTTGTTTCTCCTTTCCTGTTCCGGCAGGGGGAAGCCCCCCTTTGGTGGTTCTGTCCCATACCATTATACTATGTTTTGGAAGGGCTGGCAAGGGAAAGTATTTGATCCGGACAAGAGGACAGGGCTGGGATATAGGCAGTTTGCTACCAATATTTGAGAGTAAAATGCGTTCTTTTGAGATTTTCTGGGGATAGATAGATGTTCAGGTTACTTTTTATATTTACTGAACGCTTTTTCCGCGTCCCAATGGACATCCCTGAAAAACAGGATAAGCCAGGCCACGAATGCGGCGGCTGCCAGAAATGGGGAGATAAAATGGGCGAGCAGTGCCCCTGCACCTTGGATCGCGGCCCAGAGCAAGAAGGTATTCCTCTGATCCGCTGCCATTTTTTCTTGGTCGTATTGTGACCGTTTGTCTTTTGGCAGGGTGTTGAAGCCGCTGACCAGCATGGCGGCTTTTCCGCGAAGAACCGTAAACAGCAGGGCAAGAAGCAGGAAAAACAAGCTGAAAATGCCGCATATCAGGGAACCGATATTCATTTCATATACCTCCGAAAAGTACCACGGGGTTTGCTGCTATGACAGTGGGAAAAAAGATTAAAGCGCATGTACGAGTGCTTTGAAGCGGTTGCCGCGCTCCATGAAGTTTTTGAAGCAGTCAAAGGATGCGCTTGCGGGGCTTAGGAGGACAACATCTCCCGTCTGTGCTACGGATGCGGCAAGGCGTACAGCATCCTCCAAGCTGGCGGCATCCAGGATTTTGGGGTGGGGGCCGTCGTATTGTTCGATGCAGGCGCGGATTTTCGGCGCAGTTGTGCCGGTCAGCACCAGCGTTTTGACGTGTTCGCTGATATGCTCGCCCAAAACGCTGTAGTCCAGATTCTTGTCGTAGCCGCCCGCAATCAGGATCAACTTTTCGGGGAAGGATTTCAGCCCTGCGATTGTACGTGTCGGGCTGGATGCGATCGAGTCGTTGTAATAACGCACGCCGTCCTTTTCCCGTACCAGCTCGATACGGTGTTCTACACCGTTAAATTCCCGCGCAACTGCACGGATATCGTCATTGGATGCGCGCCCCTGCACAAGCGCCGCCGCCATCATCAAATTATAGACATTATGCGCGCCGGGGATGCGGATTTCAGACTGCGGCAGAAGCTCGCAGGAGCAGCCGTTTTCCAAAATGCATATCATCCCGTCACTGCGCAGGTATACGCCGTTTTCCGGGACTGATTGCTTGCTCGTCCAGCTGACCTGCGCGCCCTGCGGCAGCGCCAGCTTATGGGTTACCGGGTCATCCCAATCCAGAACCAGGCGGTTGGATGCCTTTTGGAAGCGGTAGATCGCGGTTTTTGCCTCTACATATTCTGCAAAAGAGCCATGATAATCCAGATGGTTTGGGGAAAGGTTGGTAATTGCCGCGACCTGTGGGCTGCGCCGCATATCCATCAGCTGGAAGGAGGACAGCTCAACTACCGCAAGATGGTCGGGGGCGATCGTGTCAAGCTCTGGGAGCAGCGGTTTGCCAATGTTGCCGCCAAGATGGACGGTGTGCCCCGCGTGCGTCAGAATTTCATAGACGAGGGTCGTCGTAGTCGTTTTGCCGTCCGAGCCCGTGACGCCGATTACCGGGCAGGGGCAGAGCTCGAAGAAAAGCTCCATTTCGCTTGTGACAAGGCTGCCGCGTGCGCGCGCTGCACAAAGCGACGGGTGATTTGGATGCACTCCCGGGGTACGGAAAATTACATCCTCCGGCAGATGGTCAAGGTAGTGCCCGCCGAGCTCCAGCGATACCCCCAGCGAAGCAAGCGCGCCGTGCTGCCCGCCGAGCTCTTCGGCGGATTTGCGGTCGTGTACCGTAACGTCAACGCCCGCGCCACGCAGCAGCCCGATCAGCGGCATATTGCTGACGCCCGCACCGATGACGGCAACACTGCGGCCCCGAAGGCCGGTTAAATATTCCTGTAATGCTGTCATAAGAACAGCCTCCTATTTTTTGAGTTCCTTTTTATCATACACTGGCAGGCATGCAAATTCAAGAGAAATCCATACAAAACTGGAAAAAACCATGCGGCCGGGCTGGGGACATAAAAAAACTCCCCAAAGAGGGGAGCCTGTTGTGGTGTGAGTAAGCCTGTAAGCCGCGTTCTGTATTTGGCGGTCATCTATCTGGGACGCGCGTCGCCGCACGCCTCTAGCCATCCTTCGGGGCAGCCGGGCAAGCTGTAGCCCCTGTCGATGTTGCTGCGGATAGAGTTTACAGACCCCCCGTGTTACCACGGGGCGTGGTGAGCTCTTACCTCGCCTTTCCACCCTTACCATGCACCGGGGCGCACGGCGGTATTTCTCTGTTGCACTATTCCTAGGGTCGCCCCCGGCAGACGTTATCTGTTATCCTTGCCCTGTGCAGCGCGGACTTTCCTCATACCGGCTCGCACCGATACGCAACCGCCTGGCTTACTCACAAACTAATTATACCATACTTTGGAGACAGACTGCAAGAGGAGACGAGATTTTTGCGGAAATTTTGTGTTTGCGTCCCGCCCGCAGGCGGAATGAAGTTTTTACTCGATTTTTTTACAAAAAAATCGCGGGTGCAGGGCAGAGCCCTGCCGAGGGCGGAGCGGGTCTGGGTGCAGCCGGTCCTGCGTGATAAAAGCAGTCAAAAGGGCGGAAAAAGCGCTGGACATTTCTGCCTTTTTCCGTTAAACTAAGGGTATCCAAATTTTGAGACCCTAAGAGGAGATTTTCGTAATGGACGCAATGATACAAACGCTCGCTAAGGAGCTTGGGCAGAAGGAAAGCTATGTTGAAAACGTCGTCAAGCTGATCGACGAGGGCAATACCATCCCGTTTATCGCCCGTTACCGCAAGGAGCTGCACGGCTCAATGGATGACCAGCTTCTGCGCACACTTGCTGACCGGCTGCAATATTTACGGAACCTGGAAGCCCGCAAAGGTGAGGTCAAAACCGCAGTTGAAGGGCAGGGCAAGCTGACCGATGAGCTTGCCGCAGCTATCGACGCGGCCGCGACGCTTGCAGAAGTCGAGGACCTTTACCGCCCCTATAAGCAGAAGCGCCGCACACGTGCGACGGTTGCCCGCGAGAAGGGGCTGGAACCCCTTGCCGCGATGTTTTTCTCTCTGGACGAGCCCTGCCCGCCGCCGGAGGAAGCCGCGCGGGATTTTCTTGATCCAGAGAAGGGCGTAGAGACGGTCGAGGACGCGCTTCAAGGTGCGAGCGATATCATTGCCGAGTGGATTTCTGACGATGCAGCGCTCCGGAAGGCACTGCGCAGCCTGTATCTGCGGCGGGCTGTGCTGATATCAAAGGCGGCTGAAAAGGAGCCGGAGGATACTGTTTACCGGTTATATTATGATTTCAAGTGCCCACTGAACCGGATGCAGGGCTATCAGACCCTTGCGGTCAATCGCGGTGAACGGGAGGGCGTGCTCAAGGTTTCGGTCGACCTGGATGCGGAAGAAGCACATATCGCGGTGCGGCGTGCGTGCGTGCCGGGGCGGGCGGCAATGGCATTCGTGCGCGATGCCGCCGACGATGCGTATGACCGGCTGATCCAGCCCTCGCTGGAACGCGAAATGCGCGCGCTGCTAACCGAAGAGGCCGACGAGGGCGCCATTAAAATGTTTGCACTGAACCTGCGCCCGCTGCTGATGCAGCCGCCAGTGAAGGGAAGGGTCACAATGGGGCTCGACCCCGGCTACCGTATGGGCTGCAAGGTCGCGGTGGTCGACGGCACGGGCAAGGTGCTGGATACCGCCGTCGTTTATCCCACCCACGGCGCGCGCCAGAAGGAAGAGTGCATCACGCGGCTGTCCGCGCTCATCCGGAAGCACGGTGTGGAGCATATCGCCATCGGCAACGGCACCGCAAGCCGGGAAACCGAGCAAATGGCGGTGGAGCTCATCAAGCGGCTGGGCGGCGGGGTCAGCTATATGATCGTCAACGAAGCAGGCGCGTCGGTCTATTCGGCAAGCAAGCTGGCTGCGGAGGAATTCCCGGAGTTCGACGTGAATTTGCGCAGCGCGGTGTCGATCGCGCGGCGGCTTCAGGACCCGCTCGCCGAGCTGGTCAAGATCGACCCGAAGGCAATCGGGGTCGGGCAGTACCAGCACGATATGCCGCAGGCGCGGTTGGGCGAGACGCTGGGCGGCGTGGTCGAGGACTGCGTGAACGCAGTCGGTGTAGACGCGAATACGGCTTCCCCGTCGCTTTTGCAGCGGGTGTCGGGGCTGACTGCTACGACCGCCAAGAATATCGTCAAGTTCCGCGAGGAAAACGGCGTTTTCACGGCTCGCAAGCAGCTGCTGAAGGTGCCGAAGCTTGGCCCGAAGGCGTTCGAGCAGTGTGCGGGCTTCCTGCGGGTGCCCGAGAGCGCGAGCGTGCTGGATCACACCGGCGTCCATCCGGAGAGCTACCCAGCGGCGGAAAAGCTGCTTGCGGCGTGCGGATATACGCTGGAAGATGTGCGCAGCGGGAATATCGGGGAGCTGAAAACCCGCGCGGAATCAGCGGGGCTTCCGGCGCTGGCAGAGCAGTGCGGCGCAGGCGTGCCGACAATCCAGGACATCATCAAGGAGCTGCTCAAGCCGGGGCGCGACCCGCGCGACGAACTGCCGCCCCCAGTGCTGCGCACCGACGTGATGGAGCTGAAAGACCTCAAGCCGGGCATGGAGCTGCAGGGCACGGTGCGCAATGTGATCGACTTTGGCGCATTCGTTGATATTGGGGTGCATCAGGATGGGCTTGTGCATATTTCAAAGCTGAAAAAGCGTGTACGCCATCCATCGGAGCTCCTGCGGGTCGGTGACGTGGTCACGGTCTGGGTTACAGAGGTCGATGAAAAGAAAAAACGTATCGGGCTGACCATGCGCCAGCCGTAACGGATGAAAAAAAACGGAGCCGCTGTGAAAACGGCTCCGTTTTGCGTTGGTTTATTCAGCATTCTTTTCAGCTTCGGCCAACAGGTTCCTCAGCTCAGCAATTTCATCCTTTTTCAGTGCAGAATCTCCCAACATCCGCGCAAACAGCAGCACAGCCGAGCCGCCGTATAGGCGGTTAAGCAGGGACTGGTTTTCCCTGCGCTGCACTTCCTCGCGTGTCACCAGCGGTTCGCAGACAAAGCCGGGATCGGTCCGGCGGATGAACCCTTTGGCGATGATGCGCGTCGTCAGCGTGTAGATCGTGTTTTTTGACCAGCCGGTTTCCGGCGTCAGGAGCTGTACGATCCGTTTGGCTGGTATGGGGTGTTCCTGCCATACAATGTTCATGATTTTCAGTTCACTGGGTTGTAGGTCTTTACCGCGCATGAAATATCCTCCGTTTTGGGTGCTGTGGTTGTTTTTGCAGCGTAATTTTATCATAGCTTCCAAGAAAAGTAAATTGCAAATCGGCAACAAAAAATGAAAAACCGGTTTTCCTGGCGGACGTGCAGTTTTGTGAGAAAAGCCCTTTTGGGATGCGGGGAATTGTGCTATACTTTTACATGGAGCGGGCAGGGAAGCCCGCAGGATTCAGGAGGTGCAGGGAATGGAAACGGTCAGCGGCGCAAGCAATTGGCGGCTTACGGTCCGGCGTTCTGCGGAAGGGATAGAGCTTCTGCGGGCAGTGACCTGTGACGAGGAAGCAGTGCTGCCGGAGGAGCTGTTTGGCCTGCCGGTGACGGCGCTCGGCGGACATGCCCTTGCGGCAGGCGGGCGCGAGGCAGACGGCGAACAGGTAACGGTGATTGGCGCGCCCTCCGCCCGCGACTGGGATAACTGCGGGCTCCGTGCGCTGTCGCTTCCAAGGACGCTGCTCCGGATCGGGAATTACGCATTTTTAAACTGCGGGCAACTTAAAAAGCTTACATTGTTTGATCATATCCGCACATGGGGCGGCAGTGTGTTTATGAATTGCCGGGCGCTTGACAGCTTTCAGCTGGTAAGGGAACAGGGGCTTCAAGGCGAGACCCTTGCGTATTTGTGCGATGTACTCACCTGTGAACTGGATGTCTGCATTGCGGAACCGGATGGCCAGTCCGCACGGCTTCTTTTCCCGGAATATTTTGAAAGCTACGAGGAAAATTGCCCGGCGCACCATTTTGACCTCCGCATTTTGGGCGCAGGCTACCCGTATCATCATTGCTTTGAGCGCAAGCAGTTTGATATCCAGCGCTACGACCGTCTGTGGGAGGGGTTTCTGCGTGCCGAGCACGAGGAAGGCACCGCGCTGCGGATTGCATGGTACCGGCTGAGAGATCCATTTGGGCTCGGTGAAGAAGCACGGGGGCAATATCTCGCGTATTTGCGCGGGCATGTCAGGCAGGCGCTGCACTGGCGATTGGCTGAGCGCGATGCAGAGGGGATTGGGTTCCTGCTGCGGGAAACCGAACCCTCGCCGGAACTGCTTGCGGAAGCTTGTGCGGCGGCGCGGGAACGAGGGGATACCGGGGCGCTTGCGCTGCTGTTAGAGGAAAAGCGCCGCGGCAGCCCGCAGGTGAAACAGTTTGACCTTTGAGAAATGCAGCGGGAAAGGAGGACATGGTATGGCGGAAACCCGTCCGCTGGCGGAAATTGGGCAGGATATTTTGTCTGCCGCCCGCAATGAGCTTTATATGCATCTCCCATACTTGGACGCGGCGCTTTGTGCACTAGGGTTCCGGGCAGGGGATGGCGTAACGGTTTCGCTGGCAACGGATGGCGAGGTGCTCTATTATAACGGTGCGTATCTTGCTGACCGCTTCCTGCGCGCAAGGACGCTGGTGAACCGCGCATATATGCATGTTGTGCTGCATTGTATGCTGCGGCATCTCGCAAAGAAGCAGGGGCGTGATGCGCGGATGTGGGATCTTGCATGCGACGCGGCGGTTGAAAGCATTCTGGACGGGCTGCATGTGCCCTGTTTGGAGGGCGCGAACAGCCCGAAACGCCGGAAATTTTACGGAGAATGCCTGCGCGAAATGCGTGTCCTGACCGCTGAGGGGATTTACCGCCACTTGCTTCGGCAGCGGCTGACGGAGTTTGAACTCGCGCAGCTGGAAATTGCTTTCTTCGTGGACGACCACGGGCTGTGGGCGCCTGCGGAACGTGAAAGCCGTGAACAGAACGAGCGTCAAGACCAGCGCTGGCAAAGCCTTGCCGAAAAGGCGCAGACCGGGATGGAAACCGTGCTTGCAGGCCAGGCGGCAGGCGGGGAAGCCGTGCTGGAGCAGCTGCGGGTTGCGGCGCGGGAGGGCGTGGATTACCGCGCGTTCCTGCGGCGGTTTGCCGCCCCGCGCGAGGTGATGGCGGTGGACGGGGATGCGTTTGACTATGGGTTCTATGCCTATGGGCTGCAAATTTATGGCAATATGCCGCTGGTCGAGCCGCCGGAAACCAAAGAGGACCGCCGGATCGAGGACTTTGTCGTGGCAGTCGATACCTCGATGTCTACCTCGGGTGAGCTGGTGCGGCAGTTCCTTGCCTGCACTTACGCGGTGCTGCGCAGTACGGAAACCTTTGCCCGGCGGGTTCACATCCGGATTATGCAGTGCGATGACCATCTGCGCTCGGATACCGTGATCCATGACAACGATGATTTGCGTGAATATATGGAACGCTTTACGCTTGCGGGCGGCAGCGCGACGGATTTCCGTCCGGTGTTCGACCGTGTCCGCGAGCTGCAAGCGATGGGGGAACTGGCAAAGCTGCGCGGGCTGGTCTATTTCACCGACGGCATGGGGATTTATCCCGAAAAGCGCCCGCCTTATGAGACTGCGTTCGTGTTGCTGGAAGAACCGCCGCTGTCAGTACGGGTCCCGCCGTGGGCGGTGCGGCTGGTACTCGGCGAGGATGGGCTCGGGCAGGACGTGCGCAAAGGGGAGGAGAACAATAGATGAATATTAGGCAGGCAAAACAGCAGCTCAGCGATACGCTCCGCGCCTATCTGGCGAAGGATGCGCTTGGCAATTACCGCATCCCTGCGGTGCGGCAGCGCCCGGTTTTACTGATGGGGCCTCCCGGGATTGGGAAAACCCAGATCATGGAGCAGGTTGCAGCTGAAAACGGCGTGGGGCTGGTTGCATATACGATTACCCATCATACCCGTCAAAGCGCAGTCGGCCTGCCGTTTATTGAGCACCGCAGCTATGGCGGCGAAGAGGTTGCAGTCACGGAATATACGATGAGTGAGATCCTGGCGTCGGTTTACCGGCTGATGGAGCGCACCGGGCTGCGGGAAGGGATTTTGTTCCTTGACGAAATCAATTGCGTCTCGGAAACCCTGGCGCCTATGATGTTGCAGTTTTTGCAGTGCAAGACCTTTGGCAACCAGCGCTTGCCAGAAGGATGGCTGATCGCGGCAGCGGGCAACCCGCCGGAATATAACAAGTCGGTGCGTGATTTCGATGTCGTCACGCTGGACCGCGTTAAGCGTATTGACGTGGAAGAGGATTTCGCCGTTTGGAAGGAATACGCCGTGCGGAAGGGGCTTCATGGGGCGGTTGTTTCTTATCTCGATATCAGGAAGGATTGCTTTTACCGGATTGAGACTTCGCAGGACGGGCCGCAGTTTGCAACCGCGCGCGGCTGGGAGGACTTGTCTGAGCTTCTGACGGTTTATGAAGAGCTTGGGATGCAGGCATCGCGCGAGGTGATCGGGCAGTATATCCAGCTGCCGCGCATCGCAAAGGATTTTGCAAATTATCTTGAATTGTATTACAAATACCAGCGCACGTACCATGTTGAAGAGGTTCTTGCAGGACGATGGCAGACGGTGACTGCGTCGGAGCTGCGCAATGCCCCTTTCGACGAACGGCTGTCTGTGTTGGGGCTGTTGTTTTCGCGTCTTGGGGAATCCGCCCGCGCGGCCAGGCTACAAGACGCATTGGTTACGGCGCTCCATGGTTCGCTGCTGTCACTGCGGGAACGGATTGGCGAAGGAGCAGGGCCGGAAAGCGCATTGGGCACGCTCGCAGAAGGGCGTTATGCGCAGCTGCGCTTGGAACGGGAGGCCGGGCGGCTTGACCCGGAGCGGAGAAGCTTGCTGCAAAAGGAGGCGGCACTGCTCGAAACATACCAGGAGCGGCTGCGCAGCGGGGGGCAGGCAGATGCAATGGAACGGGTCCGCGAATGGTTCCGCACAGAGACCGAAACCCGCAGCGCGCTTGGGGAGGATGCGGTACGGTATATGGACAATGCGTTCCGGTTCCTTGAGGAAAGCCTGGGGCAAGGGCAGGAAATGGTGATTTTTGTGACCGAGCTCACAGCTGGATATGATACAAGCTGGCTGATTGAGAATTTTGGCTGCGATGCATATTTCCGTCACAACCAGGAATTGCTGTTTGATGATACACGGCGACGGCTGCGGGAAGAAATTGCTGCCGCAAGAGCACAGGAAGCGGGCCAAGTCTGACCTGATTGCGGATACGCAAAAAACCAACGGCAGAGAAGGGAAACTGCTCTGCCGTTTTCCTGTGGCTGGCCGCAGAAATAGGGCGAAGTTTTTTGTGCTGGAAGATTTTTATGGATTTTATCAGGCTGGGATGCTATACTGGTAATAGTGATGTTTGGTTTTGTGCAGGAGGGAATGCATGACGCGGATACAAACAGCGGTGAAACCGTTTCTTGATACGATAGAGGTACTCGAAAATGAGCCGATGAGCCTTCACACAACCTTCCGCATTGGAGGGCCTGCCCGTTATTTCATCCATCTTACGCCGGATACGCCACTGCCGGAGCTGCTTGACGCGTTGCATGGCACCGGCGAGCGGGTTACCATTCTGGGCAGGGGATCTAACCTGCTGGTCAGGGACGAAGGGATACCTGGCGTAGTAGTGTGTATATTGGGGCGCTCGCGGGTTCGCGTAGAGGGTACCCGTGTTTCCGCGCAGTCCGGCGCGGCGCTGGCGCAGGTTGCAGCGGCGGCGCTTGCAAATGGGCTGGCTGGTGCGGAGTTTGCCGCGGGGATACCGGGAAGCGTCGGCGGAGCGGTGTTTATGAACGCGGGCGCTTATGATGGAAGTATGTCGGACATTGTGACAGAATCCCAATATGCCCTTCCGGATGGCACCGTGGGAACCCTTCGCGGAGCAGAGCACGGTTTTGCCTATCGAGAGAGCGCATACAAGCTGGCGCCTGCACGGGTCATCCTTTCTGCCGAATTGGAGCTCCGGCAGGGAGACCCGGTGGAAATCCGTGCAAAAATGGATGATCTTGCCGCACGCCGACGGGATAAGCAGCCGTTGGAGTTCCCTTCGGCGGGATCGACCTTCAAACGCCCGACGGGGTATTTTGCCGGGAAGCTGATTGAGGACTGCGGTCTGAAAGGGTTTTCAGTCGGCGGCGCACAGGTCTCGGAAAAGCATGCAGGCTTCCTGATCAACCGGGGCGGCGCAACTGCGGACGATATGCGCAGGCTGATTGAAGAGGTGCAGGCGCGGGTGCTGTCAGCGTTCGGCGTGGCGCTCGAATGCGAAGTACAATTCCTGTAAGCATGCGCAGGCACAGATTTGTGTAAATACGGCATTCTTTTGATACGCGCTGCCATGCCCGCTGGATAAAGGCTGGCAGCCAGTTTTTCAGCCGTGCTTCAAAAATTGGAAGGTGGGGAGAAAAGATGTATTTTTTAATCATTTCGGGCATGTCCGGCGCGGGAAAGAGCCGTGCGGTTGCGTCGATGGAGGATCTTGGCTATTACTGTGTAGATAACCTGCCGCTCGCGCTGATCCCGACATTTGCAGAGGTCTGCCTGAATGCGGCAGAGCGCTATGAAAAGGTTGCGCTGTGTACCGATGTGCGCGCAGGCGGAAATTTCGACCAGCTGTTTCAGTCGCTTGACGCGATTAAGACAATGGGGTGTGAGGTCGAGATTTTGTTCCTGGACACCGAAACTGCGACGCTCATCAACCGGTTTAAGGAGACCCGCCGCAAGCACCCGCTGATGGACAGCGGGCTTGGGATGATGCAGGCCATCCAGAAGGAGCGGTCGCTGCTTGAGGGAATCCGCGGCAAGGCAGATTATGTAATCGACACGACCCGGCTGTCCGCCGCAGGACTCCGCGAGCGTATTATTGGCATTTTCTCTGCAAGCGACCGAGACAAGCTGTTTGAGGTCACAGTCGAATCCTTTGGCTTTAAGTACGGTATCCCACCCGAGTCTGATTTGGTATTCGATGTGCGTTTCCTGCCAAACCCATACTATGAAATCAGCCTGCGCGAGCATAACGGTACGGAAAAGGCCGTTCGTGATTATGTCTTTCAGGACGGCGCGGCAGATGAACTTATGGGGTATTTGGGTGCGTTGACTGATTACCTGCTGCCGCATTATGTTTCAGAGGGCAAGCTCTCAGTAACGGTTTGCATCGGCTGTACAGGCGGTAAGCATCGATCGGTTGCAATTGCCGAGGCGCTTGGTGAGCATATCCGGGGCAGGGGCTACCGTGTTGCCATGCTGCATCGCGATTATAACCGCTGAATAAAACCTAGTACTCCATCCGGCCAGAAATCGAACCCGTTCTTGGGTTGGATTTCCGCATGGCTACGTTATCGTCCTTGACGGGCGTCAGCCCGCCTGCGTCCTCTGCCTTGCCCTGCGAAAATCCCGCTCCAAGCCCAAGTCCGCTTTCTGACTGGATGGAGCACTAGCTGCCGCAGCAAAGTTTCTCCCGTCCCCGCCGCAGCGGAGGAAGGGATTCCCAAGGGACAAGTCCCTTGGGCGCCCGCCGCGCAGGCGCGGGGTCCAGGGGCAGCGCCCCGGCGCGCGTCGCGTAAGCGCGGATTCTCCCCAGCAGCAGAACCAAATGATCAGAAATGAGGGCTTCCCGTTGACTTTTTCCGCTGAAACAAAAGCAGAGCTCTGCCGCGTCCCACTGGGCCGGGACTGCTGCTGTCTGGCTGAGCTGTACGGCATCCTCCTCTGCGCATCCTCATTCAGCGAGCGCAGTATCCGCATTGCCAGTGCCAACCATGGGGTGCTGCGCCGTGCTGCCCTGCTGCTGTCCCGCTGCTTCGGAATCCATGCCATACCAGAGGGGACCGGCAGGCAGACCATTTCCATTGCCGACGCTGCACAGCTGCGCAGCGTGCTGGCAGGCTTTGGCTATGACTTCCGGCCCAGCGTTACCTATCACCTGAACCGCAATGTGCTTGAAAATGAGTGCTGCCCCGCAGCGTTCCTGCGAGGGGCGTTCCTGATGGCGGGGTCGGTTGCGCAGCCCGGCAAAAAGAGCCACCTTGAGCTCAAAACCAGCCACGGCCCGCTTTCCCGGGAGGTCATGAGCCTGATGCTTGACAGCAGTATAGAACCACGCTGCACAGAACGGGCATCCAGTACGCTGATCTATTTGAAAGAAACCGCCCGGATCGAGGATTTCCTGACGCTGATTGGCGCATCGGGTGCTGCAATGGCGATTATGGAAGCAAAAATTGAAAAAGACCTTCGCAACCATGTCAACCGGCAGGTCAACTGCGAAACCGCAAATCTTCTCAAAACCTCGGCCGCTTCCCAGCGCCAGATAGCTGCGATTGAAGCCGCGCTTGCACATGGCGGCATCGAGGTTTTCCCAGAGAACCTTCGGGAAACTGTCGATTTGCGTGTCGCATATCCGGAAGCCAGTCTGGCGGAGCTCGCCGCGAAGTTCTCACCGCCAATCTCAAAGCCGGGGCTTGACCACCGGCTGAAACGCATTCTTAAAATTGCAGAACAGCAGGGAGGGGATTCTTAAATGGAAAATTTTGTACACCTTCATGTGCATACCGAATACAGCCTTCTTGACGGCGCCTGCCGGATTGAACAGCTGATGGATCGCGTCGCCCAACTGGAACAGCCTGCTGTTGCCGTCACCGATCATGGCGTGATGTACGGCGCGATCGATTTTTACCGGGCTGCTCAAAAACGCGGCATCCATCCTGTGATTGGCTGCGAGGTTTATGTTGCCCCCGGTTCGCGCCACGACCGTTCTTATCAGAACGGCGAGTGGCACAGCCATTTGATCCTCCTTTGCGAGAATATGACCGGCTACCGCAATCTGATTCATATGGTAAGCCTGGGCTTTACCGAAGGCTTTTATATGAAGCCGCGTATCGACCACGGGCTGCTTGAACAGTTCCACGAGGGGCTGATCTGCCTGTCTGCCTGTCTTGCGGGCGAGCTCCCCCGTCTGATTACCGAAGGCCGCTACGAGGAAGCGAAAAAAAGGGCGCTGTGGTACCGCAGCGTCTTCGGGGAAAACAACTACTTTCTTGAGATACAGGATCACGGCATCGCCGAGCAGGCGGAGGTCAACCGGCAGCTGATCCGTATGTCGCAGGAAACCGGAATCCCGCTGGTTGCCACCAACGACGCGCATTACCTGACCAAAGAGGACGCGGCGCTACAGGATGTTCTAATGTCGATCCAGATGGGGAAAACGGTCGACGATCCGACCCGCATGAAATTCCAGACCGAGGAATTTTATATAAAGAGCGAGGCGGAGATGCGGGAGCTGTTCGCCGATACGCCGGAGGCGCTCACGAATACAGTGAAGATCGCCGAGCGCTGCCGGGTGGAATTCGAGTTCGGCAAATACCATCTGCCGCAGTTTGACGTGCCGGAAGGCTACACCGCGGAAAGCTACTTGCGCAAGCTGTGCGATGAGGGCTTTGCGCGGCGCTACCCTGACGGCGGCGAGGAGATCCGCCAGCGCCTGCAATATGAGCTTGATATGATTACCCAGATGGGGTTTGTTGATTACTTCCTAATTGTTTCTGATTTTATTGGGTATGCCAAGCGCAACGGGATACCAGTAGGGCCGGGGCGCGGCTCGGCGGCCGGCTCTATCGTTGCCTATTGCCTGGATATCACCGACCTTGACCCGATCGCCTATTCGCTCTATTTTGAACGTTTTTTGAACCCGGAACGCGTTTCCATGCCGGATATCGACATTGATTTCTGCTATGTGCGCCGCCCCGAGGTCATCCAATATGTGACCGAAAAATATGGCGCTGACCGCGTGGCGCAGATCGTCACGTTCGGGACAATGGCGGCGCGTGCGGCAATCCGTGACGTGGGACGAGCGCTGAACGTGCCCTATGGCGAGGTCGACGCAGTCGCAAAGCAGGTGCCGAATGAGCTGCATATCACCATCGAAAAGGCGCTCAAATCCAACCCGGAACTCCGGAAAATGTACGAAGGCGATCCCAAGGTCAAGCAGCTGATCGACACGGCGCGCGCCTTGGAAGGGATGCCGCGCCATGCATCCACCCATGCGGCGGGCGTGGTGATTACAAAAGACCCGGTGGATACGTATGTGCCGCTGGCGGTCAATGACGGGCAGCCGGTCACCCAGTTTACCATGGTGACGCTCGAAGAGCTCGGCTTGCTGAAAATGGACTTCCTCGGGCTGCGCAACCTGACGGTCATTGCGGACGCGGAGAACATGGTGCGCCGCCGAGAGCCGTCTTTTGACATGGCTGCGATCCCCCTTGACGACGAGGCAACCTACCAGATGCTCTGGCAGGGAAAAACGGTCGGCGTGTTCCAGCTGGAATCGGCCGGCATGACCAATGTGGTCGTGAACCTGCGCCCGCAGTCTATCGAAGATATTACAGCGGTCATCGCGCTGTACCGGCCAGGCCCGATGCAATACATCCCGCGCTATACAGAATGCCGACACCATCCTGAAAAAGTGACCTACAAGCATCCCCTTTTGCAGCCGATCCTGTCCGTCACATATGGATGCATGGTGTATCAGGAGCAGGTGATGCAGGTATTTCAGGCGCTGGCGGGCTTTTCGCTCGGAAAGGCGGACATGGTGCGTCGCGCGATGAGCAAAAAGAAGTTCAAGGAACTTGAAAAAGAGCGCGTGAATTTTATCCATGGCAATGAGGAGCTTGGTATCGACGGTGCGGTCAAGCGCGGCGTGCCGGAAAAGACTGCCGCCGCAATTTTTGATGAGATCCTCGATTTCGCGAATTATGGCTTTAATAAGTCGCACGCGGTGTGCTATGCGTTGGTTGCCTACCGCACGGCCTACCTGAAATGCCACTATCCGCGGGAATATATGGCGGCGCTGCTGACGTCGGTGCTCGACTGGTCGGGCAAGGTTTCCGAGTACATCTCCGCAGTGCGGGAAATGGGGCTCAAGGTGCTGCCGCCGGATGTGAATGAATCCGACGATGAGTTTTCGGTTTCAGGCGGCGGAATCCGGTTTGGCCTGTCCGCGATCAAGAATGTCGGGCGCGGCTTTATGAAACAGGTCGTCCAGGAACGGGCGCAGGGCGGTAAATTCCAATCGTTTCAGGATTTTTGCGACCGTATGGGCAGCTATGACCTGAACCGGCGGGCGCTGGAAAGCCTGATTAAAGCGGGTGCATTCGATTCCATGGGTGCGAACCGCCATCAGCTGCTGCAAATCCATGTGCGGGTGCTGGACGCGGCAAGCGCCAGCCGCCGCCGCAACCTGGAAGGCCAGCTGGATTTATTCGGCATGGGCAATGAGGAAGTGCGGGACGCGCGGATTGCGCTGCCAAACGTGCCGGAGTTTTCCCGTCGTGAGCGGCTTGCGATGGAAAAGGAAACGACAGGGCTTTACCTCTCGGGGCATCCGATGGATGAATACCGTGAGCTCGCAGCGCAGTCGCAGGCGGCAACAATCCGCAGGCTGGTGGATGACCTGACCGGTGAAAGCGTAGAAGCGCCGGTGTTCCACGATGGGATGAGCATCCGGCTGGCAGCGGTAGTAACCGCGGTGCGGCTGAAAACCACCCGCAATGGCGGGATGATGGCCTATGTACAGGTCGAGGACGAGTCCGGCGGGTTGGAGATCGTGGTCTTCCCGCGCACGCTCCAGCAGTGCAGCGCGCTGCTTAAAGAGGATTCAGCGCTGCTGTTGGATGGGCGTATTGACGCGCGTGAGGATGAAGCGCCAAAGGTAATCGCGGACGTTGTGCGCCCGCTCGATGAGATGACCGTTGCGGGGCTGACCGGGCGCGTGACGCCGCAAAAATCGGTGATCGACGACCGGCAGGCGGCGCGGTCGGCGCCGGGACGGCTGCATCTCAAGCTGCCGTCCATGGAGGGCAGCGCGTTTGGGCAGGTGAAGGAAGTGCTGCTGCAATACCGCGGGGAGATCCCGGTACAGTTTTACCCGCAGGACAGCGGGAAGCGTCTGCTTGCACCGCGCGGGCTCTGGGTTGCGCGGGATATGGAAGCGATTGAAAAAATCCGCGCCATCCTGGGGGATGAAAACGTGATTATGCGCTGAAGGCGCTGCGCTTTGGCGCGTAAAGCGCAGTTTGCCGGAATCACGCAAAATGGAAAGCGGCGTCTTAACTTTCTGCCGCTGGTGTGGTATAATGTAATGGGCATCAGGAGGCTGCAAGGGCCTTCTGGGAAATAGACAAAACGCAAGTCATGGAGGGAATAAAATGGACAAGAAACCCATTCGCAGGATTGGCATCCTTACCAGCGGCGGCGACGCCCCTGGCATGAACGCTGTGATCCGCGCTGTCGTGCGCACAGCTTCTGCACATGGCATTTCCGTACTCGGTATCCGCCGGGGCTACAGCGGCCTCATTAACGGCGATATCATTGAGATGTCTGCGCGCAGCGTTGACGGCATTATCCGTAAGGGAGGCACCATGCTTTACACCGCCCGCTGCAAGGAAATGATGACCGAAGAAGGGCTGCAAAAGGCAGTCAATACCTGCAAGTATCTCGGGATTGACGGGCTGATCTGCTGCGGCGGTGACGGGACGTTCCGCGGTGCGCAGGCGCTGTCCCGCCTGGGCGTACCCTGCATCGGTGTGCCCGGCACGATTGACAACGATATTGTCTGCACTGACTACACCATCGGCTTTGACACGGCATGCAATACTGCGGTTGAATGCATTGATAAACTGCGCGACACCATGCAGTCCCATGAACGCTGCTCGGTCGTGGAGGTTATGGGGCGGCGTGCGGGGCACCTTGCGCTGAACGTCGGCTGCGCGGTCGGCGCGACAGCGACCCTTCTGCCCGAACAGGATATCGATTTTGATACCGATGTGATCGACAAGATGCGCACTGGGCGCATCAAGGGCCGCAACCATCACATTATCATCGTTGCTGAGGGGTACGGCAGCGCTCAGTCGGTTGCCGACCGTATCCATGAAAATACCGGCATTGATACCCGCGTGACCATTCTTGGGCATATCCAGCGTGGCGGTACGCCGACTTCGCAGGATCGTATCATGGCAACGCGTATGGGCTATTGGGCTGTGAAGTGCATTGAAGAAGGGAAGAGCAAGCGAATCGTTGTGTTTGACAAGAACCAGGTAACGGATATTGATATCGAGGAAGGTCTGGCTAAGACAAAGTCACTGAACCCAAACCTGCTCGAAGCGCAGCTGACGGTTGCGATTTAAGCACTCCGGATGGAACCAGGGCGGGCGGCGCAGGCTGCCCGCCCTTTTGATTTTGAAATAGAAGAACATCGTTATTTCGGGATGGGCATAAGGCTGGAATGAAGGAGATATAAAATGAAATACACCTGCGCATTGCTTGCGGTCGCAGATATTCGGAGGTCGCGGCAGTTTTATGAACAGCTGTTTGGGCTGGAGGTGTTCCAGGATTACGGGCGCAACCTTCAATTTCGGGGAGGGCTGGCGCTTCAGCAGGATTTTGACTGGCTGACTGGTATTGAAAAAGAAAAGGTTTTACAAAAGCCGAACAATATGGAACTGGCATTTGAAGAATCCGATTTTGACGGCTTTCTTGAAAAGCTGGCGCAGCACCCGGAAATCGACCGTTTGGGGGACGTGATAGAACACAGCTGGGGCCAGCGTGTGATACGGTTTTATGACCCGGACGGGCACTTGATTGAGGTTGGGGAGGATATGAAAATGGTTGTCCGGCGCTTTTTGGGTAACGGGATGACGATGGAAGAAGTTTCTGCACGGATGGATGTGTCAATAGAAGACCTGCAAAGGCTTTTGGATGCGTAGGGCGAGGTGTTGGATTTGCGAATGAAAACGGTCTGGATTACCGGCGGATCGCGCGGGATTGGCGCGGCAGCAGTGCGGGAATTTGCACGGGCGGGCTGGCGCGCGGCGTTTTCCTACCGCAGCAGCGAGAAGGCGGCGCGGGCGCTGGTGCAGGAGCTCGCGGCGGAGGGGCATACGGCGCTTGCAGTGCGGGCGGATATGTGCGTGCGCGCCGAAGTGGATGCCTGCGTGCGGGAAATCCACGCTGCATTCGGGCCGGTCGATGCGCTGGTCTGCAATGCCGGCGTTGCTCAGCAGAAGCTTTTCCAGGATATCACCGACGCCGACTGGGATTTTATTTTTGACGGCAACCTGAAAAGCGCTTTTTATGCAGTACAGGCAGTTTTGCCAGATTTTTTTGCTGCGCAAAAGGGCTCGGTTGTTACCGTTTCCTCAGTCTGGGGCGTGACCGGCGCAAGCTGTGAGAGCCATTATGCAGCTGCGAAGTCCGGGCTCATCGGGCTGACGAAGTCGCTTGCGCAGGAGCTTGGCCCCTCGGGAGTCCGCGTCAACTGTGTTGCGCCGGGCGTGATTGATACGGATATGAACCGCGGTCACAGTGCGGAAACGATGCGGGCGCTTGCGGAGGAAACGCCGCTTTGCCGGATTGGCACGCCGGAGGAGGCTGCAAAAGCGGTTTTTTTCCTTGCGTCTGATGCATCGGCGTTTATAACGGGGCAGGTGCTCGGGGTGGCAGGCGGCTTTGGTGGATGCTGATAGCCTGCGCGCCCGGTTTTTGCGTGCGGCAATGCCGTAAAGGTTTCCTGGTTTTGGAAGCGCATGTATTATTTCCTGGATGGATGGAAATAATATCAGGGAAAAGGGGTGCTTCTTATGGCTGAAAAAAGACCTGCCGCAAGCCCGGGGAGAGCCGAAGCGGCGCGGATCTGGCTTTCTTATTACAACCGAATCCTGTATGAAAAGGGGATGCTTACAGAGCAGGAGCGCAGCCGGATGGAAATGAAAATCAACCGGTGGCAGATACCTTTCCACATGCTTTGACAGAGGGGGGGCAGCGAAGGTTTCGCGGCCCCCTCTTGCGTTAATTCATTTTGTGTGATATGGTAGATATATAAAGATGATAAAACGAACTGAAGGAGGATGATATGGATATCCACAGCATACGGCAGGAACTGCGAACGAAATCCATTTATGATATCCCGCTGCGCGTGACCTTCTATGCACGCGTTTCCTCGGAAAGCGATGAGCAGTTGAATTCTCTGGGGAACCAGGTGTCCTATTATGAAGAGATTATTCGAAAAAATACTGCGTGGGAGTATGTAAACGGCTATGTGGACGAAGGGCTGTCCGCTGCTACGACCAAAAGGCGCGAGGACTTCCACCGCATGGTGGAGGACGGGAAAGCAGGGATGTTTGACCTGATCATCACGAAGGAAATCACTCGTTTTGCCAGGAATACGCTGGATTCAATTTTATACACGCGTGAGCTCTTAGGCGCCGGCGTGGGGGTATTTTTCCAGAATGACAACATCAACACATTTGACGAAGATAGTGAACTGCGGCTGACGATTATGTCCGGGATCGCGCAGGACGAGCTGCGCAAGCTGTCCAGCCGTGTCCGGTTCGGGCATGCGCAGGCGATCAAAAAAAGCGTTGTGCTGGGGAACAGCCGTATTTTCGGGTATGTAAAAAATGGCGGGCGGCTGGAGATAGACGAAACGGAAGCCCCGATGGTGAGAGAGCTTTTCGAGCGGTATGCCACGGGGGAATACAGCATGAAACAGCTTGAGACGCTGTTCTGGAAGAAGGGCTGGCGCAACCATAATGGCAAAAGGATTGCCCATACCACCATGTCGGGCATTATTTCCAACCCGAAATACAAGGGTTATTATGTGGGGAATAAGGTCAAAGTGATTGATCTGTTTACCAAAAAGCAAAAATTCCTCCCGCCGGAGGAATGGGTGATGTTCAAAGACGAGACGGGTGGAATCGTTCCAGCGATTGTCCCGGAGGAGGTGTGGGAGAAGGCAAACACCGTCCTGAAGCGGCGCAGCGAAGACGTAAAGAACCGGCAGGGCATTTGCAACCACAGGAATCTGCTGACGGGCAAGCTGTTCTGCACCCACTGCGGGGCAGCATACTACCGCCGGGATTCGGTGGACAAGGCGGGGATGAAAAACAGCAAATGGGTGTGCTCTGGCAAGATCAAAAACGGCGCGGATTCCTGCCCGTCCTTCCCAATATACGAAAAAGAGCTGAAACCGCTGCTGTTCCAGGTGTTCAGCGAGACGGAGGCGGATGCAGAGGCGCTGATCGGCGAGTATATTGAAATGTTCAAATCGCTGGAAGAAGAGGGCGGCGCGTCGGCGCAATTGGAAGCCCTGCGCCAGCAGATTGCTTTAGCGCATAAGAAGAAAAGCAAGCTGCTGGGCTACAACGCAGCGGGGCAGCTTTCCGACCAGGATTTCCTTTCGATGAACCGGGCATGCGACCAGGAGATCGCCGCCGCCGAGCGGCAGGTTTACGAGCTGGAACAGCAGCAGCTTTCCCGCGACGGGTTCCGGAAGCAGCTGGACGCTATCCGGCGGGTGCTGGATGAAGCGCGGCGTGACGCTTCGCAAGGGCTGATCAGCAAGGGCTTTGTAGACAAATATATTGATCAGATTTTCGCTACCCCGGAGCCGGAGGGTTCGCTCCGCCTGCAAATCAAGGTTTTCACAGGGGAGACCACGGACAAATATCTCGCAAACCTCAGAAGCCGTACGGGACACACGTTTAAGAAGATGATCGAAGCCTACGAGGAGAAGCTCGCAAGCCAGGGCTAACGCGGGCTGGGCGCAGGGCTCCCGGCAGCAGCTGGGGGTGGAACGGGTGCGTCAGGGGGCCGGCAGTACCGGCGGCCTGATGGACCCAGCGTCCGTAGGCGGGGCAGGCAGTTTATGCCTGCCCCGCTTTTCTGCGTCCCGGCTACCGGACAGGGTCGTGGAAGGGCTGGCCGGTGAAGGCGCGGGGGCACTCGTGGAGGACGATGAAATAGGGCTTGTCGAAGTGGGCGTAGGTTGCGAGATAGACCAGTATCATACAGGGGCCGTCGATGTCGGCGATCTCCCGCCCGATCAGTTCTACGACGCGTTTGTCCTTGCGGATGCGGTACCAGCAGCGGTTTGCCCAGCGCTCTATATATTTTGCAAGGGAATTGGGCTTAGGCGGATTTTCGAGCCGCTGGGCGACAAGGGCGCAGATTTCGCACAGCTTGAGGTCGTCCAGCGCGACGTGCTGGTTAAAAAGCAGTTCGGCGGTGATATCTACCGCGTGCGCCATTGGGAGGATGCATCCGCGTGCAGCACCGACGATATCGCGCAGGAGGATCATGGGTTCCATCAAAAATCACCTTTCATTCGTCAATTGATTAAGATGATTTTATAATAGTATAAAAACGACTGTTTTCCCAATAAATGTATAAAAGAAGACAAAATATCCAAATTATGGGTTACATAGAAATGCGGGAAAAAGGAAGAGGCAGGCAAATACGGCGGACTGTGTTAAACGGTAACTGTATAAATGCAGGCAGCGCTCAAAATGGGATCTTCCGGCCTTCCGTCACCATTATATGAGCCGAGGTTTCCGCGAAAAAGGAAGACGAAACATGAAACGGCTTTTGCGTCTTTTATTGATGCTGCACTGTGCCTGGGGCGCTGGCGGTCCCCGCCAAAGCCGCGTAGATGCTGAAAGCCTTCTTCGAAAGCCGTAAACCTTGTGTTTTTTGTAATTGCCCCCTTGAATTTGCCGGGATATCTGCTATAATATAAGAGTTGACTTGTATTCCCAAATAAAGCATAGAGAGGCAGTTACTATGGAATTTATCGCTACCCCACAGCAGTATACAGACCCCATCGAGCGCGCGGCGGCGGCCGTTGGCGGGGAAATCACCCTGCGCGGCACGGTACACCGGATGCGTGATATGGCGGATTTTTCGTTTGTCGTCCTGCGCGCCGGGCGCGGGCTCGTCCAGTGCATGATGCAGGACAGCGTGCAGGGCATTACCCGCGCAGAACTGCGCGAGGGTATGGCGGTCGAGGTGGCCGGCACTGTCCGCGAGGAGCCCCGCGCCGAGCACGGCTTTGAGATCGTGCTCACCACGGTCAAGGTGCTAGCGACCCCTGCGGCGCAAATGCCTGTGCCGCTCGGGAAGAAATATATGGGCCTCACACTTGAGACCGACCTGCCGCTGCGTCCCATTACCCTGCGGCACCCTATCAAGCAGGCCGTTTTCCGCGTGCAGGGCGCAATCGCGGATGGATTTGCTGAATATATGCTCTCGCAGGGCTTTACCCACATCCACACCCCGAAGATCGTAACTGCGGGTGCCGAGGGTGGTGCAAGCCTGTTTAAAGTCGATTATTTCGGTCGCCCCGCCTACCTCGCCCAGTCGCCGCAGTTCTATAAGCAGTACACGGCGGGGATCTTTGGGCGCGTCTTTGAGATCGGCAGCGTCTACCGCGCTGAACGGCACAACAGCTCCCGCCACCTCAACGAGTATATCGGCCTTGACTTTGAAATGGCATACATCGATTCGATGTATGAGGTGATGGAAATGGAGACTGGGATGCTCAAATACCTGATGGGCTACCTGAAAGAGCACGCCGCGCCCGAGCTCGCCTTGCTCAAGGCCGATCTTCCGGAGGTCGGGAATATCCCGACTGTTACCTTTGACGAGGCAAAGCAGCTGATGCTGGACAAGTTCGGACATAAGTCCAAAAACCGCTACGACCTCAACCCCGACGAAGAGGTCATGCTCTGCAAATGGTCAAAGGAAGAGCACGGCAGCGATTTCTGCTTCGTGACCCATTTCCCGTCGGCGAAGCGCCCCTTCTACGCAATGGACGACCCGGAAAACCCCAAATACGCGCTGTCGTTTGACCTGCTGTTCCGCGGGCTCGAAATCACGACCGGCGGGCAGCGTATCCATGACTATAATGAGCAAATCGCAAAGCTCGAAGCGCGCAAAATGGATGTTTCGTTGTTTGAGTCGTTCACCATGCTGCATAAGTACGGTATGCCGCCGCATGGCGGGCTCGGCATTGGCCTTGAGCGCCTGACCATGCAGCTGCTCGGCCAGCAGAATATCCGCGAAGCGTCGATGTTCCCGCGTGATATGACCCGTTTGGAGCCGTAAAACGCCCTCCAGGATGCAATTATGAATTGAAAAGGCTGCGGCGAAGTTGCTGCAGCCTTTTGTTGTATTATGTTGTGTTTTGGGTAGCTTGGGGTTACTTGCTGCGCGGCTTTTTGGGCTTTGGGGCGGGTAGTTCCGCGCAGGTACGCCGCGTAAGCTCGCAGAGGGTTTCGCGGTTGTCCGGATCGGTGATCAGCAAATGATCCTTTGCGCCGTCGTAGGGCGGGGCAAGCGGGCAGTCTGGTAAAAATTCGCGCCCGGAATCAGTCACTTTGATGAAAAGCTGGCCGTCGCAGATGAGCGCGAAAAATTTCCCGTCACAGTACAGGCCGTATTCGCCGAACATTTTCCGGCTTGTGACCGTGCCAGCGCCCGAAAGCTGTTCGCAAATGTAGGATACAAAATCAGGGCTTGACGCCATTTGTAAAACCCCTTTCGGTTATTTTGCGGCCTGTTCGGCCTGTTCCAGCGTTTCAACCGGCGTGCAGGAAAACGCTTTGTCGATCTTGCGCGCAAAGCCGGTCAGGGTTTTGCCGGGGCCGATCTCACAGCCGCTTGTGAAGCCGTCGGCAACTGCGGTTTGCAGCAGCGTTGTCCAGCGCACAGGCGATACCATATGCCGCTCGAAATGCGCGGGAAGGTTGTCTGCCGCCAGCCGTGCGCCTGTCAGGTTGGTGTAGACCGGGATTTTCGGGGCGCGGAAAGAAAAGCCCTCCGCGTATTCGCGCAGCTGCGCTGCCGCCGTCGCCATCAGAGGCGTGTGGAACGCGCCGCTTACCGCAAGGGGCATCACCCGCCGTGCGCCCGCCGCTTTGCATGCCTCGGCTGCTGCATCGACGGCTTTGCGCTCGCCAGCGATGACCAGCTGCCCTGGGCAGTTGTAATTGACCGGCAGGACGATGCCGTTTGCAGTCTTGCAGGCATCCTCGACCACTGCATCGGGCAAACCTAGAACCGCCGCCATGCAGCCGTCCTGTGCGTCAGCCGCCGCCTGCATCAGCTGACCGCGCCGCCGCACGAGCTTTAAGCCGTCCGCAAGGGTGAGTACGCCGCTTGCCGTCAGCGCTGTGTATTCACCAAGAGAGAAGCCTGCCGTCGCTTCAAAAGCAACGCCGCGTTCTTCCAGTGCTGCCAGCGCCGCTAGGGAATGGGTAAAGATCGTGATTTGGGAAAGCTCGGTGCGCGAAAGCTCCTCGGGGGAGGAGTCCCGGCAGGCAGCGAGTACGTCGAACCCTGCGGTTTCGCTTGCTGCGTCGAAAATTTTGCGTGCCGCTGCGCTGCCTTCCGCGAGGTCAGCCCCCATCCCGGGATGCTGCGCCCCCTGTCCGGGGAAAAGTGCCAATGCAAATCTCATAAAATCCACCTCATTTGTGAAAAATTAAACTCGGAAAATCTTGACATCCTGTCCAAGTCTCATTATAATAGTAGCAGATTGGTTTGTCAATCAAAGTATTTGGAAATCCCTCTTAATCCGCCTGCCGGAACATTTAGAGCTTATCCCAAAATGATCCGCACACGGCTTGCTTGTATCTTTTCCGTCATGCTGCGCCGCTTCCCCTTGAAATCCACAAAGGATTCCTGTGGGAAATCGGCTTCGCCGGACGAAAAGTCTGACGGCGCAATCAGCGCACATCTCATGATGGGATAGGCTCTTAATTTCTTAATATTAAATCAGTGAATTTTAACAAATTTTGTATAAAAAGGAGCGTGAAGCTTTGGGAAGTAAAATCACAGGCTTTGGCGCGTACCTTCCCCCACAGAGATTGACCAACAGCAGGCTGGAGCAGCTGGTCGAGACCAATGATGAATGGATCGTACAGCGCACCGGCATCCGCGAGCGCCGGATCGCAGCGGGGGAGGGGACTGCCAGCCTTGCGGTAAAGGCTGCGCGTGCCGCGCTTGCTGACGCCGGGAAGGAACCGGGTGAGCTTGACCTGATTATTGCGGCGACCGTTACCCCAGATTGCTTCACCCCTTCGCTTGCTTGTATGGTGCAGGCAGAACTAGGGGCTGGACGCGCGGCGGCATTTGATATCAGCGCGGCGTGCTCGGGTTTTGTATACGCGCTTGATATCGCTGACAGCTTTCTCGCGGCAGGCAAGTTTCAAACGGTATTGATCCTCGGCGCGGAAACGCTCAGCCGCATTATTGACTACTCCGACCGGTCGACCTGCATCCTGTTTGGGGATGGCGCAGGCGCGGCAGTGGTCGAGGCATCGGCGGAAAACGGCGTGCCCGCAACCTACTTATGGGCGGACGGTACTCAGGGCGGGGTGCTCCGGGCGCAGGCCCTTCCGCTGGGTGAGGATCCGCTGGGCGTGCGTGCCCCACAGAGCATTGCCAGCCGCGCGGTTGCAATGGCGGGCGGTGAGGTGCTCCGTTTTTCGCTATCGGAAGCGCCCCGTGCAATGGACGAGGTGCTGCGCCGTGCAGGCATTACAATCGATGAAATTGACTGGATTGTCCCGCATCAAGCGAATAAACGCATTATCAGCGGCATTATCCGCCGCTATCATCTGCCGGAAGAAAAGGTCTATGTCAATATCGACCGTTTCGGCAATACGTCCAGCGCGACCATCCCGATCTGCCTTGCGGAAATGCGGGAGAACGGGCTGCTGCAAAAAGGGCAGCGCCTGTTGCTGGTCGGGTTCGGCGGCGGGCTGACCGCTGCGGCGGCAATCATAGAAATATAAGGGGAAGACAACATGAAAACCAGGCTTACAGAACTGTTAGGCATTGAATATCCGGTGATCCAGGGCGCGATGGCCTGGATTGCAGACCACACGCTCGCGGCAGCGGTCAGCGAAGCGGGAGGGCTTGGGATTATTGCGGGCGGCGCGGCTCCAGTCGATTATATCCGCGAGGAAATCCGTAAGGCGCGGGCGGTGACCAATAAACCGATTGGTATGAACATCATGCTGCTTTCGCCGAACGCTGACGACCTCGCACAACTGGCGGTTGATGAGAAGATCGAAGCGCTGACGACTGGAGCGGGCAACCCGGGAAAATACATGGCAGCCTGGAAGGCGGCGGGCATTCAAGTCATGCCGGTCGTGGCGTCTGCGGCGCTTGCCAAGCGCATGGAGCGCGCGGGTGCTGATGCGGTGATCGCGGAGGGCATGGAGGCCGGCGGGCACATTGGCGAAAGCACTACGATGGCACTGCTTCCGCAGGTTGTTGACGCAGTATCGATTCCGGTCATCGGCGCAGGCGGCGCGGCAGATGGGCGCGGCATGGCGGCAATGCTGGCGCTTGGCGCGGAAGGCGTGCAGTGCGGCACGGTATTCCTGACCGCAGATGAATGCATCGTACACGAGAAATATAAGGAAATGGTGCTCAAGGCGAGTGATATTTCGACCGTTGTAACCGGCAGGCCGAGCGGCCATCCGGTGCGTTCACTGAAATCGCCGATTTCGCGGGCGTGCCTGTCACTGGAAAAGGCGGGCGACGATCGTTCGCTGGAAGAGTTGGAAGCAATTACCGCTGGGGCGTTGCGCCGCGCAGTGCAGGATGGCGATTGGGAAAAAGGCACGTTTATGGCGGGCCAGGTCGCAGGGCTGGTGGACAGCCGCCGGACCTGCCGCGAAATTGTGCAGGGCATGACCGCGGATGCGGCGGAGCGGCTTTCCGCCCTTGCGGCACGGTTTGGAAAAGGGGTATAACGCATGGCAGTTGCAATTGTAACAGGCGCTTCACGCGGCATCGGTGCGGCAATCGCGAGGGAACTTGCAGCGCGGGGGAACGATGTGATTGTTAACTGCGCCGGTTCTCTGGAAAAGGCAGGTATAGTTGCGGAAGAATGCCGGGCAAAAGGCGTCCAGGCGCAGGCGATGGCATGGGATGTTTCCGATTTTGCGGCCTGCCAGGCGGCGGTCAAGGAGATCAAGGACAAGTTTGGCGTGCCGACGATTCTGGTGAACAATGCGGGCATTACTGCGGACGGGCTCCTGATGCGGATGAAGGAAGACCAGTTTGACAAGGTGCTCCGCGTAAACCTGAAGGGGACGTTCAACATGATGCAGGTTTGCTCCGCCTTGATGGTGCGCGCAAAAACCGGGCGCATTGTCAACCTTTCCTCGGTGGCTGGCGTGATGGGCAACGCAGGGCAGGTGAATTATTCCGCAAGTAAGGCAGGCGTGATCGGTATGACGAAGTCGGCTGCAAAGGAGCTTGGCGCACGCGGTATCACCGTGAACGCAATCGCGCCAGGATTTATTGCGACCGATATGACCGACGCGCTGCCCGAAGGAGTACGCGAAAAAGCAGAAAAGCAGATTGCGCTGGGGCGTTTCGGCAGGCCGGAGGAGATCGCAGCGCTGGCGGGGTTCCTCGCGTCTGATGCGGCAAGCTATATCACTGGGCAGGTGATCGTAGCGGACGGCGGGCTTGGCTGATGGGAAAGGAGAGTCAAATGGAAAGAGTAGTCATTACCGGCATGGGGGCGGTTACGCCGGTTGGCAATGATGTAGAAAGCTTTTGGGAGAGCCTGACGAAAGGGGTTTGCGGCATTGCGCCGATCACCCGCTTTGATACGACCGATTTTAAGGTAAAGGTTGCGGCAGAGGTGAAAGGCTTTGACCCGGCGGGCTATATGGAGCCGCGCGAGGCCAAGCGTATGGACGGCTTTTGCCATTACGCGCTCGCGGCGGCGCGGCAGGCGATTGACCAGGCAGGGCTTGCAGAGGGTACGTTTGAACCATTCCGGGCAGGGGTCATTTTCGGCTCGGGGGTCGGCGGGCTGACTGTGGTGGAGAGCGAAGTCGAAAAAATGGGCGTGAAGGGTCCGTCGCGCGTGTCGCCGCTGTGCATCCCGATGATGATCGGGAATATGGCGGCAGCGCATATTTCGATGCAGTTCGGATTCAAAGGCGAGAGCTTTTGCCCGGTCACGGCCTGCGCGACCGGCAACCATGCGATTGGGGAAGCAATGCGCGCGATCCGTCATGGCTATCAGGATGTTGTGATTGCGGGCGGTACAGAAAATGCAATTTCGCGGATTGGTATGGCCGGGTTTCAGAATATGAAGGCGCTGTATATCGGAGACGATCCGGCGGCGGCTTCCATCCCATTCGATGCGCGGCGTTCGGGCTTTGTAATGGGCGAGGGCGCCGGGGCGGTTGTACTGGAAAGCCTGAGCCATGCGCAGGCGCGTGGCGCGAAGGTGCTCTGTGAAGTCGCGGGTTACGGTGCATCATCCGACGCATATCACATTACAAGCCCTGATCCGGAGGGCGAAGGCGCGGCGCAGGCAATGCGGGCGGCGATCGCCGATGCCGGACTGAATGCGGCGGACGTAGACTACATCAACGCGCACGGTACGTCAACCCCGCTGAACGAAAAATATGAAACCATTGCCATCAAAAAGGCGTTTGGGGAAGCGGCAAAAACCGTGCATATTTCCTCCACAAAGTCCATGACCGGGCATTTGTTGGGCGCTGCGGCGGCGATCGAAGCGATTGCGTGCGCATGTGCCATCCGGGATGGCGTAATCCCGCCGACGATCGGTTACAAGGAGCCTGATCCGGACTGTGACCTTGAGATTACCCCGAATCAGGCGGTCCGCACGCCGGTAAACGTCGCGCTGTCGAACGCATTGGGCTTTGGGGGCCACAATGCAACGCTGCTGTTAAAGAAGGTATAAGGTATGCAGGACATCAAACAGACGGTAATAGAGCTGATGGACGCGGCTGCTGCGCGCGGCCTTGCGGAGTTCGAACTGGAAGTCGATGATTTTAAGCTAAAGCTCAAGATGGGCGGCAGCGCTGCTGCGGTTCCTGCATCCGTGCCGGTTGTTGCGGCTGTTCCGGTAGCAGCCGCCCCTGCGGCGGTCTCCGCTACGCCGGCGGCAGCGTCCACTGTATCCGCACCTGCGCCTGCCGCGCAGGGGGTTCCGGAGGGGCGCACGGTAGAAGCTCCGCTGGTTGGTATTTTCTATGCAGCGCCCGCACCGGAGGAGCCGCCGTTTATCGAGGTTGGCCAAACGGTGAAAAAAGGTGACACGCTGTTTATCATCGAAGCGATGAAGACGATGAATGAGATTGCCGCGCCCTGCGACGGCAGGATCAGCCACATTCTTGCGCAGTCTGGGGACATGGTGGAATACGGCCAGGTTGTCGTCGTGATGGAGGAGGAGAGCTGATGCTGGGACGTGAAGAAATCGAAAAGATCATCCCGCACCGGGCGCCGATGCTGCTGGTTGACCGGATCACGGAGCTGACTGAAGAAGGTGCGGTGGGCGAACTGGACGTCCGGGAGGACGCGATGTTCGTGCAGGGGCATTTCCCGGGGAACCCGGTCATGCCTGCGGTTTTTGAGCTGGAAGCCATTGCGCAGGTGGGGGCGGTTGCGATCCTGTCCCGTCCGGAGTTTGCGGGCAAGACGGCATACTATGCGTCAATTGACAAGGCGAAATTTCGTCAGATGGTGCGCCCGGGCGACACGCTGCGCATGGAGGTCAAGCTGGAAAAGCTGCGCGGCTCGTTCGCGGTCGCGTCGGGTGTGGCCTACGTAGGCGATAAGCTGGCGGCGCAGGCGGAGATCAAGTGCGCCATTGGGGAGTAGCGCCCCTTGTCGGGGGGCGTCCTACGCGGACGGCACTCCTACGCGGAGGGCGCTCCTACGCGGAGGGCGCCAAAGGGACTAGTCCCTTTGGAATCCCTTTCACCGCTGCGGCGGGGACGGGGGAGTGACGGCTTTGCGCGGCGTACCTCTCGTCCCGCCCGCAGGCGGAATAAAGCTTTTACTCAATTTTTTCTCGAAAAAATTGCGGGTGTCCAGAGGGCAGCGCCCTCGGTCGCCCTCCGCAGAGGGCGAAATCCCTGGAGAACGAAGGGAAATTCATGTTTGATAAGGTTTTAATCGCCAACCGCGGCGAGATCGCGGTACGGATTATCCGGGCATGCCGTGATCTGGGGATTGTCTCGGTCGCGGTCTATTCGGAGGCCGATAAGGAAGCGCTGCACGCGCAGATTGCCGACGAAGCGATCTGCATTGGACGTGCGCCAGCTTCTGAGAGTTATTTGAATATGCGCAACATTATTGCGGCAGCGCTCGCGGCAGGCGCGCAGGCTATCCATCCCGGGTTCGGTTTTCTGTCGGAAAACGCGGAATTCGCACGTCTCACAGAACAGAATGGACTGGCGTTCATCGGCCCGCGCCCCGAAACGATCTCGCTGATGGGCGACAAATCGGAAGCCAAGCGGCAGGCGATTGCAGCAGGCGTACCAGTGGCGCTGGGCAGCGACGGCGCAGTGGACGGCTTTGCGCAAGCGCAGCAGGAAGCTGCCCGGATTGGCTACCCGGTGATGCTGAAAGCGTCAGCGGGCGGCGGCGGAAAGGGCATCCGCGTTGCATACAGCGAAAATGAACTGAAAGCAGCCTACGACAACGCGTCCAGCGAAGCCGAGGTGAATTTCGGTGACGGGCGGCTCTATTTGGAGCGGTACATTGAGAACCCGCGGCACATTGAAGTGCAGGTGCTGGGCGACGCTTACGGTGAAGTGGTACATCTGTTCGACCGCGAATGCTCCATCCAGCGCCGCCATCAGAAGCTCATCGAGGAAGCGCCGTCGGTGTTCGCCGATTTTGCGGACGACGGGCTTCGTGAGCGGATGTGCGAAGCAGCGGCTGCCTTGGCCCGCCGGGTAGGTTACCGGGGCGCGGGCACCGTCGAGTACCTTATCGACGCGCAGCGGAATTTCTATTTCTGCGAGATGAACACCCGCATCCAGGTCGAGCATCCTGTGACCGAGCTGGTTACCGGCGTAGACCTTGTGTGCGCGCAGCTGCGTGTTGCGGCGGGCGAGCCGCTGTGGTTCCGTCAGGAGGATATCTGCCTGCTCGGGCACGCGGTTGAGTGCCGCCTGAATGCCGAGGACCCCGCGCGGAATTTTGCGCCCTGCCCGGGCACGATTTCTGCAATGCACCTGCCGGGGGGCGCGGGCGTGCGGGTAGATACGGCGGCCTATCAGGGGTATACCATCCCGCCCTATTACGATTCGATGATCGGCAAGCTGATTTGCTCGGGCGCGACCCGTGACCAGGCGGTTGCCCGTATCCGCCGCGCGCTTGCGGAGACGCTGTTTGAGGGCGTGACGACTTCAAGCGACTATGCCCTGCAAATTCTGGGTTCTGATCGGTTCCTGCGAGGGGATTTCCATACGGGTTCGCTGGAAAACGGCGATTTTGACGAAAGGAAGGAGGAAGAGGCGTGCTGATCGACCTGTTTCAAAAGACCCGGCGTACATCGAAGCAGCTGACCCGCCAGCCCGCCGAGGAGCGCCCCGATATCACCTGTAAGGGCTGCGGGAAGAAGCTGAACGCGCGGACTTATGGGCGCAACCTGTATGTCTGCCCATACTGCGGGCGGTACAGCCGCCTGCTGGCGCGCACCCGCATCAGGCAGGTTGCGGATAAAGACAGCTTCCGCGAGATGGACGCGGATTTGCGTTCCCTCGATCCGGTGGGATTTCCGGGCTATCCGGAGAAGGTTGCGGAGCTGGCGGAAAAGACCGGCATGAACGACGCGGTTCTGACCGGCACCTGCACAATTGGCGGGGAAAAAGCCTGCCTTGCGGTGATGGACAGCCATTTTATGATGGCGTCGATGGGCAGCGTGGTCGGCGAAAAGCTGGCGCGGCTGTTTGAGTACGCCGCGCGCAAGCGCCTTCCGGTGGTTGTGTTCACCGCGTCGGGCGGTGCGCGGATGCAGGAAGGCATGTATTCGCTGCTGCAAATGGCGAAGGTTTCAGGCGCGGTAGAGCGCCACAGCCGCGCGGGCGGCTTGTACATTACCGTGTTGACCGACCCCACGACCGGCGGCGTGACCGCATCGTTTGCGAGCCTGGGGGATATTATCCTCGCGGAGCCGCGCGCGACCGTCGGGTTTGCGGGGCGGCGCGTAATTGAGGGGACGATCGGCGAGACGCTGCCCGACGATTTCCAATCGGCGGAATTCCTGCTGGCACACGGCTTTTGCGACCAGATTGTGCCGCGCAACCGCATGAAGCAGACGCTTGCGGCGCTTTTGAAGCTGCACGCCGCGCCGGCGAAGAAGAGGAGGGCGAAGGGATGAAAACGGCAAGCGAACGCATGGCGGTCATCCACGACCCCAAGCGCCCCCATATCGAGGAGATTATCAGCGCGGTATTTGACGGCTTTATCGAGCTGCACGGCGACCGCTTTTACGGCGAGGACCACGCCATCTGTGCGGGGATCGCGACGTTTGGCGGCAGCCGGTGACGGTGATCGGGCACCGGCACGGCGCGACGACCGAAGAAAACATCCGCGCCAACTTTGGGATGCCGCACCCGGAGGGCTACCGCAAGGCGCTGCGCCTGGCGAAGCAGGCGGAAAAGTTCGGCAGGCCGGTCGTCTGCTTCGTAGACACGCCGGGGGCGTTCTGCGGGGTGGGCGCCGAGGAGCGCGGCCAGGGTGAAGCAATCGCGCGGAACCTGTACGAATTCATGGCGCTGCGCACGCCGGTAGTGTCCATCGTGACCGGCGAGGGCGGTTCAGGCGGCGCGCTGGCGCTGGCGGTTGCCGACCGGGTGCTGATGCTGGAAAATGCGCTGTATTCGGTGATTTCGCCGCGCGGGTGCGCGTCCATTCTGTGGAAGGACGCGTCGCGGGAGGGCGAAGCCGCTGACACACTGCGCATCACGGCGGAGGACCTGCTGTCATTCGGGATGATCGAAGGCATCGTCCCCGAAAAAGGCAGCATCCCGAAGAATATCAAGCGGGCGCTGGAAGCGGTATTCTCCGAGCTCGCGCAGGAGCGCGATATGGACGCGCTGCTGGAAAAACGGTATCAAAAATTCCGTAAGATCGGTGTTTTCGCGGAAAATGCCAGAGATACGGGTTTGAAATAAAAAAACAACCAAAAAGGAGCTAAAAACCATGTTTGAAAAGATTTGTACCCTTCTGGCGGAGAAATTTGACGCAGACGCGTCCACGATGACCGCCGAGACCTCGATCAAGGACGACCTGAACGCCGATTCCCTGGACATTGTCGAGCTGATGATGGACCTTGAGGAAGAATGCGGCGTGACCATCCCGGACGAGGATGCGGTCAAGCTGTCGACGATTGGCGATATCGTCAAGTATATCGAGGAGCACAACTGAAAACGCGCACAAAAAAGCCGCCCGTTTGGGCGGCTTTTCGCTTGTCAAGACAGGTTCCCGTCTTTGTCACAGGTGATTTTCAGGGAAACGGTTTTGTTAATGCCGTTTCCAGAGAACGTGCAGGAGCCTTTCACGGTCGCGCCGGAGTGGGAGGACTGGCCGTCGTAGTCGTAGCCGCTGGAAACGGTTGCGCCCCAGTTGTCATCAATTGCTTTTGCGCTGGTACCATTATAAGTAAATTCACCATAAAGTATATAGGTGCCTACTTTAACACCATTATATTTTGCAGTTGCACTTTTACTGTATGAAGTGCGGTTTGAGGTAAGCAAGATACCTGCATCATAAGTTTTGACAGATGTAATTTCAACTGTGAATCCATCACCTAAATCAATCATTTCAATAGGGGAAGGTGCAAAGTTTGTTGCGCCGGAAAAAGGGATCATAGAAAAAAGTGTTATGACCATTAAAAGAATTGAAATTAAAGCTTTCTTTTTCATGATATTATTTCTCCCATCTTATACCATATGATTCCGATATATATTCTTGGAATTCTTCGGGCGACATATCATCCGGTTGAACCACCCAGATTTCATTTACGATGAAATCGCCGCGCATAGCATCCTGATATTTCCAATAAAAGAGTGCTAACAGAACGAATGCAGTGGAGACGATAGCCGTCAGCACTGCAATTATGATGCGGGAACGATTTTTGCGGAACCTCCGGGCTGCATCCACCTCATCGGCGGGAAGCCCGGTGAGCAGAGATTCCGCGAATAATTTTGGTGTGCCGATATCACGCACAAGGTCGGGGAAACCGGCTTCCGGCTTCTCTTCCAGATACGCGTCGACAGAATGTTGGATCAGCTGCTTCAGCCGCGCACGACGGCTGGCAGGGCATACAAGATGCCTGCCGACTGCGCGGGCATATTTTCTGGCTGCTTTACAGGGGATCACGATGTCTCTTCCTCCTTAAAAACGCCGTCCATTGCGGACAGGAAGCTGCGGTAGCATTCCATGAGCTCACCCAGATAGGTACGCCCTTTGTCCGTAATTTCATAATATTGACGTCTGCGCCCATCGGGCGCACGCTGTTTCTTCTGCTCAAGAATATACTCGAAGCCAATCAGCCTGTAAATCAGGCCGTAGGGGCAGACCAGGCATAAAAAGCCATGACTGCGGCGTTCAAGCTCTTCGGTCAGCTCCCCGATATAATAGGGGCGGCCGCTGAGCAGGTGGAGCACAGTCAATTCTGTGATTGCGCGCTTGAGGTTTTCCGCCATTGCGGCGGCAGAACCGCTTTTTGATACTTCTTCTACTTTGCGGGGCACGATATACTCCTCTTGTAAAGTCGACTTACAAATATATTATACGCGGTGCTGTTTGGGTTGTCAATATTTTTCTGCCAAATATTTTTATGAAAATATTTTTCTTTTTTAGAATAAAAAATATTGACAGGAAAATGAAGTTGTGCTATATTATGGACATAAAGAAAATGAAGGGAATGATTCCAATGGGCTGTGAACGCTGATCAGCAGCGGTCGGTTTCCGACGGGAGAATATAAAAAGATATGAACACAATATGTAAAGTAGTGCTAAGTAAAATATAAAGGAGAAAATAAAATGAAAAAACTTTTTTCACTGGGTATGATTTTTGTGTTGTGCTTTGCGATGCTCGCATCCGCCTGCGCGGCATCAACCGCTGCCGAAACAGAAGGTGACCCGGGAGTCGTTGATGTGACAATTGATGAAGAGCTGGGGCGGCAGCTGTTTGAGAAACAGCGGTCTTCGAAGATTGTATTCAGCGATACGATTTCTGGAAGTGGTAATCGCAGTGAAGGATGCGATTTTGAGTACACAAAGACGGAATGCTATTACCGGGTGTACGTCGAAAACACGGGTGATGCGCCGTTTACCATTAAAGTACTTAAGGATGATGCTTCTGGCGCTGTGCAGGCAGGCCCGGTTACGGTACAGCCCGGTGACAAGCACTGGTTTGATAAGAAAGGTGATACGAGCATGCTGGGAAGCAAAACCCGTTACGTTGAAATCAATCCGGTTAAAGGACAGCCGTTTGAAGCTTTTGTACGTGTGCGTATTGCATCGTCCAATGCAGATTTAAGCTAATAGAAACATGCAGCAGGAACTTTTTTCGTGGGGTTCCTGCTGTGCCGACCGTACTTGCTCTGCAACGGCGTTATATATTTTTAGCTTAGTGTATTAACGCACAATTTATTGATAAAAGTTCGACTTACAAGGGGCCCTGTCGTGGGATGGGGCCCCCATATAACTTTGATAAGGATGTGTTTGAGATGAAATATTACAAAAAGATGTTGTGCGCCGCGCTTGCGGCCGCTGCGGCGCTGGGCAACTCATCCGCACTTGCTGCAAATGTGACCGGAAGGGCCGATTTCTGGGTCTGCCCGATGTTTGTCGAAGGGATGCAGGTTTATAGCTGGACCCCTGACGGGCAGGAAAATGAATACCTCAGCTACAAGGGCACAATTTATGTCCAGCTGCGTACTGTCGCCGAATGGATGGGCAAAGAGGTGAACTGGGATGGCGGCACGAAGACGATTGCCCTCAGCGGCAGCGTTGCGCCTGTTTATCACGACAGGGCGGGCAGCGGCAAGGAAAAGTCCACGGAAGCGTATGACCAGTGGATTGCGGCGGGCGCGGCTGTCACCGAACGCCCCGATATTACCGTCACGCTGGATGGCACGGCGCAAAGCTTAAAGGATGCGTCCGGAAAACCGGTTTGCCCGATTGCCTATAACGGCACGAATTATTTGCCTCTGCGCGCTGTTGCTGAACTTTCCGGCATGACTGTCAAATATCAGGGCAAGGATTCGGCAAGCGGCAGGGAAGCTGTTTTCCTGAAATCGGCTCGCGAAGGTTCCGAAATGGATGCGTACAAGGCGTATGTTGATACCCTTTCCAAACAGAATATCTTTCCGGGGATGACTACGGAAGCACTTGACAGCATCGACGCGTGCAGGCAGCAGGTGCAGCGCTGCAAGGCTGCGATGGAAACGCTGAAAAGCGCCCCGAAGCCAGAGGGTGGCCTGCTTGACCAATATTACGAGAAAATGTGCCTGCGCGCGGATGAGGCGATCGCCGTCTGTGATGCTGCGCTGGAAAAGATAGACGCCGGCGCTTCGCTTGAGGAAGCCAATACGCTGCTCCATGTAAGTCAGGCAACCCTTGGCGGTTCGATTAGCGTTGTAGATGCGTGCAGGGCGCCGTTTGCATATGTCACATCTATGAAAATGGTGGTCGAAGAATCGTATGGCTCCTAATCTGCCGGGATGGACAAAGGAGGGTATCATAATGAAAGAAGCAATTTTCAGATTTCTGCACTTTATAGCCTATGCCAACGAACCAGACGGTATAGAGGGAATGAGGTTTTATATCTTCCTCTTTTTGTGCGCGGCGGGCATTGTGCTGGCTGTCCTTGCCCGGCGGCAAAAGGGGAACCAGGGACGGCTTTCTGCCACGCTCGCGGCTGAGTGCCGTATGTATATCCTTTTGTGGGGCGGCTATCTGATGCCCTATAAGACGACCGTGGGATGGTACAACCAGACAACGCAGGCCGGGCAGGGGCCCGCGCTCCCGTATCATTTTGTCCCGCTGCTGATCGCGGTTTTGGCGCTTCTCGCCGCAAGGCTGCTGAAACGGGGGTACCAGCCCTGCTTCCAGCCGGGGGAACGGTTCGTTTTGCTGGAGCGCTGCGTGTACGCGCTGTTTGCGGGCTCGCTGACAGTGTCGCAGGCAATCAACGCCGGGCTTTGGTATTGCTGCACTCTGGGCCAGCGGTTCGAGCAGGCGCGCGCAATTGCAGCGTTCCGCGAGTGGGCAATTACAGCCTATATGGCCCTGATGGTTGTGCTGCTGGTCTGCTTTATCGTCGAATTGCGGAAAAGCGGGGAATGGATGAAAGTGGAAGCAGGTACTGCGGCTTGAAAACGTGTCTTTATGCTGCGGCAGCGGATTATACTGGGCAGTACTGTGATTGTCTGCACGGCAATGATCCTGCATAAGCTGGATTCGATCATAAAAAAGTGATCCTGCGCGCAGCGCACATACGCTGGCAATAGATGCTTCAAAGCACCTCTGAGGCGGGAGGCCCCAAGCAACCGGGGAACCTGCTCGGGGGTGCTTTTGTCGCTGCCAGGCAGGCAAAATCGCGCACAGGAAGCAAATATTGGTTGACGGGCACCCCCAGCTTGCAGTATAATATGCATGGAAGTATCTTAATAAACGAAGAACAAGAGGGGGCGCTTGCATGAGACAAGCCTTTGGCATGAGCCGGAGCGGGAACCTGAAAGAAGCGGCTCAGGCGCTGGGCAGGCCGCAATTCCTGATGCTGTTTTCAAATGGTTCGCAGTTTGAGCAGCACGTAAAGGAGTTGGAGGCCTTATTCCCTGGCGTGCCGAGCATCGGCTGCATCGGGATGAGCTATGACAGCCGGATGGTAACCGAGGGGGTCGGGTTGGTCGCATTTTCAGATGGGATCACCGCTGCCGCGAATGTGTTGGAACAGGTGTCGGTGATGCCTGTGAAATATATCGGCAGGCTGGAAAAGGATCTACAGACGGTGGGCGGCAACGATCGCGACACGGTGTGCATCGACTTCTGCACGGGCAATGACGCGTGCGTACTTACGACAATCAATACTGTGCTCGGGCGCAGGGGTATTTCCCTCGTCGGCGGCACGGGCGATGCGGGCAAGGTCTCGGCAAACGGCAAGGTTTATAAGGACGCGGTCGCTTATGCGATGGTGCGCAACCGCAATGGCCGGGTTAAAACGTATAAAGAAAATATCTATCACCAGCTGGGCAACTATCGGTTTATTGCTTCTCAGACCAACAAGGAAAAGTACATCATCGGCGCGCTGAATGGCAAGCCCGCCAAGCAGGTTTATGAGAGCATCCTCCATGTCACTGACCAGCAGATTTTAACCCAGACCTTCCAGAACCCGTTCGGCAAGATCAATGGCGACGACGTCTGCATTATCTCCATCAAGGAGGTCGAGGGCAATGCGCTTGCCTGCTTCCGGCAGGTGAACAATTCCGATGTGCTGATCCTGCTTGAACTGGGCGATTACCGCGCAATCACAAAGGAGACCATTGCAAAGATCTGCCAGGATTTCCCGAAGCGATCGGCGGTCTTTTCGGTAAACTGCTTGTTCCGTTACAAGCTGTTCAGCGAAAAGGGCTATCTGGAGGACTATTTGCGGGAGATGAGCGCGCTCGGCAGTCATGTAGGGTTTATTGGCTACGGGGAGCACTACAATAACCGTTTTGTTAACCAGTCTATGACCTGTGTCGTGTTTGAATAAAGGAGGGGGGTAGGGATGTTTTTTTCCAAGAAAAAGCAGCAGAAGGCTGCGTCTGAAGCTGGCTGTGATAACATCCAACCGGTGCTGCATGTGACAGGCTGCCTTAAGGATTACCAGAAGGAATTGGCGCAGCGCGAGGTTGAGACGCTGAATGAGCTCCGTGTGGTGGGCAGCACATTTTCCGGCGTCCTGCGCGAAGCCGATGAATTTCAGGAAAAGCTGCAAGAGTTTGGGACGCTCTTTTCCGGCGTGAACGAGGCTGCGGGGCAGTATGCACAGGTGCGCACTGCAATCAGCCAGGCGGTTGGCGAGGCCCAGGGCAAAGTGGAGGAGCTCAAAGATACCTCAATGCAGGTGGAGCAGTCCTTTGGCGAGATGGCGGAAACCTTTGCGCAGCTGCAGGCCGCAGTTGCCGGGATTCAGCAGTGCATGGGGAAAATCGTTGCGATTGCTGACGAAACCAATATCCTCGCGATCAATGCGTCGATTGAAGCGGCGCGCGCAGGCGAAAAGGGCAAAGGCTTTGCGGTCGTTGCGGTGAAGGTAAAGGCGCTGGCAGAAGAGATTAAAGGGCTGGCAAATGAAGTCGATACCGGCATCCATGACGTGCAGGGCGGTGCGAACCGTCTGAGCGGCAGCCTGCAAGCGTCGCAGAAGGTGCTGGGGCAGAGCATCGGGACGGCAAACGGCACTTATGAATCGTTCCATAACATTACAGATGCAGCGGAGAGCTCTACTGCGGTGCAGTCAGAGATTTCTGAGGTGATTTCCTCCTCGCAGCAGGCATTGCAGGGGATTTGCCAGTTTTTCGATGCGATCAAAACGCGCCATCAGGAGGTTATGAAGCATCTCAGTCGTGCGAATAAGCTGGGCACGATGAAAAGCGCTATGTTTGAGGACGTGGACAACATGCTCTCTCAGATTCCGCCAATGGTGCGGGAGATGGGGGAAAGCAGGAACTGACCTACCTTGGTCCTGTGTGGGCAGCGGCAGGGCGTTGCTGCGCTCAATTTAACCGTGCATTGCGCTGGAATAAGGATAGTGGCTTACGGGTTGCCTACGCAATTTTTTTGTAACAATCCAGTAAAAACTGCATCCGCCTGCGGGCGGGACAGAAACACAGGGAAACAGTTTCAAACGGCTTCTATGATAGAGAAAACCGGTATCCAATACAATTTTGGATACCGGTTTTCATGTTTGGATAGGTTGTCAGCCTGCGGGGAAGGTGATACCGTCGATTTCGACCGAAACCAGGTCTTCCGGATTGACCGGCTGGTCGAAGTTGTAGGTGATGCTGACATGGTTGTATCCCGAACTGCCTGTGCTTGCGGACATTGAACCGGCTAAAGTACCATCAGCCTGCATTCCTGCTGTGAAGCTGGAACCGTCACGGAAGTATAGGATAACGGTCGGGGAATAGCGGGTGTCATCCCGATCATGGAATTTCTTCAGCCGCTCGGTAAGGCTCTGCCGGTATTCCAGATGTATGGATAGCGGCGAAACGTAAACGCTGCGCAGCCGGGCCCTGCTGCCATTGTAACTCAGCCGCTGCTGCACCGGGATTTTACGGGAAGAATCGGCATAGTCCAGCTTGAATTCAAATTCCCAGGTCTCAGCAGCCAGGATTTTTTCGTTGTCGTGTTCGCCGTCGCCTGAGCCGTCCGATACATAGCTTACCAGCGCGCCGAGGGAGAGGGTACACATTTTCCCAGGGAGCACTCTCTCAGCGTCGTAGCTGACCATAAAGGGGACGCTGCTATCATTTGGGTCAGGGTCGTCAAGGCTGGTGCAGTAGTAGCCGCAGTTGCCGCTCAAGTAGCTGTTAAGTTCGACTCTGGTTTGCTGGAAGCCGTAGCTGCCATTCATTGTAGCGCCTGCCGGGGCGGATACGTCAAAGATCAGATAGAAGCTGTGACGGTCACCGAAAACCCCTTGCAGGGTGACAGTATAGCCGCCTTTGGTCTGTGACTGCCCGATGGGATAGGCTGTTATCCCAAGTGCATCAAACGCTTCCGGCGCTGCCGAAGGCCCGAAGATCAGGTACAGCATGCTGCCGGCGTCGTATCCTGCTGCCGCACCGATCGCCAGTGTAACCAAAACGAGCACCGCCGCCATAAGGCACAGGAAGCGTGTCGCTTTCCGTTTCCGGGATGCGCATTTGGGCGCGGATTTAGGCGTTCCTGTTCGTTTGCCGAGTGCGTTTTCCAATATCCGGGCACGTTCTTCCGGATTCAATTCCATGGGTTCCAGGGTGCTGTCCTCATAATCACGCAGCCAATCATATTTCATGGCCAGATCACTCCTTTTTCAATCAGCTCGCCGCGCAGCCGTTCGCGTCCGCGGGAAAGCCGCCGTTCTACCGATTTTTCGCTCAGCCCAAGCGCCTGCGCAATCGGGCGCACGCGTTCCAGGTAAAAATACCGCCGGATAAAGATCGTGCGGTCGGGCTCGTCCATGCTGTCAACGGTATGTTGGACAAGTTTGGCATTCAGACGGCGCGCGGCCTGGTCGGCGAGATCATCGGTGAGCCCAAGCATCTCTTCTTCCAGCGGGAGCAGCTGTTCGTGCTCACCGCGTAGCAGATCAAGCGCCAGATTACGCGCCACACGGCACAGCCAAGCTTTCAAGCTGCCGTTATTAGGGTCGATCGTGCTGATATTCTGCCATAACCGGCAGAATACGGTGCCTATACAGTCTTCGATATCCTGTGTGCGGTTGCCGAGGATGCGGTACAGCATGGCCTTTACAATGCCGCCATAGAGGTCGATTGCAGCGGCAAGTCCGGCGCTTGCATCCTGCCGGATCAGACGGCAGAGTTCTTGATCTGTCATTTGCTGACCTCCTTTCACCATCTAATACGGAATTGAGAAGGGATTTCCCCCTCAGAATTCCCAAAAATCACGGAAGGGAAAACGCCGCAATGCAGGTCCGGCAGAAAGCGCACATTCACATGCGTAGATTCTGTTGGAACAGAAGAATATGGTATCCCAGCTTTTGCACGTCTAATTATGGGATAGGCTCTAAAAAGTGGAGCCCACCCAGAAGCAGGCGGACTCCGTTGTTTTGCTTTTGATTATAACGCGCGGGACGGCAGTTGTCAAATAAAAGCCGATTATTTCTGTAATTTTGCTGTGAATCCGTATGCCCATTGGAGAAAAGCCCGTTTTTTACTGATGCAGAAAGGCAGACAAAGTTTCAGATCTGATAAAAATTGTGGAAGTTAAAAATGCAGGGTAGAAAATGTGCTGTAAATGTGATAAAATAAAAATATTACAAAAGCCGGCAAATTTTGATAAACGGAGGGAGACGGAATGGTACACTTGGGAAACGAATGGGACGGGATTTTAGAAGAGGAATTTGCGTCTGATTATTATAAACGTATCCGCTATTTTCTCAAGAAGGAATATGCAGAACAGACCATTTATCCGCCGATGGACTGTATTTTTAACGCGTTAAAATATACTTCCTACTCGGATGTAAAAGCGGTCCTTCTAGGGCAGGATCCTTATCATGGGCCGGGGCAGGCACACGGCCTGTGTTTCTCTGTGCAGCCAGGGGTTACACCGCCGCCGAGCCTGAAAAATATGTTCCAGGAGTTGGAAAGCGACTTGGGGATTGCACCGCCGCAGGACGGCACGCTGACCAAATGGGCGCAGCAGGGGGTATTGCTGCTGAACACGACGCTGACGGTGCGCCGAGGGCAGGCAAACAGCCATAAAAACCTCGGTTGGTCGACTTTTACGGATGCAGTGATCCGAAAACTGAACGAACGGGAGCAGCCGATCGTATTCCTGCTTTGGGGAGGCAATGCCCGCAGCAAAAAGCCGTTGATTACGAACCCGCAGCATCTCATCTTGGAGACGGTTCATCCTTCGCCGTTGTCCGCGTACAATGGTTTTTTCGGTTGCAGGCATTTCTCCAAAACGAACGATTTCCTGCAAGCGCATGGAATCGCGCCGGTCGACTGGGATTTAAACAAGGCTTAACGGGAAAATGAAGCTGTACCGGTTTTCCCTCAGGGCAGGGGAGCGCGTTGTACCCCTGCCCTGAGGTACAGGCTGGCTGAGGCTTTTGTCAGGGTGCATATTTGACAGGGCTGTTTGGATTGCTTTTTAAACATTTTCACAAAATCTGCTCTTCTGGCAGTGAAAAACCGGGCGCGTTTCCGCGCTTTTTTTATTGCGCCGCACAGCAGAAAGTGGTAGAATAGACTAGATAATACGATATGAAACGATAGAAGGGGTAGCAGTATGTGGATTGCGGATCAATGGACGGATTATGCGGTGCTGGACTGCGGCGGCGGGGAAAAGGTGGAGCGCTGGGGGGAGCAATTGCTGATCCGCCCTGATCCACAGGCGATCTGGCCGCGGGCACAGGGGGTCAAGGCATGGCGTACCGCAAATGCGCACTACCATCGGTCCTCGTCCGGCGGCGGCAGCTGGGAGATTCGGAAGCTGCCCGAGCAATGGCAGATCGGCTATCGGGAGCTGGTTTTCAACCTCAAACCCATGTCGTTTAAGCACACGGGGCTGTTCCCCGAGCAGGCAGCGAACTGGGATTTTATAATGGATGCAGTACGGGGCGCGGGACGGCCGGTTTCGGTGCTGAACCTGTTCGCGTATACTGGCGGCGCAACCCTTGCGGCGGCTGCGGCCGGGGCAAGCGTATGCCACGTCGACGCATCAAAAGGCATGACCTCTTGGGCTAGGGAAAATGCCGTATCCTCTCATTTGGCGGACAAGCCTATCCGTTGGATCGTAGATGACTGCAAAAAATTTATTGAGCGTGAAATACGGCGCGGCAGGCGCTATGATGCGATCATAATGGACCCGCCCAGCTACGGGCGCGGGCCTTCGGGGGAAACCTGGAAGATTGAGAATGATGTTGCGGCGTTTGTCGCACGCGCTTGCGAGCTGTTAAGCGACAGGCCGCTTTTTGTGCTGGTTTCCAGCTATTCAGCGGGGTTGGCGCCATCGGTGATGGCATATTTATTAGGGATTACCGCAGGGAAGAAATACCATGGAACGATAGCGGCGCAAGAATTGGGCCTGCCGGTGGAGTCAACCGGCCTGGTGCTGCCATGTGGATCGAGCGCACGGTTTATCGGTGCATAAGATAGGCGCGGGGCTGTGCAGATTGGCCCTGCGGATCGAAAGGAGAAACGATGTCTGAGATCATCAAAACAGAGGGTTTACATTATACCTATCAGGATGAAGAAGGGAAGCCGGTTGTTGCGCTGGACGGCGTCGACCTGATGATTGAACGCGGTGAGTTCGTAGCGGTCCTGGGCCATAACGGTTCTGGCAAATCGACGCTTGCGGGGCATTTTAATGCGATACGCCTGCCTTCTGGGGGGACGGTCTGGGTCGACCACATGGACACGCGGATGGAAGAAAACCTCTATGATGTGCGCAAAACCTGCGCAATGGTGTTCCAGAACCCGGACAACCAGATTGTAGCAACCGTGGTCGAAGAGGATGTAGCGTTTGCGCTGGAAAATATGGGGGTTCCGCCGGAGCAGATCCGCCGCCGCGTTGACGATGCGCTGAAAGCAGTTGGCATGTATGAATACCGTGAACATGCGCCGCACAAGCTTTCTGGCGGGCAGAAGCAGCGCATCGCGATTGCAGGCGTGATTGCGATGATGCCGCGCTGCGTTGTGCTCGACGAGCCGACCGCCATGCTAGACCCGCGCGGGCGGCGCGAGGTGATGGAGGTTGTACGCACGCTGAACAGCCGGTTTGGCATTACGGTTGTGCTGATTACCCATCACATGGATGAAGCCGTACAGGCAGGGCGCGTGGTTGTGATGCATCATGGATGTATTTTGATGCAGGGCTTGCCGCGTGAGATTTTCACTCGTGTTAATGAACTGAAGGCGGCAAGCCTCGACGTGCCTCAAACCATAGAGATTCTGCACGAACTCAATCAGGAGGGCGCGGGGCTGCCGCTTTCGGCGCTGACGGTCAGCGAATGTGCGGATATTTTGCAGCAGCATCTTGCTAGCTAAGTGCGCTGTTGCGGGTTTCCGCAATTTCGGATACATTTTTGGAGGGACACTGTGTCAACCATTTTGGAAGTAAGGGACTTGACTCACGTTTACGGAGCAGGTACCCCGTTTGAGCGCACAGCGCTCGACAAGGTTAGCCTTTCCATAGAAAAAGGCGAAATTTTAGGGGTGATTGGGCACACCGGCTCGGGCAAATCCACCCTGATCCAGCATTTCAATGGGTTGCTGAAGCCGTCCTCGGGCGAGGTGCTGCTTGCGGGCCAGTCCATTTGGGATGAAAAAGGGAAATGTGCGCGTGATGTGCGCTTCCGGGTCGGGCTGGTCTTCCAGTACCCGGAATATCAGCTGTTTGAAGAAACGATCGCGAAGGATATTGCGTTCGGCCCCAAAAACATGGGCCTTTCGGAGCAGGAAACGGAGGAACGCGTTAAGGAAGCAATGGCGTTTGTCGGCTTGGATGCTTCGCTTGCGGAAAAGTCGCCGTTCGCGCTGTCGGGCGGGCAGAAGCGGCGGGTCGCGATTGCCGGCGTGATTGCGATGCGCCCGGAGGTGCTGGTGCTTGACGAGCCGACCGCGGGGCTTGACCCGGCGGGGCGCAATGAGATATTGGAAGAGATCAAACAATACCATAGGGAGACCGGCGCGACGGTGCTGCTGGTGTCGCATTCTATGGAGGACACCGCAAGGATGTCCGACCGCATGTTGGTAATGAACCAGGCAAAGGTGATGTTGCTTGACCGCCCGGAAGCGGTGTTTGCGCGGGCGGAGGAGATCATTGCGGCAGGGCTCGACGTGCCTGAAATCACAAAGGTTTTTATGGAACTGCATCGTCGGGGCGTGCCGGTGAGCCCGTCTGTGTTTACGATTGAGCAGGCGGCGGCTGAGGTCAAACGTGTAAAGGGGGGCGGGCGGCCATGCTGAAAGATGTTACAATTGGCCAGTTTTTCCCGGGCAAAAGCCCAATCCACCGGATGGACCCGCGCGTGAAGATTGTGTTGGTGATGGCGCTGATCGTGGCGCTGTTCCTCGCGGACGGCGTGGTTTCTTATGCGCTGATGATCGGCTTCTTGCTGGCAGTGATCCGGATCTCTAAGATCCCGGCGCGGATGGTTGTCAAGGGCTTAAAGCCCATCCTGTTTATTATTTCCTTTACCGCAGTGCTGAACCTGTTTTATACGCCAGGGGATTATATTTGGCAGTTTGGTTTCCTGCATATCTCAAAGCAGGGTATTTTCGTTGCGGTAAAGATGGTTCTGCGTATTATGCTGCTGATCATCGGGACCTCTATGCTGACCTATACCACAAGCCCGATCCAGCTGACCGACGGCCTGGAACGGCTGCTTTCCCCGCTGAAAAAGCTACATGCCCCAGTCCACGAGCTTTCGATGATGATGTCGATTGCGCTGCGGTTTATCCCGACATTGATTGAGGAAACCGAGAAGATTATTTCGGCGCAGAAGGCTCGCGGTGCCGATTTTGAGAGCGGGAATTTGATCCAGCGTGCGAAAGCGATGATCCCGATCCTGGTGCCGCTGTTTATCTCGGCATTCCGGCGCGCGGACGAGCTTGCGGTCGCGATGGAGTGCCGGTTGTACCGGGGCGACGTGGGCCGCACGAGAATGAAGCAGCTGAAGGTTTCAGGGGTAGATTATGCGGCGGTGGGAATCTCAGCGGTGGTGTTTACAACCGTGGCAGTGCTGGGGCAGGGCTTTGGCCTGTAATCTGCCATTTGGAGAAAAGGTTTTAGTTTGATGAATATTGCCCTTGTTTTGGCCTATGACGGCACAAATTACCACGGCTGGCAGGTACAGAAAAACGGTATTTCCATTCAGGAGGAGCTGACATGCGCGGTTACCCGGCTGCTGGGGGAGACGGTTTCCGTTTCCGGCGTGGGACGCACTGACGCTGGGGTACACGCGCGCCGTTACGTTGCAAATTTTAAGGCAGGCTGTACCATCCCGATGGACCGCCTTCCGTTTGCGCTGAATGCCCAGCTGCCGGAAGATATCGCTGTCAGTGGTGCGGCAATCGTCCCGGACCAGTTTGACGCGCGCTTTGACTGCACGAAAAAGGAATACGCTTATTATCTCTATCCATCAAAGCTGCGCGACCCGTTTTTGTCCGGGCGCGCTTACCGATATTCGTATCCGTTGGATATCGGGCGGATGCAGGCGGGGGCGCAGCACTTTGTTGGGAAGCAGGACTTTGCGGCGGTGCGTTCGATGGGTACGCCGGTGAAAAGCACGGTACGCACCATTTTCCATTGCGAGGTTGAACCCTGCGAGGGGAAGCTGCTGCGTATCCGGGTTTGCGGCGATGGGTTCCTCTACAATATGGTCCGCGCGATTGCAGGCACGCTTGCCTATGTGGGCAGCGGGAAGCTGGAACCCGATGATGTGCGCCGCATTTTGGATTCCTGCGACCGTGAGGAGGCCGGGCCTACGCTTCCAGCCTGCGGGCTGTTTATGAACCGGCTATGGTATGGGCATACGCCGGAGCTTGACCGTTTTGGCCTGGATCATTAGAGGGGATAGGAGCGTTTTGCCGCAGCTGTCAGGAATGATCCGCGGGAGGATTTTTCCAGCCTTGGAGAAAATTTCACGTTTCATTCACATATCAGACGTTAAAATGCGGTAAAATAAAATGATTGGTGTGGGGCGGAGCTTTGCACTGACGGTCTGAACACTGATCGGCCGGGAAAGGAGGAGGGGCCGTTGCCGGATGAGCGAAATATTGTTAGATTTCCGGAATCCGGAAGGGAGCGCCGGAAAATCCTGCGCCGCAGCGAAGATCCACGCCTGCGGCTGGTATCCATCCTTGCATCTGCCTGCGGCTGGCTCTTTACGCTTTCGTTGGTGATGTTCCTGATCACGAATTACCGCCTGCTGCTCCCGGATTCCCTCCAACGTATTTTCAGTTACCTTGCGGCAGGGCTTCAAACGACTTCGAGCGATGCGTCAACGATCGAGTATGCTTCCGGTACAATGAACGATGCGGAGCTGTTCGGCGGTGGCCTTGCTTATGTCGACAGCGACACCCTGTATGTCTCAAAGCCGAATGGGATTCACCAGCTGTCATTGCAGCTGCCCTATAGTGACCCGGTCGTCGACGCGTCAGACAGCCTGATACTTGCGTATGACCGGGGCGGGCATGGCGCAACGCTTGCAAATGCGCTGACGCCGGTCTGCCAGGTTGATCTGGAGTCGCCGATCCTGTCTGGCGCGATCGGCAAAAACGGCGGGTTTGCGATCGTTACCGATGAGTCGGGCTGTAAAACGGCGGTCACAGTTTTTAACAACAATGGGACGCAGGCGTTTAAATGGTCGACCTCACAATATTATATCCTGTCTGCTGCGTTATCGCCCGACGGCAGCTGGCTGGCGCTGCTTGCGTTTGAGCAGCAGGGCGTAGAACTGGAAAGCAGCCTGCTGTTCTGGAAGATGGGAAAGCAGTATGATGAGAATGCAGCGCCTGAAGCGGAATATCAATTAGGCTCGGCATTGGGCTATGAGGTACGGTTCCTGGATGCCTCGACGGCTGCGGCCATGACAGACCGGGGGGCATACCTGATCAACCGGCGCGGTGAGCTGGAAGGCCAGTACGAGGTTCCGGCACGTGACCTGCTTGGCTACGCATTCTGCGACCGGGGGCTGCTGATTGTGACGTCTGCTTATCAGGGAAGCGCGCGCGCAGAGGTGCGCTTACTGGCGCGTAATGGCGGCCTTTCGGAAGAAGCAATCTACATCCATTCGGAAATTCAGCATATTTCGGCCGCAGGCTCTGTTTTCGGGGTGCTGACAGCAGAAGGGCTGCGGGTATACAGCGTGACGGCATGGAACGAGCTATGGTCAGATTCCAGCGTTTCGGGCGCACGCGGGCTGCGGATGGACTCGTCGGGGACAGCGTATGTGCTTTATGGCGGCGACTGCCGGATCTTCCGCCGCTGACAACGCAGTACTATCAATAAGGAGACATCATGGAAATTCAACAGATATTGAATGCCCGGGACCTGCTTTTTATCGGGTTTCTCGCGGTAAGTGCCCTGATGGGGGCGGCGCGCGGGCTGACACGGACGGTCATGGGGCTGCTTGGCCGTGTCGTTACGACTTTCGGCGCAGGCATTGTGGCGAAGATGCTTGCACCATTGATTGCGCGGGCGGTCGTAACGCCAATTATCGGAGACCTGTTTGAGCGGGATGCGGCCAACTATATTGCAGCATTGCCGGTCCCAATCGAAAGCACCATTACCGAGATGGCGGTCGAAATGGCGGAGGGCGTGGCGTTCCTGCTGCTTCTGGTGCTGTTAGGGGTATTTTTTGCATTGCTGCTGTCTATGATTTCTCATGGCATGCGGTTTTTGACACGCCATACCCCGCTTGGCATTCTGGATCGCGCGGGCGGTTTTGCAGCGGGGCTTGCGGGCGGCTTGGCGCTGCTGATGCTGGCTGCGGTTGTCCTTTCGCACCTGGTGCCGGAGCTGTTCCGGGATCTAGGCTGGCTGTCGCCGCTGAATACTGCGGATACGGTATTGACACGGGGATTTCTTGGGACGCTGCTTAGCGGCTATGACGTTTCCCTGTGAATGCCTGCCTAACGCTTCTGCTGTATGCGGGGAACCATGTACAGCACGATTCCTGCCAATCTGTTTCGCTGAAATCCGATAAAGAGTTTTTAGATATCAGGGAACTACCACGATCAAGAGGAGAAAAACCCCATGAACATCCCAATTTGTACACGCTGCCGGAAAAACCCCGCTGTTGTGTTTATTACCAGGATCGACCAGAACAGCAATACGACACAGGAAGGGCTGTGCCTGAAATGCGCAAAGGAAATGGGCATCAAGCCGATTGACCAGCTGATGGAGCAGATGGGCATTACAGAGGATACGCTCGACATGCTCGCGGAGGAGATCGGGTCGTTGGAGGATCTCGGGGGGCTGGTCCCCGCGGGGACCGACGGAGAAGAAGAGGACGCACCCCATCAGCTGACCGCGCCAGACGAGGACGAGAGTGAAGAGGGCAGCCGTTTACCCTTTCAAAACCTGTTCCGCCAGATGGCACGCGGGGAATTCAGCCGCCCGAACGAGGAAAAAGGGCAGCAGGCAAAAAGTTCACAGCCAGAAAAGAAGAAGAAAAAGCGTAAATACCTTGTCAGCTACTGTGATGATCTGACCCAAAAAGCACGTGAGGGGCGGCTTGACCGCATTATTGGCCGCACACGGGAAACCGATCGAGTGATTCAGATCCTGAACCGCCGTCAAAAAAATAACCCGTGCCTGATTGGCGAGCCGGGCGTAGGGAAAACAGCAGTTGCCGAAGGGCTTGCGCTGCGCATTGCGGAAGGCAAGGTTCCTGCGAAGCTTGCCGATAAAGAGGTGCATTTGCTTGACCTGACGGCGCTGGTTGCCGGGACGCAGTTCCGGGGGCAGTTTGAAAGCCGTATGAAGGGATTGATCGAAGAAATCAAGTCATGCGGGAATATCATCCTTGTAATTGATGAAGTACACAATATTGTAGGCGCTGGCGATTCTGAAGGCTCCATGAATGCGGCAAATATCTTAAAACCGGCTCTCTCGCGCGGGGAAATCCAAGTCATCGGTGCGACAACCTTCAATGAATACCGCAAATATATCGAGAAGGATGCGGCACTTGAACGGCGGTTCCAGCCGGTTTCCCTTGCAGAGCCGTCGATCAGTGAAACGGCAGAAATCCTGAAAGGGGTGCGTAGCTATTACGAGACCTTTCACGGGGTGTCTGTACCAGATGAAATGTGCGCCCTGGCGGCAGAATTGTCCGAGCGCTATATCACAGACCGTTTCCTGCCGGACAAGGCCATCGATTTGATTGACGAGGCGTGTTCCCGGCTGAACCTCGATTCCCCGGAGATTGCAGAGGTGCCTCGGCTGCAAAAAAGGTTGGACGGCTACGCAGCGGAACGCGATGCCCTCGCGACGGGAGACCAGAGCGAGCAGACGTATGCGCGCATGGCGGAGCTGAAAAGCATGATGCTGCAAACCGAGGATCAGCTGTCACAGGCGCGGTTAAAGCCAGTCCCGGAAATTAACGCCGAGCATTTAGCGCAGGTGATTGAGCTCTGGACGGGCATCCCGGCCGCCAAAGTGCAGGCGCAGGAGCTTCAGCGCCTGCGCGGGATGGAAGACCGGTTGCGCGCCCGTGTCGTTGGGCAGGATAAGGCGATCGATGCAATCTGCGCCGCAATCCGGCGATCCCGCGCAGGCATCAGCCCGAAAAAGAAGCCGGTATCGTTCCTGTTTGTGGGGCCGACCGGTGTGGGCAAAACCGAGCTTGTCAAAACGCTTGCAAACGACTTGTTTGATGCGCCGGAGGCGTTGATCCGCCTTGATATGTCGGAATTTATGGAAAAGCATACGGTTTCCCGCCTGTTGGGTTCCCCTCCTGGCTATGTCGGCTATGACGAGGCAGGGCAGCTGACCGAGAAGATACGCCGCCGCCCGTACTCGGTCATCCTGCTTGACGAAATTGAAAAGGCGCACCCGGATGTACTGAATACACTGCTGCAAATCCTTGATGACGGGCGTATTTCAGATGCACATGGGCGGCAGGTCAATTTTGAGAATACAGTTATCGTTATGACCTCGAATGCGGGCTCCGACCTCTCAAGCGCGCCGCTTGGGTTTGGTAAAAACGTTACTGAACAGGCGCAGGAAAAGGCGATGCGTGCGCTTGAACAGCTGATGCGCCCGGAATTCTTGAACCGGATTGATGAGATCATCGCGTTTCATCAACTCAGCAAAGAGGATTTTGCTCAGATTGCGGGGATCTTGCTGGGCGACCTGCGAGACAGCCTGTCCCAGCGCGGCATCCGCCTGACCTGGGATGACAAGCTGGTTGGCTATCTCGTCGAAAAGGGATATTCGCTGAAATTCGGGGCGCGCAATCTGCGAAGGCTGACCGAACGTGAGATTGAAAATGCGCTTGCAATGGAAGTGATCTCCGCTGGGGAACACGGCCTGTCAGGTGCGCATCTCAGCGCCGAGGATGGCGAACTCAGGGTACAAACGATTTAAGCCATTCGGTTGAGAGGGCACGAAAGAAAAGGTTGTTTCTTTAACACAAGATAACGGCTGGAAAGGGGATTCCTTTACAGCCGTTATCTTTTTTGTTTTGATTGGGGATGATGCAGGAGCGTGCGGATCGCGACCAATTTCCCTGGTGATATCCTGGCCTCAGCCAATTGCTATCAGCCTGACGAAAAGCGGCCTGCCGGTTATCCACAGGCAGGCCGCTTTTCGAGCGGTTGAAAACCCGCACAAAAGGCAGGTTTTATAAGGTTTCAGCTCAATTTGCCCCATTAAATTTCTGTGCAGCCGCTGCGGCACCGTCCCGGACAATTTCTTCGGCGGCCTGCCAGGCACGTTCGGCGGCATCGTCGATTTTTTGCAGGTCATCCCCCTGGAACTTGGACAGCACCCAATCGGCAAGGTCATAGTCAGGATGTGGTTTGCTCCCGATGCCAATTTTGACACGGGGGAATTGGTCGGATTGCAGCTGGTAAATGATGCTTTTTACACCGTTTTGGCCACCTGCGGAGCCTTTTGCCCGGACGCGGAGCCGTCCGACATCCAGCGAAATGTCATCGAATAATACCACGATTTTCTCCGGAGGAATTTTATAAAACTGTGCAGCTTCGCGTACAGATTCACCCGAAAGGTTCATAAAGGTCTGCGGCTTTAAAAATAACACACGCTTTCCGCCAAACTGCCCTTCACCCGTGAGGGCCTTGAATTTAAGCCGGTCGATTCTCTGTCCGGAGTGCCTGCAATAAGCGTCCAGCGCGCGGAAACCTGAATTGTGGCGTGTATTTTCGTATTTGGAACCGGGATTCCCAAGCCCTACGACCAGCCACTCGATTGGGTTTGCGGCAGCGGCTGCCTCCTTCTCTGCTTTTTCGCGGTCCAGCTTTGCAAAAATATCAAATACGGACATTATGTTTCTCCATGGGAAGGGGCGGCAGCTGCCGCCCCTCCGTTTGTGATTTAGAATATGAGTTTTCTGCGAGAGGTTATTCAACAGAAACCAGATAGTAATACACCGGCTGACCGCCGTCAATGACGGTGATTTCCAATTCCTTGTTCTCTTTATGGAACAATTCTTCCACCCGTGCGGCCTCTTCCTCGGTCACGCCTTCGCCAAAAATGATCGTTGCAAATGAACTGTCATCCTTCACCATTTCCCGCGCAAGTTTTTTCAAAACTTCACTTTGGCGCTTGCTGTTTGCAACCAGCCGACCTTCGCAGAGGGACAGGAATTCACCTTCTTTAATCTTTTTCCCGTCAAAATCAGAGTTGCGCGCAGCGTAGGTGACCTGCCCGGCGCGCACGCCGCTGACGGCGTCCAGCATAGCGCTGCGGTTGTCCTCGGTGCTGCTGTCCGGGTCAAAGGAGAGCATGGCAGTCATGCCCTGCGGGATATTTTTCGTCGGCAGTATGATCACTTGTTTTTCAGAAAGCGGGGCGGCCTGCTCTGCTGCCATAATGATATTTTTATTATTCGGCAGGACAAAAACAACCTCCGCGGGAACGGCATCGATTGCGTGGAGCAGGTCGTCGGTCGAAGGGTTCATCGTCTGGCCGCCGCGCACCAGCTGGTCGACGCCCAGGTCGGTAAATACGCTTTCCAAGCCTTCCCCGGCGGCAACCGCTACAAACCCGAATTTTTTCTCGGGTTCAGCGATTACACGCTCACGCGGCGCATCCGCAGTCCCTTCCACAACCTTTGCGGTATGCTGTTCACGCATGTTTTCAATCTTTACGGTCAGCAGCGGGCCAAATTTCAGCGCTTCCTCTAACGCACGGTTGGGCTGGTCGGTATGCACATGGACCTTAATAATGTCATCATCTTCAACGACAACAAGAGAATCGCCAATACTGTTCAGGATGGAACGCATCCGGCCCACGTTGCGCGATTTGTCACGGCGTTCGGCGATAAATTCAGTGCAGTAAGTAAAGGTGATATCCTCATCCTTGATCGCACTGAAATCGGCTGCGGTCCGTGTGGGTTCTGCGGTGGCTGCGGTGTGGTCACGGTGGATGCCGCGGAACGCGTCAAACATCCCTGAAAGGATCGCAAGGAGGCCAAAGCCGCCTGCGTCGACTACGCCAGCTTTTGCGAGCACTGGGTTTTGGCTGGTGGTCGCGGCAAGCGCCTGCTCGCCGCGTTCCAGCACAGCGCGGAACACATCTTCGATAGAGAGGTTGGGATCTGCCTGGCAAAGCTCCAGCGCGTGCTGGGCAGAAACGCGGGAAACGGTCAGGATTGTTCCCTCCGCAGGCTTCATAACCGCTTTATAAGCAGTATCCACGCCTTCGCGCAACGCGACGGCGAAGTCGCTGCCGCTGGCTTCCGGTTTTTCACGCAGTTTTTTTGCCATGCCGCGGAACAGGAGTGATAAAATAACGCCAGAGTTCCCGCGCGCGCCGCGCAGCAGGGCAGATGCGGTCTTATCGGCGGCCTGCGCCAGCGTGGGCTCATGAAGCTTGCCCATTTCGTCCATCGCGGACGCCATTGTCAGCGACATGTTGGTACCGGTATCCCCGTCAGGGACGGGGAATACATTCAATTCGTTGGCCTGCTCCTTTTTCTCGGCGATGGCAAGAGCGCCTTCCACAACCATCGCTTGAAACAGTGGACCCGTGATCATACTCATTTCGTTTATCTCCTCTAACAACCCTTTAATCGGCCTTGATGCTCTCGACATAGATGTCGATGTTGTGTACGTCGATGCTTGTTAGGCGCTCCACATGGTAGCGTACCTCATTGATGATTGAATGGCAGACGGACGCGATATTGATCCCATGCTCAACCGCAATGTGCAGGTCAATGTTGATGCCGCCGTCGGCGTCCTCCGTAATCCGGACACCGCGGCTCAGCGATTCCCTGCGCAGCAGGTGCGCCAACCCGTCCGATACGGAACGGATGGTCATGCCCTTCACGCCGAAGCAGGACGACGCAGCATAGCCTGCAATCCCTGCGATCACTTCATTTGTGATTTCGATATATCCAAGATCGGTTTTGATAATCATAGGTAACCCTCCTCAGATGCTGCAAAACGCAGCCTGTTTTCAGTCTGTGCTTAAATCTATTTTATAATACTTTCCCTGCCCTGACAAGCAAAACTTTCAAAAATATTTGAAAACTGAAAAACGAATGTTTGCAATTTCGGAAAAATTTGTGGTATAATGGTAAAAAGCAAACAACTGTTTTTAGAATGGCTGGGCTGCGCGGCATTTGCAGCCGTATGACATGCGCCGGAAAGGCTACACAGGCAGGAGGTTTTGTACGATGCGGAAAAGAAAAAAAGGACAGATTTCGGAAAAGCAGCAGCGGATACTGGAATTTATTGCCGATTTCATCGCAGAACGCGGGTATCCACCGTCTGTGCGGGAGATCGGGGATTCGATGGGGCTGCGGTCCCCGTCGACTGTACATGCGCATTTGCAGGTTCTGAGGGAAGCGGGATATTTGGAACGCAGCGGGCATAAGACGCGCGCACTTTCTTTGACCAGTATGGCGGCGCCAGCCGCGATCCCACGTGTGCCGATCCTTGGGAAAGTGACAGCAGGGATGCCCATCCTTGCGGTTGAAGATGTAGAGGGGTATTTCCCCTACGAACGGGCAGAGGGCTATGGGCAGTATTACGGTCTGCGCATCCAGGGCGACTCCATGACCGGCGCGGGGATCCTGGACGGGGATCTGATTATCGTGCGGCAGGAACAGTCTGCACGTTCCGGGCAGATTGTGGTTGCGCTGATTGGGGACGAAGCGACCTGCAAACGGTTGTCTATTGAAGATGGTTCAGTTTGGCTGCTGCCGGAAAACCCCAACTACCCGCCGATTGACGGCACTGGCTGCTCGCTGCTCGGCGTGGTGGTTGCCGTACACCGTGAGTACGCTGTCTGATGCCGGCGCTGTATGACAGCCTGCTGTCAGTATCAGGGATTGGCCCCAAAAAGGCGGCGCTGTTGGAGAAAATGGGGCTGCGGACGCTGCGTGACGCATTGGAGTATTATCCGCGCAGCTATGATGACCGGACCCGGGTGATCCCGATTGCAGAGTTGCGTGAAGGGGAACGCGCCTGTATCCGTGCAGTTGTGGGGACGACCCCTGCGTTGCATCGCATCCGCAAAGGGATGGAACTGACCAAATGTACAGTCTTTGATGACAGCGGGACCATTGGCATAACTTTTTTCAATAACCGTTATTATGCCGCACTGCTTCGCGAGGGAGAGGAATACCTGTTCTGTGGCATCGTGCAGGGGCAGGGCCGTATGCGCCAGCTTGTTTCACCCGTTTATGAGAAAAAAGCGCCGGGGGAAAACGGTGGTATTGTGCCGGTTTATTCACTGGCAGCGGGGGTGACCCAGCGAGACCTGATAAAAGCGACCGATGCGGCGCTGGCTGCGGTTGCGGGAGAGTATCCGGAATTTCTGCCAGGATATCTGCTTGCTGAATATCAGCTTCCTGCGCTTCAGTACACAATCGCGGCAATCCATCGCCCGCAAACGATGGAGGAGGTTGCGGATGCACGCCGCCGGATGGTTTTTGAAGAATTGTTCCTGCTTTGCTGTGGCTTGCAGCGGATAAAGGCAGTCTGGCGTGAAGAGGCTGGGATCGTCTTTCAGAATACGGATCTGTCGGCGTTCTGGGACGCGCTGCCATTCCCACCGACCGGCGCGCAGCGGCGTGCGGTGGAGGAAATCGCTGCCGATTGCAGGAAAGGATGCGCAATGAACCGTCTTGTACAGGGGGACGTGGGTTCGGGCAAAACGGTTGTAGCGGCGGCGCTGTGCGTGCTGGCGGCACAAAACGGCTGGCAGGCAGCGCTGATGGCGCCAACCGAGATTTTGGCCGCACAGCATGAGCAGTCGCTTGCACCGTTGTTTGCCGCTCTGGGTTTTTCATGCGTGTTATTGACAGGTTCAATGGGTGCTGCCGAAAAGCGGGAAAAACATGCGGAGATTGCATCCGGCAAGGCGCAGATTGTGATTGGTACACATGCTTTGATCCAAAAGGATGTGGAGTTCCGGAACCTGGGGGCAGTTGTGGCAGATGAGCAGCACCGCTTTGGGGTTGGGCAGCGTGCAACCCTGCGCCAAAAGGGGGGGCAGCCCCATACCCTTGTGATGTCTGCAACCCCAATCCCGCGCACGCTGGCGCTGATCCTGTATGGAGACCTTGATGTATCGGTGCTTGATGAGCTGCCGCCGGGAAGGCAGCCTGTGGAGACCTATGCGGTGGGCGAAAAAATGCGCCCGCGTATTTACCGGTTTATGGAAAAGCAAATCCTTGACGGCGGACAGGTGTATGTTGTCTGCCCCTTGGTAGAGGAGGGGGAGCTTCCGCTGAAAAGTGCGGAGCAGCATGTTCTGGCGCTGCGGCGGGCGCTGCCGCACAGGCGGGTCGCGCTGCTCCATGGACGTATGAAGCAGGCGGATAAGGATGCTGTAATGGCGGCGTTTTCAGCAGGCGAAGCGGATATCCTGGTTGCGACGACCGTGATTGAGGTTGGCGTAAATGTGCCAAATGCCAATTTAATGGTCGTGGAAGATGGGGACCGGTTTGGGCTTTCCCAGCTGCATCAGCTGCGCGGGCGTGTTGGGCGCGGCAAACGGCAGTCTTATTGTATCTTATTCGGGAAGGATAAAGGGGAAAAAGCACGGGAAAGGCTGAAAATCCTATGTGGCACGAACGATGGGTTTGAAATTGCACGGGCCGATCTTGCACAGCGTGGCCCAGGCGATTTCTTTGGACAGCGGCAGCATGGGCTGCCAGCCCTGTACGTTGCGGATCTTGCAGCTGACCTTGCGCTGATGCAGTCGGCGCGGGAGGAAGCTGAACGGCTGCTCGCAGATGACCCGGGAATGGAACATTATCCGGAACTGCGGGCGCGGGTCGAGCGGATGTTTCGGTCAACAGAAGTATTTAATTGACTATTTTGTGGGGGATTTATGGCGATTTTACTGCTGATTCCGTTTTTTATAGTAAGGTTCTGGTTATTGGGCTGGCTTGATAAAACTGGGATTGAGCGTGCTGCGCATTTTGCGCCTATGTATGGGGGAGAGCGGATTGCCTTCTGGGCGTATCAGATTTCCACAATGGCACTGGTGTTCTGGATGTTTCGTCTGAAGATGATCATCGAGCTCGACAGCCTGTTTGGAGTTGGTGCAGTGCTTTATGCAACAGGTCTTGCGATGCTTGCGAAGTCGGTAATTGATTTTGCAGCTCCCGCCGTGAATGGGTTCCGAAAAAGCGGGATTTACTGTTTTACACGGAATCCCATGTATGTATCATATTTTGTGTTCTTTTTGGGATGCGTGCTATTAACGAGATCCTTTAGCCTGTTCCTGATCCTGCTGTGTTTCCAAGTCTCGGGGCATTGGGTGATCCTTGCGGAAGAGCGTTGGTGCCTGGAACAGTTTGGCGAACCTTACAGTCAGTATTTGTGCGAAACGGGACGATATCTATAAAGAAAGCAGGACAGTTGTAAAATGGTAGGTTTTTAGTTTTCTGGAAGGGCTTGTTGTTATTTGATTTCTAGATTTCTGCGGCTTCTGGTTATGCGTTTAGCCTGCCAGTTACATTTAGGGGAACGCAAAGAAAATGGCCTCTTAGGTTTGTCAAGGACTTGCCTTTATAGGGATAAGCGCAAAAATATGTCAGGGGTCTTCTGTAAAGGCGGTTGCCTTGTCGGATGAATTTGGAAACCGGCGAAATCCAAAGCAGTCAGGCTTCTGCGTTCTTGTGCAATTTCCTGCTTGCCAGGTATGCGGGAAATGATGTATAATAAAACGTACTATCATTTTTAGGAGGGTTCTGATGCCCAAAATCATCATCCGCCCGGCAGTGGAGGCGGACGCCGCAGGGATGCTTGCACTGTATGCGCCGTATGTTGAGCAAACGACCGTTTCATCGGAGTATGAAGCGCCGTCCCTTGAGGAATTTTTACATCGCCTGCGTACGTATACGGAAAAAATGCCGTGGCTGCTCTGTGAGATTGACGGTGAGCTTGCGGGATATGGCTACGCATCGCCGCACCGTACCCGTGCGGGCTATCAATGGTCAGCAGAGACCTCAATTTATGTTTCACAGGCGTTCCATCGGCGCGGCATTGCGCGGGCGCTTTATTCTGCGTTGTTTGAACTGCTGACAGCACAGGGGTATTATAATATTTTCGTTGGGATTACCTCGCCGAACGAGCGCAGCATCAAATTCCATACGGCTATGGGGTTTGTGATTTCCGGCTCGTATCAGGACAGTATGTTCAAATTTGGCTTATGGCGGGACGTGCTGTGGATGGCAAAATCGCTTCGGCCGCACGACACGGCCCCAAGCCCGACTGTCCCGTTCCCCCAGCTGCGGGATACGCCGGTCTGCGAACGTATTTTGACAACTGCCGCGGGCTATATCCGCCCGGCAGGGAAACAAAATAAACATATGTTAAAGGGGAATTAAGGATGGCTGTAAAGAAGAAAATAGACCCGAACCTGCTTGAAGACCGTGAAACGCATGGCGAACACCGCAAACGAATGAAGGAAAAATTTCAGAAAAATGGGCCGGAGATCTTTAACGACCATGAGCTTTTAGAGATGCTGCTGTATTTTGCACAGCCGCGCATTGATACAAACCCTGTTGCGCATCGGCTGTTATCCACATTCGGGAGCCTGAAGAACGTTTTTGAAGCCCCAATGGATGCACTTACGGCTGTCCGCGGCGTTGGTGAGAATATTGCTATGCTGATTAAGCTTTGCCGTGAGCTTGCTGTCCGCTGCCGCCGTCAGGAAGAGGATTATATGGAAAACAGTTATGTAATCGCTTCCGGGGACGATGCAATCAATTTCTTTAAAAATGGGTATTATGGGCTGCTGGAAGAGGTTGTCCGGGTTGCATTCCTGGACAACAGCGGGCGTGTGATCAACTTCCTTTCGTTCCCGCCTGGGCAGGTAAATGCCAGCAGGCTTGATAACCGGGCGATCCTTCGGGCTGCTGCAAACACAAATGCTGCTGCGGTTGTCCTTGCGCATAACCATCCATATGGATTCGCTGAGCCTTCCAAGGAAGATATTACGGCAACTTATAGCCTTTACAGCGTTTTAAATGGCATCCGGGTCGAGCTGTTTGACCATGTGATTATTGCAGAGAATGGCAAAGGCTGGTCTATGCGTGACAACGGGAATTTCAGTGCGTTTCAGCGGCAGCTTGTACGGTAATCCGCCGACTGCGGGAGGGGGTCTGCTCTGTTAGCGAAAGCATACATCTGCTTTTCCGACAGGGATATGGATGTCGTGGAAGGCTTATGGCAGATTTGCGTTGGGCAGGGTAGATTGCGCCTGTTTTAAACAGGGGAAATGATGCAGAGGCGTTTTGGACCGTCAATCCTGATGCGTCAGAAGGAGGAATTTAATTTGGGTAAATTCAAAATCGTTAGCCCGTACCAGATGGCAGGCGACCAGCCCGCAGCAGTCCGGGCGCTCGTTGCAGGCGTGGAAAACGGCCTTACCGAGCAGACCCTTCTGGGCGTAACAGGGTCAGGCAAGACCTTTACAATGGCAAATATTATTGAGCAGACCCAGCGTCCGACGCTTGTGCTGGCACATAACAAAACGCTTGCGGCGCAGCTGTGTTCGGAGCTGCGGGAGTTCTTTCCGGAAAACGCGGTAGAATATTTCGTATCCTATTATGACTACTATCAGCCAGAAGCATATATTGCTTCCACTGACACCTACATCGAAAAAGATTCCTCTATTAACGATGAGATCGACCGTCTTCGCCATTCTGCAACCTCTGCGCTGAACGAACGGGAAGATGTGATTATCGTTGCGTCTGTCTCCTGCATTTACTCGCTCGGTGACCCGATCGATTATAAAAACATGGTGATTTCGCTTCGCCCGGGCATGGAAAAAAGCCGTGATGACCTGATCCGCAAGCTGATCGAGATCCAGTATGAACGCAATGACATTGCGTTTGAACGCAACCGTTTCCGGGTCCGAGGCGACGTAGTAGAGATCTGGCCTGCCTATTCTGATGGTGACTGTGTCCGTGTTGAGTTTTTTGGGGATGAGATTGATCGTATCAGCCGGATCAACCCTTTGACTGGGGCGGCGGTCTGCACGCTGGGCCATGCTGCGATTTATCCTGCCAGCCATTATGTCACGCCGAAAGAAAAGCTGGCAGTGGCCATCCGGGAGCTCGAACGCGAACTGGAAGAACGCGTTGCCTGGTTTGAAGCGAACGGCAAGCTGGTTGAAGCGCAGCGCATCCGCCAGCGCACCCGATATGACATCGAAATGCTGGAGGAGATCGGTTTTTGCAGCGGGATTGAGAATTATTCCCGCGTCCTCGCAGGCCGAGAGCCAGGGAGCGCGCCATTTACCTTGATTGACTATTTCCCCAAGAATTTCCTGCTGATTGTTGACGAAAGCCATGTTACGCTGCCGCAGGTGCGTGCGATGTTCCATGGCGACCGCGCCCGGAAAACAAGCCTGATCGAAAACGGCTTCCGTCTGCCGTCGGCACTCGATAACCGCCCGCTTAATTTTGATGAATTTAATGAACGGCTGAACCAGATTATTTATGTCTCTGCGACCCCGGGGGATTATGAACGTGAGCGTTCAGGACAGGTGGTCGAGCAGGTGATCCGCCCAACCGGGCTGCTCGACCCGGAGGTCGAAGTGCGGCCCATTGAAGGGCAGATCGATGACCTGATCGGTGAAATTAACACCCGCGCGGCACGCGGGGAAAGGATTTTGGTTACCACGCTGACCAAGAAAATGGCAGAGGATTTGACCAGCTATTTGGAAGGGGTTGGCATTAAGGTGCGCTATATGCATCATGACGTAAAGACGATTGAGCGCATGGAGCTGATCCGTGACCTTCGGCTGGGAGTGTATGATGTGCTGGTTGGCATCAACCTGCTGCGTGAAGGTCTCGACTTGCCAGAGGTATCTTTGGTTGCGATCCTGGACGCGGATAAAGAAGGCTTCCTCCGCTCGGAAACTTCGCTTGTACAGACAATTGGCCGCGCTGCCCGCAATGCGCAGGGCAAGGTTGTGATGTATGCCGATCATGAGACCGGGTCGATGCACCGCGCAATCAGCGAAACCAACCGCCGCCGCGCGCTGCAAATGGCATTCAATGAGGAGCACGGGATTATCCCCAAAACCGTGCGCAAAAATGTGCATGATATCATTGAGATTTCGAGTGATAGCAAGCTTCCGTCCGGGAAGGGGAAGAAGCTGAATAAAACCCAGATGCAGGCCGAAATTGCCCGCCTGACCCGCCAGATGAAGGAAGCGGCAAAGCTGCTTGAATTTGAGCTTGCCGCTGAACTGCGTGACCAGATTAAGGCGCTGGAAGATGAACTGGGCGAAAAGGGCAGGCAGAAAGTAAGTGTCTTTGCAAAGTCGTAACCGGGCAGCCGGACAGGGCTGTTCCAATACAAAATAGAAGGGAAGTACCCATGCAGGAGCATATTTATGTCAAAGGTGCCAGAGAGCACAACCTGAAAAATATTGATATTAAGCTGCCGCGTGACAAGCTGGTTGTGCTGACCGGGCTTTCAGGCTCCGGCAAGTCGTCGCTGGCATTTGATACGATCTATGCGGAAGGGCAGCGGCGTTATGTGGAATCGTTGTCAAGCTACGCCCGGATGTTCCTTGGCCAGATGGAAAAGCCGGATGTCGACTATATTGATGGCCTGTCGCCGGCAATTTCCATTGATCAAAAAACGACCTCTAAAAACCCGCGTTCAACAGTCGGGACTGTTACTGAGATTTATGATTACCTGCGTCTGCTCTGGGCACGGGTGGGCATCCCGCACTGCCCGAAATGCGGGAAGGAAATCCACCAGCAGACCATCGATCAGATCATTGACCAGCTGATGGGCCTGCCAGAAGGGACAAAACTCCAGATTTTGGCGCCGGTTGTCCGTCAGCGAAAAGGCGAGCATGTAAAAGTATTTGCGGATGCGCGGAAATCGGGCTATGTCCGTGTGCGTGCGGACGGCATCGTTTACGACCTGTCGGAAGAAATTAAGCTGGAAAAGAACAAGAAGCATTCCATTGAGATTGTTGTTGACCGGGTTGTCGTGCGCCCTGATGCGCACAGCCGCCTTGCGGATTCGGTCGAGACTGCAAGCTCGCTGTCGGGCGGGCTGGTGCTTGCGGATGTGATTGGCGGGGAAACGCTGAGTTTTTCGCAGAATTACGCCTGCGAGGACTGCGGCATTTCGATTGAAGAATTGACCCCGCGCATGTTTTCCTTCAATAACCCCTATGGCGCGTGCCCAACCTGTACCGGGCTGGGCGTTCAGATGAAGATCGACCCCGACCGGATTATCCCGAACCCGCGTCTGTCCATCAAAGGGGGCGCGATACAGGCGAGCGGCTGGTCGAACTGTGAGCAAGGTTCCATTGCGCGCATGTATTATGATGCGTTGGGGCAAAAATACGGGTTTACAGTGGATACGCCAGTGGAGGAGATCAGCAAGGAGGGGATGCACGCGCTGCTGTACGGTACAGGCAGTGAATCGCTGGAACTGGCCGTAGCCAGGTTCTCCGGCGGCAAGATGAAGCAGCCCTTTGAGGGAATCGTCCCAAACCTTGAACGGCGTTACCGCGAAACCTCGAGCGAGTACATGCGTGCGGAGATCGAGGAATGCATGAACGAGGTGCCGTGCCCAACCTGTGGCGGCCGGCGGCTGAAAAAGGAAATCTTGGCGGTTACAGTCGGCGGGCTGAATATTGCAGAGTTTTCGGAGAAATCGGTTGTAAAGGCAATTGCCTTTATGCAGTCGCTTGAGCTGACGGAATTGCAGCATATGATAGCCGACCGCATTATTAAGGAGATTTTAAACCGGCTGGGCTTTTTGCAGTCGGTGGGGTTGGAATACCTGACCCTTTCCCGCGCGGCGGGTACCCTGTCAGGCGGCGAGAGCCAGCGGATCCGGCTTGCGACGCAGATTGGGTCTTCGCTGATGGGGGTGCTGTATATCCTGGACGAGCCGTCGATCGGGCTGCACCAGCGCGACAACGACAAGCTGCTTGCGACGTTGAAGCGGCTGCGCGACCTCGGCAATACGCTGATCGTCGTAGAGCATGATGAGGATACCATGTATGCTGCCGACTATATTGTTGATATTGGCCCCGGGGCAGGCATCCATGGCGGCGAGGTCATTTTTGAAGGGACTGTAGATGACCTTCTCAAATCGCCGAAATCAGTGACCGGCGCATATCTCAGCGGGCGCAAAAAAATTCCGGTTCCGGAGGTGCGCCGCAAGGGGAGCGGCAAATGGCTGACGGTACGCGGCGCGGCGGTAAACAATTTACAGCATGCCGATTTTTCTATCCCACTTGGCACGCTTACTTGCGTGACTGGTGTTTCCGGGTCGGGCAAATCGTCGTTTGTTAATGAGATCCTTTATAAGCGCCTTGCCGCTGACCTGAACCGTGCAAAAACCCGTGCAGGTGCGCATGATTTGCTGGAAGGGGAAGAATTTCTTGACAAGGTGATTGAGATCAGCCAGGCACCGATTGGGCGCACCCCGCGCTCGAACCCCGCCACCTATACTGGCGTGTTTAACGATATTCGCGAGCTGTTTGCCTCCACTACGGATGCAAAAGCGCGCGGCTATGGGCCTGCTCGGTTCTCCTTTAATGTGAAGGGTGGGCGCTGCGAAGCCTGTTCCGGCGACGGCTTGTTAAAGATCGAAATGCACTTCCTGCCCGATATTTATGTCCCTTGCGATGTGTGTAAAGGCAAACGGTACAATAAAGAGACGCTGGAAGTGCGTTATAAGGGCAAAAACATTTATGAAGTGCTCGATATGACGGTCGATGAAGCGCTTGCATTCTTTGAAAATGTACCGAAGATCGCCCGCCGCATCCAGACAATGCAGGATGTCGGGCTCGGCTATATCAAACTGGGGCAGTCCTCGACCACGTTGTCGGGCGGCGAGGCGCAGCGTGCCAAGCTTGCCACAGAGCTGTCAAAACGATCAACTGGCAAGACCATTTATATCCTTGACGAGCCGACGACCGGGCTTCATATCGCAGATGTACACCGGCTGGTCGATGTGCTGCAAAAGCTTGTCGAGATGGGGAATACGGTCGTTGTGATCGAGCATAATCTGGATGTAATCAAAACTGCGGACTATATCCTCGATCTTGGCCCGGAGGGCGGCGACAAGGGCGGCACGCTGGTCTGTTCTGGTACGCCCGAGGAGGTTGCTGCCTGCGAAAAATCGTATACCGGCCAGTATTTGAAAAAATATTTAGTAAAATAGAGCGGTTTTATCCGAAATCAGTTTCAGCCCGATAATTTTGTTTTTTGCTTCGCCCCCGGTACGAGTTACCGGGGCTTTTTTATGCCCGGAAAAGTTCATAAAGATTTAAATTCCTGCTAAAACGCGCAAAAAAACCGCCCATCCCGGGGCGATTTCCATAAATTTCCATCTAGTCCAGAGAAGTATACT
>QXXE01000041.1 GCA_009911355.1 Clostridiaceae bacterium | reverse complement strand
ATGAATATATGTTTTGAAGTTACAAACCAATTGTTAAAAAGTGTCGTGATGGGGAATCCGAGGATAAATCACCAGCTTTAGCTTGCAATCCTGCGCTCTGACGCCGGGTTCCGGTAATTTTTCGTACTCGATACGGGAAATGGCTGATTGGAGGATTTTCTGCTTTTCCTCGGGGGTTTCGGCGAGCGGATAGGCTTCCAGCACATTCGTGATGGCGGGGATCATGCGCTCGGGCAGGCGGGCGGCGGCGTCCAGCTCGGCGAGCCGGGCTGAGAGGGTTTGCAGCGCGGCCTGCTGAACTTCCTTCCGGGCGAGCAGCTCCCGGCGGCGGTCGACAAACTGCTCGGGCGTATAGATTTCCTGCTCGACCAGCTCGAAAGCGCGGCGGAGCTGCTCGTCGGCTTTTGCGATTTCCCTCTCGGCCAGTCTGATCTCGGCCCGCAGCTGTTCCCGCTGCCCGTCCTGGCCGGGCTGGGGGGCGGACAAGTCCAGCTGATAGCCGTGCAGCATTTCCCGCAGCGCATCCATCAGCGCGTCCTCGACCATGTAAAACATGGAGGAAATCACGTTGCAGGTCGGGTAGCGGCAGGCGAGGGTGTGGAAGCGCTTGACGCTCCCGTCGGCGGGATGTTTAATGACTGTCTCCATCTGTATCCTGTGGCCGCAGCATTTGCAGTACAGAATGCCCTGGAAGGGGTTGCGGAGGCTGCGGTTGCCGGGCATCGGCACGCCGGGACGCGCCGCAATACGCTGCTGGACGGCATTCCAGTCCGCCTCGGAAACCAGCGCTTCATGACGGCCTTTGACCTTCAGATATTCTTTTTGCTCGCGCTGGCACTTGTGCAGCTTCCCGTCACGGATTTCCTTTTTCTGGCGGTAGTGGCCCCACTTGACGTAGCCGCAGTAGAGCGGGCTTTTCAGCAGGCGCAGGACGTTAGTGGATGTCCATGACGTGCCGGCCGTGCGCGTGGCCCCTTCGGCGGCAAGGCGGGTTGCGATGGCGTGCGAGCCGATCCCGTCCAGGTACCAGCGGTAAATCTTTTTTACGATTTCGGCCTGCTCGGGCACGACGCGCAGCGACCAGCCTTTTTCCTTCGGCAGCTTGTACCGCTCATAGCCGTAGGGATCGCGCCCGCCGAGATATTTGCCCTCCTTGACCGACGCGATCCGGCCCGCGACAAGCCGCCGGTTGATGGTCTGAAATTCGCGGCGGGACATGAAAAGCCCGAACTCGAAATAGTCCTCGTCCATCTCGTTTGACGGGTCGTAGGTTTTGTAAGGCGTGATGATTTTTGTTCCTGACGCGGAAAACGCTTGTGATACCATGCCCTGATCGATGCCGTTGCCGCGCGCAAGGCGCTCGACCTCCATCACCAGCACGCCCTCCCATTTGCCCGCCGCGACTTCCTCAAGAAGCTGCTGCATCTGCGGGCGCGCCGCCAGCGTTTCCCCCGACACGATTTCCTCGTACACCGCGCCGATGTCAAGCAGCCGGTTCCGCGCCAGATCAAGCAGCGCCGTCCGGTGCCGCGCAAGGGTCTCGCCCTCGCCGCGCGCTTCCGCTTCGCGGTCTTCCCGCGATTTCCGTAAATAAATTGCGTAAGACATAAAAAATACCCCTTTCCATTCTTAAAAAAGTATGGTAAAATAGGGGTACTGAGAAGTTGAGAAATTTTCAGTACCCCGAATCCTGTCCAGTGCGCCAACACTGGGCGGGATTTTTTTCGTTCAGTTGGCTTTTTCCAGCGCGGAAATCCGTTGCGCGTGGTTTTTGACGGAGGTTTTCACAAGCCGCATATCCTTCTCCAACGCCTCCACCTGGCTTTTCTCCGGGAGTTTTTGCCGGATATCTGCATGGTCTTCATCCAGAAGCTTCACATAAGGGATTACATCCTGCTCCTGCTTGAGCGCGACACGGTTGACCGCCGTGCGAAGCTCCTCCTGCATATCCTCGATCTTGCCGACCTTCGTTTCAAGCTTGCCAACCGACGTTTCAAGCTTGTCGACCTTCGTTTCAAGCCTGCTCAGGCGATCGCCCTGCTCGGCCTGTGCAGCTTTCATATCTGACATGTCAGATTGTATCTGCGCCAGCATTGACAGAATTTTTTCTTCATTATTCATAATGCATGCAGCTCCTTTTGTTTATGATTCGTCGAGAAACAGGGCTAAAGCTTCATCGCTGTCCGTCATGGTATTCGCGCAGGCAAGAATCTCTTTGGCAAAGTCCTGCGGCAATCCGGACGGGGTTGTAACAAGGGAGTACAGCGTTGTGTATGCGTCATACAGTTCGCGAAAAGCGGCATCAATCTCTTTTGCTTCTGCTCCTTCAATTTCAGTCAGGATGATCTCTTTATACTGCTGCTGGATTTCCGAGTAAGAAGTATCTACCGTTTCACGCGTGTAATCGGTCTTTTCTTCCAGCCACGCAAAGCCGGACTCTGCAACATCCTCGGTTTCAATGGTGTACGATCCCCAACCTGTATTCTCATTGATGTTGTTCATGGATTTGCAAAAATTCACTTCATAAGAGCCGACATTTGCAATTATGAGGCCAGCGTTATTTATGGCAGTTCTGCATTCTGAAACCGCTGATTTATACGCATCTAAATCAAAAACGGCCTCTGGTTCGGCTGTGGTATCAGTTGCTGGTGCGCTTTCGTTAGAGGCACATGCAGTTAAGGCAAGCACAAGCAGGAGGACGGTTAAAAATCTTTTCATGTCAAAAATCCTTTCTTTTGCAGCAGCAATGTCAGATTTCGCGCAGGAGTAGCCGGGGGATACCAATCACACGGCAATATTCGAGGTCTGGTCCTTCAATTCGCTTAGGCGGATACATGGGGTTAATTGGAATGAGATCGAGCCAGTCCTCTCCTGGTATATAGTCGATGCGCTTGAGCGTCATATCCTCGCCGCCGTAGCAGATCACGCCGACCTCACCAGGGCGGTTGAGCGTGCTTTGCAGCAGGATGAGGACAAGGTCGCCGTCGCGGTAATCCGGATACATGGAGTCGCCACGTACCCGCATGACACAGTGCTCGGAGCGGTCGCGGCCCCTCAGGTATTCGCGAGGAATATCAACGGTATCCCCTTCAGCGTTTCGTCGTAGGAAATGCTGTCATAGTGTGCCGCAACGGAAGTTACAATCGGGAATGTAACAACATCCTCTGTAATGTTCGGCATGGGAAGCTTAACAGAAACATCGGTTTGCAGCGAAACTGCCTCCCCATCACCCATGCGAGCCAGCATTTCATCCAGACCATATCCCATAGCGGAACCTGCCGAACGAATTTTATCCAGCGAGGGGATCGGCGGCTTTCCGCTGATAGGATTGATATTACGTTCCAAAATAGAAATATAAGCCTTGCTGATTCCGCTTTGGCGGGCAAAATCGTCCATTGAAATCTTGTTTTCGGTACGATAGGATTTGATAATTTCGCCTAATGTCATGGCGTCCCTCCTTCCCTGTCAACTGTATTATACAATACCCAAAACAAAAATGCAAGAAAAATGTTTTATGCGCTTGACAAAAGTTGTCTAGCGTGCTAGACTATCGACAAGGAGGTGATCGGGTGCAGTACAAAATCAAAGAACTGCGCGAAAAAGCACGGCTTTCTCAGACCGCGTTGGCAGAAAAATCTGGCGTTTCGCGTGCGACAATCTCGATTATTGAGAGCGGAAAAGCTTCTGATATCAAAATCGAGACCCTGTCAAGAATTGCTGGTGCGTTGGGTGGGAATATTAGCGATCTTTTTTTATTCTGACCGTCTAGCGCACTAGACAAGTGGCGGGAGGGGCATAAAAACCGCCCGCAGGCGCGGGCGGCGGGAAGGAGGCGGAAACATGCTGGAAAAAGTACAGATTGAGTTGACTGGTATTGATGATGTCAAAACAAATATGCAGAACGCATACACGAAAATTGAAGAATTATCGGCGGCTCTATACGAACTTTCCCAAGCGCTTTATCGCATGGGAATAGAAATCGGTCAGCCAGCAAGTGAAGATGTTGGCTGACCAAACGCTTAGGCGTCAAATGCGACAGTGATTTTTGCATCGTCAGGAATATGATGTACGCAAGCAAGGGGAGAAGACGGGTTTTGACTTTCCAAAGTGTTAATGACATCCGCTTCGGTGATTCGCTTGCTGCAATTCGGACAATGCATTGATACGTTTGTTATCCAACCGCTGTTCAGGGTAAACATGCTGCCACATTTGCATTTGACCAGAAACATGTGTTTCACCTCCTTCCCTGCGTCTAGTATAGCAGACTTTAGGGGGGCGGACAAGTGCAGCGCATGAGAAACCGCCCGCAGGCGCGGGCGGCGGGAAGGGGGTGACACAGTAAGATTGCGGGATGAATCATTTGAGGAATTTAGCGTTTTATATGCAGATAATGATCCGGTGATGGCAAAATTAGAGATAAATCTTTCATACCGTGACTGGTGTAAACTCGCAAGTCAACCCTTTTTCCCTGAACTATTGGAATATCTCTCGGACTTACAAATTCAAGGTAGCAGAGAAGTCCTTGATATGGTGAAAGATTTATTGGAAACATGGGTGTACTGATCGTATAATCTGTCTTTTTCAAAATTTTTTTGGGAATCAACTCACACTGAACAAAAGGACTGCCGTCCCAAAGGCATACAGACGATATCGTCAACGGGCAGGAAGATTTGTTTTGAAAAAAGACAAAGAACTGTATAGTAGTCGTTCTTTTTGCAAAGTCAATAATCTTCAGATCAAACCCTGGTTTGCTCCGCCGATATTCGCGGTATGCAAGAGCCGATGAGATAATCAGGGAAATGATTGCAATTGAGACTTGGAGAATGTCGACAAATAGCATATGTAGACCTTCTTTCATAGTCAGTATACCAGATTTCGGCAGGCAGTGCAAGCGCATGAACAACCGCCCGCAGGCGCGGGCGGCGGGAAGGGGGTGGAAGATGTGGAGGTAATTATTAAAGGCGCGCCAGCTGAAATCGCCGCCCTTGTATTAGCGGTGCAAGGACGGCAAACAGTGGAAATAGATCGCTATCAGCTTGGCAGTGAGGGAAGAGCAGTGTAGACTTTCTGATTGTAAGCCTGATTTCAATCGCGGTTGCCCTTTTAGCGATTGCGATGAAGATGATTCCGTAAACGAAACTGCGACAGCGGTGGAGGCGCGTTGAAGCTTCGGAGCGGAAGAATATTGAGGTAATTTCAAAATGCGGTCAGATGAAAGCTGGCCCTGCCGAACATAAAAACAGGAGGAATCTATGAAACTCAAACAGAAAATAGCCGCATCGATGTGCGCTGCTGCACTTCTGGCGGGTGGCCTGAGCGGTTGCAGGCAGTCAGACCGGGTTTCTGCAAATCTCTCAAAAGAAGCGGATAACTTCAATGTCACACGGCGGCTGGTGGCAATCAATACCCGCACTGACAAGCCGCTGTTGGAAGTCGTCGGGAACTTTGCAATCTCCAACAATTCCAGCAACGAGCTTGTCGTTACGGTCGAGATCGAAAATGGCATATACCGCAAGCACTATATTTATCTGAATGCATGGGTCACATATACGGTGGAGGATGTGAGTGGCGCGTTTGTAGATAAATATCACTATGAAGTGAATTTTTTGCCCGAGATGATCGTGCCGTTCACGATTACTGCAAACGATTGAGACCAGATTCCAAAAGGAAGGAGACGATTATGGACATCACCAGAAAACTCACGATCCACGGCAGGCCGGTTGAGTATACGATCCTGTATTCGTCGCTCGACGGCATCACGCCCGAGGAAGTTGCACGGAGGGTGAAACAGCTAGAAGACGCGGCGCGCCCGGTACTGCGGCGGGATTGGCTGCGGCGGGCAAAGCAGGCAAGCGCAGGATAAGGATGACAGGAGGTACATAAAAACATGAGCGAAAAACTGAATAATGCGGGCTGCGAGCTCGGGTATCTGGTGGAGCTGCTGCGGGACGAGTCGTTTTGCGACAGCTGCCGCGCTGAGATGCTGCTGAAGCTGGCAGACCGGGCGGCGGCGCTTGCCGACGGCGTGTGCGCCGCGGAAGGGGGCTGCACGGCATGAGCAATCAGGAAATCCGCGACCTGCTCGCGGAGCAGCTGCTTCGTCTGCGCTGCGGTTTACGCCGGGGCCCTGCCCCAGACCCCGCGCCTGCGCGGCGAGCGCCAGAGGGGCTAGCCCCTCTGGACTCCCTTTCACCGCCTGCGGGCGGGGCTGGTGCGGTGCTGTACGCGGCGGGGCTGCTGGCAGCGTTCGCCGACTGGCTGGCGGGCTTGGAGCGGAAAGGGGGCAAACGCCGTGACATGGTTTGAAAGAATCCAGGCGTGCGGCACCCCAAAGGAGCTTGCCGCGCTGCTGAAAAACAGGAACGAGCGGTCGTTCTGCCCGCGCATGCACGTGATTTGCGGCGTTGCTTCGTACCGCGACTGCATCGCCGCATGGCTGTCGGAAGACGCCCCCCCACCGGACGAAGAAAGCGCCCACCCGGACGGCAATCCGGAATGAGCGCAAGCAAGATTAACACAGCACTATTATATCGGAAGGGACGTCAAAATGCAAGCTAAATTTGATTTTACCGGAAAGACGGAGGCAAACCATGAATATTGCTAAAATCGCATACTTGGGCGAGCTGTTTAACATGCTCCAAATGCAGCTGCGCGACGTATCCTCGGGCGAGCTGAACGCGCTCGGGCTGACCCGCCGGTACCGCAATTTGTCACGCGTGCTGCGGCAGATCAGCAGCGTGTCGGCAGGCATTGCGGCGACCCTGGACGCGGAAAGCGAGCGGCTCAAAAGCGTGCCCTGGGAGGGCGTTCTGTGACTGGCGACGGGTAAACCTTGGAAAAATCAGAAAGGACGGTTACATATGAATGATCGCCCAAATTACTATGCAGTCCTGCCCGCGTCGGTACGCTATGACCAGCGGCTTCGGCCCAATGCAAAGCTATTGTACGCCGAAATTACCTCGTTATGCAATGCAAATGGCTGCTGCACAGCCCAAAACGATTATTTTTCGGAACTTTACGGAGTCAGCAAGAAAACCATTACTGAGCTGGTGGGGCAGTTGTCCGCAAGCGGGTACATAAAAGTTGAAGTTATAAGAGATGAAAAGGGGCAGGTTTTGGGACGGAATATCTTCCTTCCTGCGGAAGATACGGAAGCCGCAGACCCTCCCCCGAAAAATCGGGGCACCTCCCCCGAAAATTCCGGAGACCTCCCCCGAAAAATCGGGGCACCCTCCCCCGAAAAATCGGGTGTATATAAAAGGAGAATATTACAAGAAAGAATAAATACCCCTGTAGCCCCCAAAAAGGGGCCGGAGGAATCGACGGACTGCTGGCAGAGATATGCGGGCGACGACGGGGAGCTTTTGCAGGCGCTGCGGGATTTCGAGGCGCTGCGCAACCGCAGGAAAAAGCCAATGGTAGAACGGTCGAAAAAACTGCTGCTGGGCAGGCTGGACAAGCTTTCGCGCGGCAGCAGAGAGGTGAAAATCGCAATGCTAGAGACGGCGATTTTGCGGTGCTGGGACACGGTCTATCCGCTCCGCAGCGAGGTAGCGCCGCAAAAACCACAGGAAGGGGACGACGAGATTTGGGAGTGACGCAAATTTACCGTGATGCGGAGGTCGGGCTGTTGGGCTCGCTGCTGGTGGACGCGCCGGGCTGCGCCGCCGAAATTATGCTCGCGCTGACCGATGAAGATTTCCAAAGCCCGGACTGCCGCACTGTTTTCAACGCGGCGCGTGCGCTCTGGGAGGAGGACAGTCCGGTCGACCCGATCACCGTCGCGGCGCGGGCGGGCGAGGCATACCGGCGGTTTGTGCGCGAGATCGAAGAGGTCACGCCGACGGCGGCACACTGGCGGGGCTATCTGGACGCGCTGCGGCGGCAGTCGATGCTGCTGCGGGTGCAGCGGCTCGCGTCGGAAATCGCAGGCGGCGCAGCGGTCGAGGCCGACCCCGGGCAGCTGCAAGAGCAGGCCGAGCAGCTGCTGGACGCGCTGTCGGACACTGGCGGGCAAAGGCGGGATTACACGATGACCGAGCTGCTGACCCGGTTTTTCACCCGGCAGGGAGAGCCGCGCGAATACCTTGACTGGGGCTTCCCGCAGCTCAACCGGCACCTGTTCTGCGGGATGGGCGCGTATGTGCTGCTCGCGGCGCGGCCATCGGTGGGCAAGACGGCGCTTGCCCTCCAGCTCGGGCTGCACTTTGCAAAGCTGGGTAAAAAGGTGGACTTTTTCTCCTACGAGACCGACGAGGAAAAAGCCGCTGACCGCATTATGAGCGCCCAGTCACTGGTGTCGTTTGCGGCAATCAACCAGGGCGGAATCGCCGATGAAGCGTCGATGAAAAACCTGATATCAGCAAAAAAACGGCTGATGAACCGCCCGTTCCGGCTGATCGAAGCGTCGGGTATGACGGTTGAGAACGTGCGGGCACAGGCACTCCGACACGGTGCAGAAGTGGTGATTATTGATTATTTGCAGCTGATCGCGCACAAAAACGGGCGTTTGAGCGAATATGAGCGGGTGACCGAGATCAGCCGTTCGCTGCAAACGCTCTGCAAGCGCTACCGGCTGACGGTAATCGCACTGTCGCAGCTGTCGCGCATTGAGGATAATACCGAGCCGTCGCTAACTCACCTGCGCTCGTCTGGGCAGCTGGAACAGGACGCAGACGCGGCCATGCTGCTTTATCGTCCGCCCTTTAACCCGTTGGAGAGCCCGCAGGAACAGCGGGACGCCAAGAACCGGCGTTTTTTGAAGATTGCTAAGAACAAAAACGGCAAGACCGGCAAGATCAAGCTCTGGTTTAACGGCGATATCCAAACCTTTTCCGAGCAGTGGAGGGGCTACTACGAAGCGCCGGAGCAGCCTGCGGGCGACGTGGAGCTGGGGCTTGCTGATCCGGGGCAGCAACATCAGGTCTCGCTGTGTGACAGCAAGCAAACTGCACAGGCATGAGAAGAAAGGGGAATGACAGTGGAAGTATTGGAAAAAGCAATCCGGAAAGCAAAAGGGAATGCCCGTGTGGTTGGCAAGCTGCTGCGCGAAATCTGCGCGGCAAGCCCACGGGCGGCGGCGCTCATCGAGCAGGATTTGGCAAACCCGGAGCTGTCGCTGGACGGCTGCTGGCAGGCGCTGAAAGCGCACGCGAAAAAGCACCAGTCGGACGGCTTCTGGGGCTGTGCGGTGTTCGGGGCCGACCCGGAAAATGAGGTGGTAAAGGTCGTGCTGGAATACTACAAAATTCCGGTTGAATGGCTGGGCGGCGGCAGTACGGAGACGGCGGCGCAGCCCTCCGCGCCCGCTGCGCCGCTCGACCTGATGAGCCTGCTGTGAGGTGTCATAAATGGACAAGCTTTTTAACAGCTGCCCGCCGATGGATTTTGGCGCGCTGGAAGAGGAAATCCTTGTCGGCGTGCTGCGGGATGACAACTATCTGTTTTACCGCACCGGCTTTCCTGATCCCGGCTGGCCGGTCGAGCCCGAGACCGCCTGCTGGGAGCTCTACTGCACCGCCTGCCACCAGCAGGCATTCCAGCCAAAGCGCCGGGGGTTCAAGCCGTCCGCGCTTGAGTACTGCCCGGAATGCGGCGCAAAAGTCGAGCCAAAACGCTGGCAGCGCCGGAAAAATCTGCGAACCCGCATTTTATTCTGGAAATTCCAGCGCGGCGAGGGACGGCAAATCTGGCTGCGGGCCTATCAGGCTACGCACAGCTTTTGCCCCGAACCGGGCGACGAAGCGCTGTATCTGTTCGAGGCCGCGCGTTACCTTTTCGACGACGGCGCGGCGCATAAATGGTCGCATACAATGGCTTATTTCGGGCGCGAACACAAGGCGGCATGGCGCAAACGCGCGCGTGTGACCGGGTACGCCTGGCACGTCAACCCGATGCGCAGCTGCGGTGATTACCCGGCCTATTACGGCGAGGTTTCAAGTGATTTTTTCCGGGGCTCCTGCCTGGAATACGGCCAGCTTGAACAGGCTTCCGCCGCTGGCTACAATCTGCCGGAATACCTCGATTTTTATGTGCGCAACCCCATGATCGAATACCTGTGGAAATTTGGTTTGTCCGGCCTGCTGTGGGAAGCGCTGGTGGTGGGATGGCGGGCGGATTTCCGAAAAGCTGTCAATCTGAAAGCGAAAAAGCCGAGCGGCCTGCTGAGCGGCATGACCGCTGCCGAAGCGCGGGAGCTTGCGCGGAACCAGCCAAGCTGCTCCCTGGCCATCACCTACCAGCGGCTGAAAAAAGAGGGCGCAGTGCATAACTCGCCGGAATGCTGGACGTGGGCACGAGCGGTGAACGATTACCCGGAAACCGCAGCGCTCGCGCAGGAGGCGCACGGGGCCGGCGGCAGGGCGCTGCGGGCCTACATCGAGCGGCAGGCAAAGCGCTCCGGGCATGCCGTCAGGGCGGCGCTCGCCGACTATGGCGATTACCTGCGGCAGCTGGGTCAGATCGGCGGCGGCGAGGTGCTGCCGGATGATTTGACGCTCGCCCACGAGCGGCTCAGCATGCGGCTGGGTAAAGTGCAGGATATGGCGCTGAACCGGAAGTTCCGCGCCCGCCGCCATCTGTACGGCTGGCTGTGCTGGAAAAAGGGTGGCTTTTTGATACGGCCCGTAGACTCGGTGCAGGAGATCACCCGCGAGGGCGAGCAGCAGTGCAACTGCGTCGCAGGCTATGCGCAGCGCCACGCCGACGGCAATACGGTGATCTGTGTGCTGCGCCGCGCCAGCGAGCCGCAGAAAAGCTGGCATACGGTCGAGCTTGACCCGCGAAGCCTGACGGTCAGGCAGTGCCGGGGCTTCCGCAACGCCGACGCGGAGCCGGAAGCGCAGGCATTTGTTGACGCATGGAAAGCACACCTGCAAGAGGTCAGATTTGGGAGGAAAACAACATGAATGAGCGAACAATACATAGAAAAGCGGACTCAGAAGTTGAAAACCGGAAGGGTGCGGAAACCGCGCTGCCCGCTGCTGCGGACGGCGCTGACCTGCCCTCCGAGGTCGAAACGCTGACGGCGGAAATTCAGGTTTACAAACAGCAGGCAGGCGCATGCATTGTGGAAATCGGGCGGCGGCTGGCGCGGGCAAAGGAGCTGCTTCCGCACGGCGCGTGGTCGGCGTGGCTTGCTGAAAAGGTCGAGTTTTCGGAACGCTCTGCGCAGAATTTTATGCGAGTTGCAAAGGAGTATTCAAATCCGCAACCGGTTGCGGATTTGGGGCTTTCCAAAGCGCTTTTGCTGCTCCAAGTGCCCGAAAATGAGCGTGCGGAGTTTGTCGCAAACTCTCACGAAGTGGACGGCGAAGAGAAGCAGGTCGCGGAAATGAGTAAGCGGGAGCTCGAGCAGGTAATCCGCGAGCGCGACGAAGCCCGGAAAGCCGCCGAAGCCGCCCGCGCCGACGCGGAAACGTGGAAAAACACCGCCGACGCGAAGGAAATCAGTCTGCAAAACGCCAAGAAAAAGGTGCGGGAAAGCGAAACGGCGGCGAAATCTGCCGAGTTGGCGCTTGCGGAAGCGCGGAAGCTCTCGACACAGGCAGAAACCGCGCACGAAAAGGAGTACGCCAAGCTTGCCGCGCAGTACGCCGAGCTGGAAGGCAAGCTGAAAGCCGCCGGGGAAGCGGCAAAGGCCGAGCCCATACAGGCGGAAGTGGTGCCGGACGAGGAAACGCTGCAAAAAATCCGCGCGGAGGTAATCGCCGAGCAGGCGGCGGCGGTCGAAGCGGCGGAAAAGCGTGCCGCCGACGCTGCCGAGCGGCTGGAAAAGGCCAAGAACCCGACCGCGCTGCGCGTCAGCCTGTGGTTTGCCGACGTGCAGGATTTGGCGGTCAAGCTTGATCACAGCCTTGCCGAGCTGCACAACCAACAGCCGGAAACCGCGTATAAATTCCGCGACGCAATCGCCGTTTTTTACGACTCCTGCGCTGCCAAAATGAAAGGGAAATGACACCTTGCATGGGAGGAGACCGAAAATGAAAACATGCAGCACATGCCGCTGGTACAGGGACTTTCCGGATGAGTGTTGTAACAACGTCACGACAGGAAGAGGAGGTCAGCGCGGATGGCGGCAAAGAAACCGAAGCGCATGACGCAGCGCGAGAAGGATAGCCGTGCGGCGGCGAAGAAACGGCTTCAAGAAGAGGGCATTTTACCGCCGAATAAGCCCCGCCTGAACCGCAAAAAATTCGCGGCTGGGGTCTGGGCGGAGTATGAGCTGGAAAATCCCGCCTCCTTCGATATTTGGCTGTATAAAGCAATCAGGGCGACGGTCGGGCCGGATATGCGGGAAGTCACAGCGGAGGAGGTCGGCGTGCTCAAGCTGATAAAGCTGGCGATTGAAACGCGCAAGTTCCACGAACGGCTCAAGGCCGAAGGGCGGGAAACGTACAAATTGAAGGAATACCTTGATGAGGTATACGAACCGGTTATGAAACTTTAGGGGCAAAATGCCCATGCCGCACCCTGAACCGCTGCACTGCTGCGGGGCGTGATGCGCGGGAAATGGAACACTGTCCGACGATTATGAAAGGGAAATGACAAATGCTGAACCAAGCAATTTTGATGGGCCGCTTGACCCGCGACCCGGTGCTGCGGCAGGCAAACGGCGTGCCGGTCGCGACCTTTACCCTCGCGATTGACCGCGCCTGCAAGGGCGAAAAGCGCACCGATTTTATTGATATTGTCGCATGGGACAGGCTCGCTGGCTGGTGTACAAACTGGCTGGAAAAGGGCGTGATGGCGATTGTGACCGGGCGCATCCAGTCCCGTAGCTGGCAGGACCGGGCGGGGAACCACCGCGTTTCTGTCGAGGTTTACGCCCGCGAGATCACCTTCGGCGAGACCAAGGCCGCCCGGGAGCGCGCCGCGCAGCAAACACACGCAGCGCCGCCAGCCTCCGCCGTGCCGCCCGATACAGGCCCCTTTTACGAGCTGCCCGACGATGAAAGAGACGTACCATTTTAACCGATCCCCCGCACCCGCAGGCTGACAAAAGGAGTGACCACCGATGAAGCGCCGCAAAACCATCCGCGCAGGCAGGCTTGTCCATGACTGCGCTTACACGATGCTTTACCCCTCGGACGCCCCGCGCGTCCGGCGGGAAAAGCGCAAATGCACCAGCGCCGCGCGCCAGCGGATGAACCTGAAACGCGCCGCGCAAAAGCTGGAATTGTCGCTTGCGGCCAACTTCGGCCCGCGCGACCTGGTGCTGTCGCTCGACTACGGCGACGCGCATTTGCCGGAGACGCGGAAGGCTGCGGCGGCAAAGCTGCGGAAGTTCCTGCGGCAGCTGCGCGGGCACCGGCGCAGGCATGGAGGGGAGCTGAAATATATCTATGTGACCGAGGGGCTGCACGGCGACAAGCGGCTGCACCATCACCTTGTGATCAACGGCACGGACGCGGATTTAGAGGTGCTGCGCAGCCTGTGGGTCTACGGCGGCGTTGACCTGTGCAGGCTCTCGCTGCGGGACGGCTACTACGCCCTTGCCGAGTATTTGACCAAGGAGCCGCGCGGCGGCGAGCGCAACCGGAACGGCGAACGCTGCTGGACGTCCTCGCTGAACCTCCGGAAGCCGGAAACCGAAAGCACGCTGATCCCTGACAGCCTGACGCTGACCGTGCCGCCCGGCGCGGTCGTGCTGGACAGTGACAGCGTGCGCAACGAGTTCGGCGAGTTTGTTTATTTGAAATACCTTCTGCCGGAACCGCCCCGGCGCAGGGCGAAAGGCAGCGTCAAGCCGCCAAAGCCAAAAAACACTTGCAGGAAGAAAAAGGATGTGTTACAATCGTGACAGATAAAACAATCCACTGGTATTGCTGCCCGTATTGCAAAAAGAGACTGTTCCCTCTTAGGAGGACTACCGTAATCCGGAATTTATCTTATAAGTGTAAAGCCTGCCGCAACAAATTTGAAGTGAATATTCCAGAGCCAAGAGCCTTTGAGCCAAGAGCCGACTAAAACAGCTGGTATTTCCTGACTGTTTTGCGGCTCGTTTTATTTTGCACCTTTATACAATGAATAGCCCTCGCTTATATTTTTCGGGCTTGGAACCGTGTATAACTTCTGAACACGCGTGTAGAAATGGGGCCAGGCCGCTTGCAAACGGATGCGAGGCCATGTATACTGAAACCAGTGGTGGGATTCCCGCACGAGCGCGGGAGCCAGCTAAGCCAAGTAAATAGCATTTGAGCCAAGAGCCTTTGAGCCAAGAGCCAACCTGACCGGATACGTCACAGTGTCCGGCGGTTGGCTCTTTTCTTTTTGCCGCAGCGGGGAGGTGAAGCTGTGCGGGGTTTTGCAAAAGCCTTTTACCTGTCGCCGGAATGGAGGCGGGTGCGGGAATACGTGTACCAGCGCGACGCGGGGCTGTGCGTGCGGTGCGGCGGGCTGGGGGAGATTGTCCACCACAAGACCCCGCTGACGCCGGGCAACATCAGCGACACAGCGATTGCGCTTGGCGAAAGCAATCTGGAATTGCTGTGCCGGGAATGCCACGGGCGGGCGCATGCGCACGCTTCGGCGCTGGGGGAAGGCTTAGCGTTTGACGAAAGCGGAAACGTTGTGCGCTTGGACGAATGCAATTGACTTGCAGACGGAAAACGTTTTTGCAAAAGCGAAAACGCGGCCTGTACCGCTGCCTGCGCCCACGCCTGCGCCCTGCGGCGGCGCGGCGGCTGGCGCGGCAGCGCGGCAATTGCCTGCACGCCTCACTTTGCGGCCTGCCGCGCCGCTTGGAACGCTTCGCACCCTCCCCCCACCTCGAAGCCCCGCCCCCCCCCGCCGTTTCCGAACCGTTTCCCAGCCACGGCTGCGACTCCCCAGGGGAGCGCATGGAGGGGGGGTAAGCCTGCCGGAAGGAGGAAAGCCACTTATTATGGCAAGCCGAAAAAAAGCCTATGAAGACCTTGAAACTGCCGAAAAAATCAAGGCAAAAGAGAAGAAAATTAAAAAGCTTTTCCATGGACTGCCGCCGGAAAAGGCTCAGTTTTCCGACACCCTGTGCTATCAATTTGCGGTGACAACGGTCACGCTTGAGCGGTTGGTCGAGGAGATCAACCAGGGCGAGCTGATTGAAAATTTCGAGCAGGGGGCACAGAAATTCCGGCGGGAAAATCCGGCGCTCAAAAGCTACAACACGACGATCAAAAGCTTTACCGCGCTGGTGAAAAGCTTGCTTGACCTGCTGCCCGACACATCCCAGAAGCAGGCAGGCGAGGCGCTGCTGGACTTTGCGGCGAAACCAAGGGCAAGGCCATGAATTGGGTTCTGGAATACTGGGACGCGATCGAGTCGGGCCGCATTACGGCCTGCCGCCGGGTGCGGGAGGTTTACGGGCGGCTGGCGCGGGAAATCCGCGAGCCCGCGCCCTGTTCCCCGTACTATTTCGACGAGGACGAGGGGGCCCGCCCCATTGAGTTTATCGAGCGCTTTTGCAAGCAGTCGCAGGGCTCGCTTGGCGCGCCGATGGTGCTGGAACTGTTTCAAAAAGCCTTTCTCCAAGTGCTTTTCGGCTTTCTCGAAAAGGAAACCGGATACCGGCGTTTTCGGGAAACGATGTTCCTCGTAGGCCGCAAAAACGGGAAAACGACCCTGCTTGCCGGGTTGGCGCTGTACCTGCTGACCTCTGACCACGAGGGCGCGGCGGAGATTTACAGCGTCGCAACCAAGAAAGACCAGGCAAAGAAAGCGCACGTCGAGGCGGTGAACATGATGCGGCAGTCGCCCGAGCTGCGGGCGGTGCTGCGCAAGCGCCGCAACGACCTGTATTTCCCGCTGACCGCGTCGGTTTTTGAAGCCCTCGCAAGCGACTCCGACACCCTTGACGGGCTCAACTCCCACGCGGTGATTATCGACGAGCTGCACGCGATCAAAGACCGCAACCTGTACGACGTCATGAAACAGTCAACCTCAAGCCGCCGCCAGCCGCTCGTGGTCATGATTACAACCTCCGGGCTGCTGCGTGAGACGATTTTTGACAGCATGTATGAGTTTGCCTGTAAGGTCGCGGACGGAGAAGTTTCCGACCCCGCGTTCCTGCCGGTGCTCTACGAGCTTGATGCACGGTCAGAATGGACAGACCCGGCAATGTGGGTGAAAGCCAATCCTGGCCTCGGCACGATCAAGCAGGCAAAAACCCTTGCCGGGTTTGTCGAGCGGGCAAAAAACGATCCTGACTATCTGCCGAGCGTGCTGTGCAAGGATTTCAACGTCCGCGAAGTCGCGGCCTCTGTCTGGCTGTCCTATGACGCAATCAAAAGCGACCTGCGCTTTTCGATGGACGACGTGCGCGACACCTACGCGCTTGGGGGCTGCGACCTGTCTTCGACAACTGACCTGACCTGCGCGACGCTGCTGATCCGCAGACCGGATGACCCGACGGCTTACGTCTTGCAACACTATTTCATCCCGGAAAAACGGGTGCGCGAAATCGAAGCGGCCAGCGGCGGTAAGGGCGAGGCCCCTTACAGGGTATGGGCCGGGCGCGGGCTGCTTACCATCTGCGAGGGCAACCGCGTCAACTATTCGCAGGTTACGGAGTGGTTTTGCCAGATGCGCGACGAATACGGCATTGACCCGCTGTGGGTGGGCTACGACCGGGCGCTGGCTGGTTACTGGGTCGATGAAATGACCGCGAACGGGTTCCAAATGGAGGCCGTCGCGCAGGGGCCGTTTACGTGGAGCCAGCCCATGCGCGAGATGGGCGCGGCAATTGAAGCCCACAAGGTCAATTACAACTGTAACCCGGTGCTCGTCTGGTGCCTGACGAACACGGGGGTAAAAAAAACCGGGGTCAACAACATCCAGCCCGTGAAAATCAGCGAGCGGCGGCGAATTGACGGCACGGTCTCGCTGCTGAATGCCTGGGTGATGTACGTGAAATATTTCGAGGACTTTATGTATAGTGTGGGGTGATAAAATGGCAAATTTCAGCTTCCGGGGCATGTTCCAAAGCATTTTCGGCAAGCCGCCCGACCGCAGCGGCGGCAGCGCGTACCCCGCGTTCCGGCTGCTCTCGTCGTGGGATTCCAGCTTCACGCCGTTCTCCGGGCAGGCTTGGGACATTGCAACCGTCCGGGCGGCGGTCGACGCGTGGGCGCGCAACGCCGCAAAAATCCAGCCCCGGCATATCCGGCGTACCGCTGGGCGGCGCGAGGATGTGCAGAGCGGCATAGACCGGCTTTTGCAGTCCCGGCCCAATCCGTATATGACCGCTTATGCGTTTTATTACCGCGTGGCGGCGCAGTTTGTGGTCTATAACAACGCGTTTATCCTGCCGGTTTTCGACGGCGGCAGGCTGACCGCCCTGTATCCCGTCAACGCGTCGCGGGTCGACCTGGTAGAGTACGCGGGGGAGATGCTGGCGCGGCTGACCTTCGCAACCGGCAGCGTGTACACCGTGCCCTATGCGCACCTGGTGCATCTGCGGCGGCACTACCTCGACAACGATATTTTCGGCGACGCCAACCGCCCGCTTTCCCCGACGCTGGAAACCGCTGACGCGTTCAATCAAAATATGAGCCGGTTTGCCAAGCTGGTTGGCATTATCCGGGGGCTGCTCAAGCTACCGGCGGCATCCAAAGACACCGATCTGCGGAAACATCGGGATAAGTTCGTGCGGGATAACCTGCACGTCGACAACAACGGCGCGGGTGTGATCGTCACTGATCTGAAAAGCGAGTACATCCCCCTGAACGATAAGCAAGTGCCGCTGCCCACCGGCCAGCTGGAATTTGTGCGGCGGGAGATTTACGACTATTTTGGCATGAACGAGGAAATTGTGCAGAACCGCGCTGACTCGGACAAAATGGACGCGTTTTATCGGGGCGAGCTGTCGCCGTTTTACATGCAGCTGTCGCAGGGGCTGACGAACGCAATTTTTACCGAGCGTGAGCAGGCGCACGGGAACGAAATCCTATGCGAGCTCGACCGGATTCAGTTTGAAACGCTGGACAAACGGGTTGCGGCGGCGCAGTACCTGACCAACATCGGCGCGCTAACGCTCGACCAGGTGCTGGACATTTTCGGCTATCCGCCCATCGGCGGCGAGGAGGGCGCGCGGCGCGTGCAGACGCTGAACATGGTCAATGCACAGCTGATTGACAAGTACCAGCTCGGCGGTGCCGGGAAGGGCCAGGAAGCCCCGCCCGAAAAACCGCAGGACAGCCCGGACGCCACGGGCAGCACCGAAAAGGAGGTTCCCACAAATGGCAATGAAAAAGGGGCGTGAATACCGCGCCCTGCAAACGTTCGAGCCGCTCCCACGGGAGGGCGAAAGCGATGCGTACCGGGTGCGCGGGACGGCGGTCGTGTTCAATGTGCCGACCTGCTTGTACGAGATCGACGGCGTGAAGTATTACGAGGTCATTGACCGGCACGCGTTCGACGGCTGCGACCTGTCCGACGTGATTTTCAACTATAACCACTGCGGCAAGGTGCTTGCGCGGCTGCGCAACAAGACGCTTTCCCTGTCCCTCACGGATACCGGGCTTGACATGGGCGCAGACCTTTCCGGCACTGCCGCCGGGCGCGATCTTTATGAAGAGATCTGCGGCGGGTACGTCGACAAAATGAGTTTTTCGTTTGTGGTACTGGCTTCGGAGTACAACACCGCCACCCATACCCGGACGATTACGAAAATCCGTAAGCTGTACGACGTTTCGGCGGTGGACATTCCCGCCTATGACGATACCTGTATTTCGGCGCGCTCCTTTTTCGAGGTGGAGCACGAGAAAGAGGTGAAAGCCTTGGAGCAGGCTTTGCGCAGGAAACGGCTGGAAGTACGGCTGAAAACCTATCACACCAACTTATGAAGGAGGAACCAGTTATGTTTGAGAAAAGAAGGAAGGAAATCCAGGCGCGGCGCGCGGAAATCCGCAAGCAGCTGGAAACGGCGGGCGCGGAAGACCTTGACGCGCTCGAGCGGGAGCTGGACGCGCTGGACGCGGAGGAGGCGACGCTCGCCCGCCGCGAGGGGGCGCTTGACCGCCTGAACCGCAGCGGGCAGCAGGGCGGTCACGGCGACCAGGGCGGCACCGAGCCGCCCTGCGTGGCCGACGGGCCTGTAAACCCCATCCTCGGGCGCGGCGGCGCGCACGGGCAGGCGGCAGGCGGCGGGCTTCCGGCGCATGCGGACAGCCGCGCGGCATGGCTCGCCGGGATGCAGGGCATCCAGCCGGAGGACGCGGAAGCCCGCGCACAGCAGTTTGCGGGCAGCGGGCGTATGGAGGTTACAACCGACGCAGTAAAGCGCGCCCTGACCCTTACAAGCGGCAATATTGCCCAGCCGACCCGCGTGTCCGGCATCAACGCGGGGCAAAACATTGTTTCCGGCATCGTGGATATGGTGCGGGTGGTTGACGCAAACGGTATGGGCGAGGACGCGGTTGCTTACGAGGTCAGCGGCGGGCAGACGGCGGCGCTCAAACAGGACGACGGCACGGCCCCCGCCGCGACCGACCCCGTACTCAGGATCGCAAAGATCACCCCGCAGCTGATTACAACCCTTTCCTACATTTCCCGCAATATCGAGCGTACAACCCCGCTCAACTACCAGGAGCGTGTGACAACTGGCGCGCTGAACGCGCTGCGCAAGAAGACCGGCGCGCTGATTGTTACGGGCGACCCGTCCGCGACGCTTCCCGAGCCGACCGGCATCCTGAAAGCGGCAGCGATTTCGTCCGGCAGCGATATTGAGCTTGCCGCAATCGACGAAAAGACCCTGCGCACAATTGCCCTGAGCTACGGCGGCGCGAACAACGTCGAGGGCGGCGGCGTGCTGCTGCTGAGCAAGCGCGACCTGATCGCGTTTGGCGACATTCGCGGCACGAACGAAAAGAAGGCGGTCTATGAGATCGAGTTTTCCGAGCAGAGCACGACCGTCGGCACCATCAAGGACGGCGGGCTTGCGGTGCGTTTTTGCATCGTCGACGAGCTGCCCGCGCTGCTGGACAGCGGAACCGCAGCGGGCGAGTACTGCATGTGCTATGGCAAACCGCTTGCCTATCAGCTCGACCTGTTTGGGCCGTACAAGGTCGAAGTCTCGCGCGATTACAAGTTTGCTGAGGGGCTGCTTGCCGTGATGGGCGAGGCGATGATCGGCGGCAACGTGGTGAGTGAAAACGGCTTCCTCCGTGTGAAAAAGGCAGCTGCGGCAGCTTCCGGCGCGCGTGTGAAAACGGCAGCTGCGGCAGCTTCCGGCGCGGAAGGGAAGTAACGCCATGGGCCGGAGCGCAAAGCGGGCCCCGCCCGCGCCCTCGGAGGGGTATCTCGCCGAAATGCGGGACGCGCTGCGGATTGCCGGCACGGATTTTGACGGCGAGCTTGCCAGCCTGATCCGCGCCGCGCGGTGTGACCTTGCCCTTTGCGGGGTGCGTCCCGAACTGGTGAAGGATGAAACCGACCCGCTGATCAAACGGGCTGTGACGACTTACGTCAAAGCCGAGTTTGGCCTTGACAATGCAGACGCGGACAAATACCGCGCGGCCTATGGGCGTATGAAAATTGCGCTCGGGGTTGCGGCTGCGTACATCGTGGAGGGCTAAAGCATGTACTGGAAGGACAGGGCTGTGCTGGCGCGGACAGAAAAGCTGCCCACGCCGGACGGCTATAAAACCGAGCGGGAAACCCGCCGTGAGGTGTTTTGCAACCGGAAATCGGCGTCCCGTTCGGAGTTTTACGCCGCGAAACAGGCCGGGGAAAAAATCGCCCTGGTGCTTGAGGTGCGCGGCGCGGACTACGGGGGCGAGACGCGGATTGAATACGCGGGCAGGCCGTATGAGGTTGTGCGGTCGTACACCCGCAGCGGCGAGACCGTCGAGCTAAATTGTAAGGAGGCGGCGCAGGATGACGCTTAACCGGGTGCTGACCGCTGCCCTTGCGCCCATCGCGCCCGTCGAGGCGGACACCTACGAGGGCAGGCGCGCGGCCTATCTCACGTTTGGCTATCACACGATACCGGCGGATTATGCGGACGACGAGCCGGGAAATGAGGTTGCCCTTGTGCATGTGCATCTGTTTGCCCCGGCAGGGATGGACACCCAGCAGAAGCGGCGGCAGATCGCGGCGGCGCTGCGTGCGGCAGGGATGACCGCGCCCCGCTGCGTAAACGCCTCGGACAAGCAGGGGCAGCATTTTGTGTTTGAGTGCGAGACGGCGCAGGGGGTGGGCTTATGGGACGGCTGACAGTGGACGGGCTGGACACGCTGCGGGAGGATCTCGCGGCGCTGGCAGCGCTGCCAGACAGCGTGATTGACAGTATCCTGGACGCGGAAGCCGATGTAATCGCGAAGGCCCAGCGGGAAGAAACCGCGCGGCAGTGGCAGGGCGATTACGCAACCGGCACGACCTCCCGTTCCATCAAGAAAGGCAAAGCCCGGAAGTCCGGGGACGGCAGGGCGGTCACGGTTGCACCGCAGGGCACGAACGCGCGCGGCGCGCGCAATGCCGAGGTCGCGTTTATTAACGAGTACGGCAAACAGGGGCAGCCTGCCCGCCCTGCAATCCGTGACGCGAACGAACGCAAGGGACAGGAGGCCGTTGACGCGGGGGAAAAGGCTTACAACGCCTACCTCGACAGCAAAAAATTATAGGAGGTTTGAATTATGGCAAGTTTTGGTGCGAAGCACCCGTATTTTTCGCGGATCAAAGAGGAGCCTGCGGGCAAGCTGCCGGTCTATGCGGCGGCCCCGGTGCGGATTGGCAGGCTGGTCAAGGCGGACGTGACGGTCAACCTGGCGTCCGGCAAGCTGTATGCCGATGACGCGCTCGCCGAGTCGGTCGACGAATTTGTCAGCGCGTCCATCGCGATGGAGACCGACGATATGGAGGACTCGGTTGCGGCGGAGATTTACGGCGCGACCGTGACGGACAAGCTCGTACAGTACAACACGGGGGATTCGCCCCCGGCAGGCGGGCTTGGCTACATCAAAAAGCTGATGCGCAACAAAAAGACGGTTTGCAAGGGCTACTATTACCCATTGGTCAAGGCTGCGCTGGGCAACGACACCGCCCAGACCAAGACCGACAGCATCACCTTTGGCACGAACGCGACGGCGTTCACGGTATTTGCCTGCGAAAACGGCGACTGGCGGCACACTGAGGAATTTCAGGCCGAAGCCGAGGCGGTTGCATGGATCAAAAAGCAGCTCAGCCCGCCGGAGGACGGCGGCGGGGAGGAGGGAACCTCATGAAAGCAGTAAAAATTGACCTTGCCGGGCGCGAGCAGTACCTTATGCTGACGGTTGAGGGGATGTTTCAGATCGACGACGCGTTCGGCGGCAGCGCGGGCCTGATCGACGCAATCAGGCCGGGCACACGGGAAGGGTTTGACGCGGCGTGCCGCGCCGCCGTGATCCTCGCGGAGCAGGGCGAGCTGGCGCGGCGGCAGCTCGGCTATGCGCCCGCGCCCATTGTGGACGTGGAAACGATCCGCGCGGCGACTGCGCCGAGCGACCTTGCAAGGCTCAAGCTGGCGATCCCCGCCGCGCTGTCCCTCGGCTACGGGCGCGAGGTCGAACCGGAAACCAACGAGATTGACCTTGGCCTTGCCGAGCTGGAAGCGCAAAAAAAAACGGGGTAAGCCGCGCGGCGTTCCTCCGGGTGGGGCTCGCGTGCGGGCTCACCCGGACGGAAACGCTGCTTGCAGCCCCCGGCGAGGTCAGCGACCTGTGGGAGCTGTATCTGCGGGCGCATGGCGTGAAACAGAAAAACCCGGACGATTAAGCGGAGGAAGCGATGGCAACACGCACAATTTCAACCAGGCTCGCCGTTGAGGGCGAGGCGCAGTATAAGCAGGCAGTCGCGTCCTGCAATGCAGAGCTTGCAACGCTGAAATCCAACCTTGCCCTTGCCGAAAGCGCGTTCCAGGGCAACGCAAACAGCATGGAAGCGCTGACTGCAAAGGGCAGCGCGTTAGAGGCCCTATACAGCAAGCAAAAGGAAAAGGTTTCTGAACTGGAAAACGCGCTGAAAAACTGCCAGCGGGCCCAGCAGGAATATGCCGACCGCGCAGCGGCGGCACAGGACAACATTACCCGCTGCGAGCAGGCGCTGGCGGCGCTGGGCGATGCGGCGGGCGACACCTCTGAGGAGCAAAAAGCGCTGACCGCCGAGCTTGACCGCTGGAATGCCGAGCTTGCGGAAGCCGAGGCGGGACAGGCCGCTGCCGGGCGCGGCGTGCAGAGCTGGCAGAAGCAGCTGAACTATGCAAAGGTCGACTTAAACGGCCTGTCAGATGAGCTCGGGCGCAACAGCCAATATCTTGCCGAGGCCGGGCAGAGCGCCGACGGCTGCGCACGTTCGATCGACGAATACGGCAAAGAGGTCAAGGGCGCGGGCGAAGCGTCGGAGGACTTTGGCAGCAAATCGAAAAACGCGATTGACCAGCTTGCGTCGGCGCTGGCGGCTGCGGGCATTGCGAAGGCGGCAAAGGAAATCGCTGACACGCTGCTCGAATGCGCGCAGGCAGCGGAAGGCTTTGAAAGCTCGGTCGCAAAGGTCTCGACCATTGCGGACACTTCGAAGGTTTCTATGGCAGACCTGTCCGCGCAGATCCTCACCCTGTCCGGCGAAACCGGAAAATCGGCAAGCGAGATTGCGGAATCGGTCTATTCGGCGATTTCCGCAAGCGTCGACACTGCGGCGGCAGTCGACTTTGTGCGGCAGTCGACCCAGCTTGCGACGGGCGGATTCACGGAAGCGCAAACGGCGGTTGACGTGCTGACAACCGCGCTGAACGCCTACCACCTGTCGGTCAGCGAGACCGAAAAGGTCTCGGATGTGCTTGTCACTACGCAGAAGCTCGGCAAAACCACGGTCGATGAGCTTGCACAGTCGGTCGGCAAGGTGATCCCGCTGGCGGCGGCGTACAGCATGAATATCGAAAACCTCGGCACGTCCTATGCGGAGCTGACGAAAAACGGTATCGCAACCGCCGAGGCGGGTACTTATATCAAGTCCATGCTGACCGAACTTGGCGACTCTGGATCGGCTGTGGCAGGCATCCTCCGCGACCAGACCGGCAAATCCTTTGCCGAGCTGATGGCGGGCGGCGCGTCGCTGGGCGACGTGATTGCAGAACTCAGCCAGGGCGCAGGCGGCAGCAAGGACGCTTTCGCCGAGCTGTGGAGCTCCACCGAAGCCGGGGTTGGCGCGCTGTCGCTGCTGGGCAGCGGTGCGGACGCGTTTAACACGACCCTCGCGGCGATGGAGAACAGCGCAGGCGCAACCGCCGACGCTTACGGCAAAATGGCGGACACGACTGAGTTTGCCCACCAGCGCATGACTACCGCCTTGGACAATCTGAAAATCGCGATCGGCAGCGAACTGAACCCGGCACTGCAAGCCCTCTATGAGTTTGGCGGGAACGTGTTCACCTGGGCGACCGATTTTGTAACCGATCATCCGGCGGTCGTGCAGTCGTTGGCAGCGCTTACGGCCGGGATTCTTGCGCTGACCGGTACGGTGGCGACTGTACAGGCAATTACAGCAGCGTTCGCGGCGCTCAAGATGGCGCTTGCTATGGCGAGCCCCGCGACATTGCTTGTTGCTGGCGTTGCGGCGGCTGGCGCGGCGTTGGCGACGTTCGGCTCGTTTGTCACTTCTGCTGATGAGGAAGTCAAGGCGTTCACCGAAAGCCTGAGCAGCAACAAACAGGCTTATGAAGAGTTTACGGCCTCCATGCAGTCACAGCAGGCAAATACCGCCGCGACTGCTGCGTCGCTGCTCGAGCTGCTTGGCGCGGAGGAGCGCAGCGCCGCTCAAAAGGAAATCATTGCGCAGATGGTCGACGAGCTCAACGAGGCCGTCCCAAACCTCGGCCTGTCTTACGACGCGGCGGCGGACTCGATCAACCTGAGCGCCGACGCAATTGAGCGCCTTGTCGAAAAAGCCGCCGAGCAGGAGGAATACGAGGCGCAGGTCGCGCGGCTGAACGAGCTGTATGTGGAGCGGCAGGAAATCGCAATGCAGCTGACCGAAGCCGAGGACGCGCTGAACAACTCGCAGGGCACGGGCGTGCTGCATGTGAACGCGTTGACGAACAATGTCAGGGACTTGACCGACGCGCAGGAGGAAAACGCCGCCGCGATCGCCGAGCTTGAAGCCGCCGTTGGTGATTATAACGCGCAGCAGGCCGAGAGCGCCACCCAGACCGAGGAAATGACCGCCCGAGTGGAAAGCGTCATTGCCGAAATGGAAGGGCTGCAAAAATCCTATGAGGACGCGCAGCAGAAAGCCTATGAGAGCATCAGCCAGCAAATGGGGCTGTTCCAGCAAATGGACGGGGAAGCAAAGACTTCTATCGACAGTCTGATTGCATCCCTGGAAAGTCAGGTTACTTATATGGAGACCTACGCCCAGAACATCCAAAAAGCGATGGAAATGGGCGTTGACGAGGGGCTTGTGCGCAAGCTGTCGGACGGCTCGGAAGAGTCCGCGCAAATCCTGGACGCAATTGTGCGGGGTGGCGAGGATGATATCAAAGCATTAAATGAAAAGTTTGCCCAGGTAGAAGAAGGGAAGAAAAACTTTTCAGACACGGTTGCCCAGATGGAGACCGATTTTTCCGAAAAAATGGACACGCTTGTCAAAGACCTCGAGGACGCGATCCAGGAGATGGACGTCAAGGACGAAGCTCGTAAAATCGGGTTAAATAATATCGAAGGATTGATTTCGGGTACGGGAGAAAAGCGAAAAGCCCTTATTGATCAATATGCGGAAATGGGCCGCGCGGCGCTTGCCGCATACAAGCGAGAGGTTGCGCAGGCGTCCCCGTCGAAAAAATTCCGGGAGGTTGGACGCTACGACGTTGAAGGGATCATCCTTGGCGCGGAGGATGAAAAGAGGAATCTGGAAACGACGTACCAAGAACTCGCCAGGACGGCGCTCGAGAGCGCGGAACGCTTTTTAACGTCCCCGGTGGCGCAGCCGGTCACTACGGAAATCCTTGACCGGCAGGCCGAAGCGTTTGCCGCAGCGGCAGCTGTGCAGCAGCCGCCCCCGATCGTCATGAACTTCACCTTAAACGGCGTAACCGTGCGCGAGGAGGCGGACATAGACCGGATCGCGCAGGCGCTATACTTCATGGCGGCGGACGCGGCGCGCTCGAGAGGGGGGCACTTATGACGGGAGGATTTACTTTTCGGGGCGTACACAGCAGCCGTTACGGCGTGCATATGCAGGCGCAGGGGCGCACGCTGCTGCCGCCGCGCAGGGAGGGCAGTATCGTAATCCCGGGCGAGTCGGGCTGCTATGACGGCGTGGGCGGCAGGGTGTACGACACGCGGTCTGAGAGTTTCCAGTGCGGTTTTGCCAAGCCTGCCGGGATGAGCGTCCCGGAGGTATGCCGCGAGCTTGCTTATTGGCTCTCAGGGGCGGGGCGGCTGGTGCTGGACAAGGAGCCGGACAAGTATTATATGGCGCGGCTGTCCGGCGCGCCGCCGATGGAGCAGCACCTGCACTACGGGGCGTTTACGCTGACATGGGTGTACAACCCGCCGTTCGCGTTTGGGCGCACGGTGACGCTGCCCGTCCGCGACGGCGCGAACGCGCCCCAGTACCAGGGCACGGCGGAGACCCCCTGCCTGCTGGTACTGCGCAACACCTCCGGGCGGACGATCCAAAACATCACGATAACAGCAATCAAAAGGAGTGGTTTGTAGCATGTATGCCTGTGATTACCTCGAAAAAGGGGTGCTGAACGCCTTGCGCGGCACGGCTTTCCCCGCGCCGTCCAAGTGCTATCTTGCACTATACATTTCCGACCCTGGCGAGAGCGGCACAAACGGCACGGAAACGCTCTATGACGGCTATCGCCGCATGGAAATCGACTTTTCCGCGCCTGCCGACACCAATGGCGGCGTAGGCATCCAGAACCTGCTCGACCTGACCTTCCCGGCAGCGGCGACGGCGGCGGGCACCATCACGCATATCGGCGTGCTGGACTCGCTTGCGGGCGGCAACATGCTCGCGCGCGGGGAGCTGATCGAGCCGCTTGTGATCGGCAAGGATGAAACGCCGGTTGTCCTGGCGGGCGACGTGTTGTTTTATCTGACCGGCGACCTGTCCCGCGCGTGGAAAGCAAAGGTGCTCAACCTGTTCCGGGGGCAGTCGCTGGCCGGGATTACGCCCTTCCACTCGCTCTGGAACGGCTCGCCGGAGTCGGGCGGCGCGGAGCTTTCGGGCGATAACTATGCGCGGGTTGCGGTGTCCTTCAGCGCGCCAGTCGAGCAGCCCAGCGGGCAGCTGCTGGCACGCAATACGGTCGCGGCCTCCTACCCGCGCCCTTCCACCGCGTGGGGTACGTGGACGCACTCGGCGATCTGCTCGGCGGACTCGTCGGGCGAGCCGGTCTGGATCAAGGCGCGCGCCGAGCCGATGGCGCTCAAAAAAGGCTATATGCCGATGATCGCCGAGGGCGCGGTCGAAGTGGGGCTCAACTGATGGCGGGCGCGGACCGTTACAGCCTGCTGCGCTATTCGCTGGGCAGCGGCCAGCGGATGATCCCCATTGTGGAGTCCTACAGCGAGACCATGCAGTCCCTTGCGGGCGCGGCAATCCCTGTGCCGGTGCGCGAGCGGTTTGCCGAGTCGGCACAGGGGACGGCGCTGGCGGCGATTGCTGTCCCGGTACGGTTTGCGGCGGCTGGGAGCCTTTGTGCGCGCGCCAGCCTGACCGCGAACGTCGTTGTCTCCGGCACGTTCTCGGCGGCGCTGAGCGCCGCTGTGGCCGCAGGAAAGGACACCCCTGCGCGGCTCAGGGCGGAGGATACGCTTGGCGCGCAGGCGGCAGCGGCGAAAAACATCCCGGCGGGCGAAGCATTTGCCGCTGCCCTCGCAGGGCAGGGCTGCGGCGCAAAGGACACCCCCGCGAGCGGCCTGTTTGCGTCGGCGCTGAACGTGCTGACCAGCGCGGGGCTGCAAACGACCGAAACGCTGACCTTGCAGGTCACGTTGCCGCCGGGGGGCGAGCTGCGGATCGACAGCGAGACTTACACGGTGCTGCTGGACGGCAAAAATGCGCTGCATTTGCAGTCCGGCGACTGGCTGCGCCTATCCCGTGAAGTGCAGCGGGTCTTGATTGAGAGCGCGACCGGCGGGGCGCTGGAGGGGCAGCTTGTGTACACAGATAGGTATTTATAAATGCTTGAGATATTTGACCGCACACGGCGCAGGGTTGCAATCGCCGAACATGCCTATTCGGTACGCGAGGTCACGCCGCTGAACGGGGTGTCCCATTTGTATTTTTCCCTGCCGCTGGACGACCCCAAGAACAGCTTTTGCAGCCCGTTCTGGTACGTCCGGCACGACGGCGGCGAGCTGTACCGGATCATGCCGGACACGCTGACAGCCGCAGACGGCGGCGGGGTGTCCTACCAGTGCGAGCACGTGCTGGCGACGCTGATCGACGACCTGCTTTTTGGGCATCACGTGGTCGGCAACGTGGGCACATATACCGCCGACTGCATCTGCTATATCCTCTCGCACCAGCTGACACAAAACTGGGTGCTCGCGGCGTGCGACTTCCGGCGGCAGTTTGAATACGGCTGGGAGCAGGAAACGCTGCTTTCGGCGCTGTTTTCCATCGCAACGCCGTTTGCCGACCGCTATCAATGGGTGACAGACACAGCGAGCTATCCATGGAAATTGTCGCTGAAACGGCTGGAAACCGAGGGAAACCCGGAGTTTTACATCCGCAGGCGGCACAATATGACCAGCTTCCAGCGCGGGCGCGACCCGCAGCAGATTGTAACCCGCCTGTACCCGCTGGGCTACGGCGAGGGGGTCAACCAGCTTGGCATTGCGCAGGTGAATAACGGCGTGCCTTACCTGCAATCCCCGCCGGAAATCATTGCGAAATACGGCGTCATTTCGCGGGCGTGGATTGACCGCAGGTACGAGGACGCCGCCTCGCTGAAAGCCGCCGCCGAAAAGATGCTCGCCGAGCTGCAAGAGCCGCTTGTGACCTACTCGGTCGGCGTGCAGGAGCTCGGCCCGGGCGGGTTTGAGCGGGCGGGCCTGGGCAAGCGGGTGCGGGTGGTCTATCCGGAGATCGGCGAGAGCATCGACACGTTTATCACCGAGATTTCGCGCGATTTCGGCGACATGGACAAGACTGCGGTCACGGTTGCCAACCGCGAGACCTCGATCGCCGCGTCGCTCGCTGACCTTGCCGACCGGCAGCGCATTGAGCAGGCATATGCGCAGGGCGCAACGCAGCTGTACGCGCAGGCGCTGCAAGCCAACTGCGACGCGTCGCACGGCGCGGTAATGGACTTTTTTATCCCGTCCGAAATGCGCATTATCAACAAGGTGCTGGCAAAAATCCGCATGGGCCGTTTCCGCGCCTACTCACAGGCGACTGACACTGCCGACTCGCAGACGGTCACATCCACGACGAGCGACAAAACGACCTATTCCAGCTCGTCGGGCGGCGGTACGTCGACCACGACCGAGGACGGCGGCGGGGAAAGTACGACCACCGAGGACGGCGGCGGTGAGACGACCGACACCGAGACCGAGGCGGGGTCGGTACACTGGAATTACAACATGACGACCGGCACGGCGGAGGGGCATTCGCACTCCTATAAAGCGGTAGAATCGCACCGCCACCGCGTGCGCTTTTCCAGCCATTCCCACCGCATACGGCTCTCGTCGCATTATCACCGCATCGACCTGCCCGACCACAGGCACAGCATTGCGATCCCCGGCCACGCGCACCGCGTGACCATCCCCTCGCACGGGCACAAGATCACGCCGGGGATCTTCGAGTTTGGGCGCGCGAAAAGCTTCTCGCTGTACGTCAACGGTGTACGGAAATACACCCATTCCGGCAGCACCGCCGAGGTCGACGTTACCGACTGGCTGCTCGGTAGCGACCGCAGAATCCCGCGCGGCTCGTGGCTGACGCTCGAGGCCCGCCCGGACGACCTTGCCTATATCAGTATTGACCTGATTGTGCAGGGCTTTGTGCAGTCTCGCGGCGACAATACTGTTTAATGGAGGAAAAAGTTATGGATATTACTTTATACCCCGGCCTTGCGTTTTCCCCGCAGGCCGAGCTTTCAGAGGGCGTGGGCGCTGCCGATACCATCCTCAAGGTGTCCGATTCGTCGCGGTTCCCGGCCCCGCCCAACCTTGCAACCATCGGCACCGACGAAGACGGCGAAACCGTCCTGTACACTGCCCTTGCCGAGGGGCTCCTGTCCGGCTGCGTGCGCGGCGTCGAGGGCGCGGCGCGGGCGTGGCAGGCGGGCGAGGTGGTCGCGCGGAATTTCACCGCGAAAGATCATAACGACCTGATTTCGGCAGTCCTCGCAGCGCAGGGCGGGGCGCTGGACGCTCGGCAGGCCGCAGAAGCCGCGCAGTCTGCCGCCGACACCGCGCAGGCCACAGCCGACACCGCACAAGGCGCGGCTGATAACGCACAGGCCGCAGCCGATACCGCAAAAGGCGCAGCTGATAACGCACAGGCCGCAGCTGATAACGCACAGGGCGCGGCTGATAACGCCCAGGCCGCAGCCGATAACGCGCAGACAACCGCCAACAGTGCGGTCACCGCCGCCGCAGTTGCGCAGTCCGCAGCTGACACGGCACAGACAACCGCCAACAGCGCAGTTGACGCCGCCGCAGCTGCACAGTCCGCAGCCGACACCGCCCAGCGCACCGCCGACAGCAAACTTGCCCCAGATGGTGAGGCGGGCGCGGCAACCGTAGCCTTTGATCCGCCTGCGGAGCGGGAACCGCTCGAAAGCGGCGGCACGCTGTCCGCGCTGCTCGGCAGGGTTGCCCGCTGGCTCGCAGACCTCAAAGCTGTCGCGTTCAGCGGCGCTTACGCTGACCTCTCCGGCGCGGTTGGCCGTCCCGGAACAGGTGCAAATGCGGAGGTTTTTAACGGCTACGCAGGTAATTTTGCTACAGGGCAGTACTCTCATGCTGAGGGACGTTGTGCTGTTGCTGCCGCGAAATACGCGTCACACGCGGAGGGTGCGACCTGCATCGTTGCGGACAAAAGTCAGGCTTTTAAGATTGCATCTTTCGACACGGCAAGCAAAAAATTTACGTTTGATACCACTTTTGGCGCGTTTGCTGATGCATTTTCGCACCTTGCAGCCGGGACAAAGCTTTTTGTCGTCAATGACTACTATATTGGAGATGCAAAGCAGTTTACAGTCGCATCTGTAGATTCCGCAAATAACGCGGTGATAGTTTCGGAAACCGTTTCGACCAGTGGTTTCACGCCGACATATGTGGTAAATCTTTCCCGTAGCCCCAGTACAGGGTATTGTTCCCACGCGGAAGGGGATAGAACATTAGCTATCGGGAACTATGGTGCACATGCCGAAGGGCGCGGGACAAGCTCAACCGGTGACTCCGCCCACGCGGAGGGGAACGGGACAAGCTCAACCGGTTACTCCGCCCACGCGGAGGGGCGTCTCACTCTTGCAGGTGCAGAGTATGCTCATGCCGAGGGTTACGGGGCAACTGCAAGTGGGTATTGCTCACACGCGGAAGGGATGAACACAACTTCAAACGGTGCTCGCTCACACGCGGAAGGGGCAGGCACAACTACAGAAGGGTATGGCGCACACGCAGAAGGGGTGAATACTGAAGCGACTGGGTATAGCGCACACGCAGAAGGGGGTTTTACTAAAGCAACGGGACAGTACGCTCATTCGGGTGGGTATCGCACTATTGCTGCTGCTGAGTCCCAAACTGCTATTGGTAGTAACAACAAAGAATCAGCAAATGAGTCAGACAAACTCCTTGTTGGAAAAGGTTCCGTCCTTGCCCGTGCGAACTGCTTCCGCGTCACAGACACCGGCACTTATGCAACCGGCAGCTACAACGCAACTGGTGCGGACTATGCCGAGTATTTCCAGTGGGCGGACGGCAACCCGGACGGGGCCGACCGGGTAGGGCGCTTTGTGACGCTGGAGGGCGAGCAAATCCGGCTGGCGGGCCCGGGCGACGGCTTCCTGCTGGGCGTGGTGTCCGGCGCGCCGTCGGTGACCGGCGACGCGCACGACGACCAATGGCGCGGGATGTTTCTCGAGGACGTGTACGGCAGGCCGGTCTATGAGGAGCGCGACTTTCCCGCCGAGCTTGGCCCTGACGGTGAGGAAATCATGCCCGCGCGGCGCGAGACCGTGCAGGCGCTGAATCCCGACTACGACAATACGCAGGAGTATTTGCCACGCTCGCAGCGCCCTGAGTGGGCGGCGGTCGGCATGATGGGCAAGCTGACTGTCGACGACGACGGCTCCTGCGTGCCCGATGGCTGGTGTACGGCGGGCGAGGGCGGTATCGCGGTGCGCTCGGACACGCCGACACGCTATCGCGTCATGCGCCGGGTCGATGCAAACCACATCCGTATTTTAATTTTGTAGGAGGTATCAAAATGTCATACTTAACGAAGATGAAACTGGCGGTCACGGCGGCGCTTGTGGCGCTGAGCGCGTGGCTCGGGGCGCTCGCCGTGCCGGTATATATCATGATGGGCGCGAGCGTGCTCGACTACCTGACCGGGCTGGCGGCAGCGCCCGCGCGGGAAGAAAAACTCAGCAGCTACAAGGGCATCCGGGGCATTGTCAAAAAAGTGTGTATGTGGTCGCTGGTGGCGGTCGGCGTGATGGTGGATTTGCTGCTCGGCTTCGTCGGGCTCACGCTGCCCGCAGGGGTGTCGATGGCGACGGTTGTTGCGGTGTGGATCGCGGCGAATGAGCTGCTCAGCATCCTCGAGAACGCTGCGGATATCGGCATCCCACTGCCGCGAAACCTTGTGAAATTAGTAGCGCAGATCAAAGAAACGGTGGAGGGCGAAAACGATGGGTAAACGGGTATTTATCGGGGTCGGGCACGGCGGCAGCGATCCGGGCGCGTGTGCAAACGGGCTGCGCGAGAGCGATGTAAACCTGACAATGGCGCTGGCGATGAAAACGGCGCTCGAGCGCGCAGGCGTGGCCGTCGGCATCAGCCGCACGCGCGACGAAAATGACCGGCTCGCTGAGGAAATCCGCGCGTGCAACGCCTTTGCGCCCGACCTCGCGGTCGAGGTACACAATAACGCGGGCGGCGGCGACGGTTTCGAGTGCTTCATCAGCGGCAAGAACCCCATCGCCCGCCAGCTCGCCGAGCGCATCGAGCGCGAGGTGAAGGGCATCGGGCAGAACAGCCGGGGCGTCAAAACCAGCACCACGCTCGGCTGGGTCAACAAGGTCAGCGCGCCCGCCGTGCTCTGTGAGGGCTTCTTCCTCGACTCGCCCGACCGCCTGATCGGCGACACCGCCGCCAAGCAGCGTGCGTTCGGCGAGGCATACGCGCGGGCCGTGCTTGCCCAGCTGGGCGTGGCGGAGCCCGCAAAGCCGCAGCTAGCCCCCGCCGCGCAGGCCGACCGCAAACGGGTGCAGCAGCGCTTTGCCTTCGATGATTCGACGATGGATTTCCTCGACCGGCATCCGTTCTCAGCAGCCCTTTATGCGCGGCTCGCAGCGGCAAAATAGACACGGGGAGGGGCCAAGCCCCTCCCAATATTTAAACCTTTTAAGCGAACATTTGTACTGTATTGGAGGGAAGTTATGAACAGTTTTATTTCGAGGGTCGGCGGCAAACGGCTGCTGCGCGGGCAGATTACCGACCGTTTCCCCACGGAGGGCGTGGAGCGTTATGTCGAGGTGTTCGGCGGCGCGGGCTGGGTGCTGTTCCACAAGCCCCGGCACGCCGCCCAGGAGGTGTTTAACGACCTGGACGGCGAGCTGGTCAACCTGTTCCGCGTCGTGAAATACCACGCCGGGGAGCTCGCCCGCGAGCTGGACAGTCTGCCGGTTTCGCGGGAGATTTATCTTGATAAGCGGTCGCTGGGGGCATGTACCGGCTTGACCGATATTCAGCGCGCCGCACGGTATTTTTACCTGGTGAAAACATCGTTTGGCTCGGAGTTACATTCTTTTGGCGGGAAATTTGTCGACCTTCCCGCCGCTGTCGACCGGTTCCCCGCCGTGCAGGAGCGCCTGCGCCGCGTGCTGATTGAGCACAAGGACTGCTGTGAGCTGATCCGGCAGCACGATAAGCCGGGAACGCTGTTTTACTGCGACCCGCCCTATTACGGCACGGAAAAATATTATGCCGAGCAGTTTTCCGAGCCTGACCATATCCGGCTGCGGGACTGCCTCGCAGGTATCCAGGGGCGGTTTGTGCTGTCCTATAATGACTGCCCGTTCGTGAGGGAACTTTATCACGGCTTCCCGCTGGAAGCGCTCACACGCCCGCACAACCTGAAACAAGGCGAGGTTTACCACGAGCTGCTGATACGCAATTACGAGTAGCGCAAAGCGCCGGGGTTATTCCTCGGCGCTTTCCTTGTCTCTCTGCATCTGGCTCTCGATCGCACGCTTGATAAATGCGTTGACGCTCTCACCGTTTACGTCGGCATGGGCTTTGATTTCGGCCTTTTGCCCTTTGCTTACTCTGATTTTGATTTCATCGTAAACTTTCGCATTATAACGATCCTTTACGGCGCTGGATGTTCGGCCCACAATATCACCTCAATAATAGTATATCATGCTTTCGATGGTGGGTACAGTATGAAAACAGTACAAAAGAATACGGTAAATTTTGTTTAATCCGTCAATATACATAGTGTGCCCAGTATGCTAAAATATATTTGTAAGGCAAGGACGGAAGCCCTTTACGGAAGGAGGGAGGAAATGGACGAGATGACGAGCGCAGAACTCAATCAGTATCTTGAGAATATCGCGAAACTGATTGAAGCGACTGCCACAGACTCCGCTGCCGCTGCAAAAATTGTGCGCGACAGCAAGGTCAAGGCGTAAAAAGGGATAGCGGCGAACCTGACAAGTAACCCGCTATCCCAAAACCAAAAGGCAGGTCGGGAGCCTTACCCCGACCGCCTCCATTATAACAGAGTAAGGCGAAAAGCGCAAGGAGGCAAATCATGAACGATTACAAAATTTGTTACGTAAACGACAATGGTGAAACCGCTTGCGGATTCGTTACCGAGCGTAGCGAATCCGCAGCGGCAAAGGCGTTCAAGAAAGAGCGGAATTTAAAAGAGATCGGCGGGATCGAAATGGTTCGCGAAAACGTCCCCGCTACGAAAGCGCAGGAGCGCGAAGCGCTCGCGGCGATCCAGCAGCTGCTTTCTGACCTTGGCCCCGGCAGCTATCTTGCAACCGCTTTTGAGGGCTGCTGCGAGGACGCAGAGAATAACATTGAGTACGATTTCGGCGACAGCATGAAAGCGCGTTACGAGTCCGCAAAGGAGGAGGCCGATTGCTGCAAGGAACAGATTCAGGTACTTACCGCACAGTGTGAGGCTGCCGAGTCGAAGCTGAAGAGCGTGAATACGGGGGTGGAGGAGTTAATTCAGAAGGGCGATGAACGCAAGGCCGCGTGTGAACAGCTGCGGCAGCAGCTTGACGAAGCCCGTGCAGCAGCAGGCGACGCTCAGCGCCGCGCCGAAGCCGCCGAGTTTGAAGCGATGAGGCTGAAAGCCAAGCTGTATGATTATATCACGATGACCGCCTGAACGCCGACAGCCCGCCCCGGAGGTCACGAGGGCAGAAAGAGGAAATGAAATGTATCCTGTATGTGAAACTTGTAAATTCTGCACAGGCGATTGCATCTGCAATGCCTATTTCGTGAGCGACGCGCCGGAAGCGTGCCCAAATAAATTTTACTTCGTAGCGGACGACCTTATGCCAGAAAGGGAATAGGAAAACGCCCCCAGTTTGGGGGCGTTCTTTTTATAGCATTTCAACGGTAAAATGATCTCGTCTATTGTTATATAACTTCAATATAACTATGAAT
>QXXE01000391.1 GCA_009911355.1 Clostridiaceae bacterium | reverse complement strand
ACCTAACAGCGCTCATGCGCCTAACTCAAACGTCAACACACCAGGTAAACCTGTCGTAACAGACCCGTCTAAATATGTTGAAACAGGAACAGCTGACTTTGGCGTTTCAGAAAATAACATGTGGGGTATTGACGCCAACGGCAATATGTATGTTTGGTCTACCGATGACAAACCTATCACAGGTAACATACAAGGCGCAGGCCTTGGTGAACTAATGCAACGCGCAAACCGAGGCGACGTTAAGACGCTGACTTTTGCAACAATTGTTAAGATGTCAACTGCTGATACGGATTCTTTAGGCTCTGCGGCCTTTGGTAATGCGTCGGCGCTTAATTACCTTGACGTTACAAACATTGACGTTTCAGAAATCAAGAACTTGAATAACCCATTTTCGATGGATTCAGGACTTGAATACATTGACGGACTTGACTCATGGGATGTCTCAAATGTTTACCAAACATTGCCCGACGATCCAGGAAGCTCAGGCTTTGACCAAGTATTCCAAGGTATTGGTGGAATAGAACAAGCTAAGTTGAAATCACTCAAGAACATTGAAAACTGGAAGTT
>QXXE01000390.1 GCA_009911355.1 Clostridiaceae bacterium | reverse complement strand
CGTCCCCGCGGCTGTCCGCCGGGCAGATGGCCATCCGGCCCGCCGCACCTTCCAAGCCCTGCGCATTGCCGTCAATGGGGAGCTGGACAGGCTGGACGAGGGCCTACAGGCCGCTTTCAGCCTTTTGGCCCCTGGCGGCCGGCTGGCGGTCATCACCTTCCATTCCCTGGAAGACCGCATGGTCAAGCAGGCCATGGCCAAGTGGTGCCAAGGCTGCACCTGCCCGCCGGATTTCCCCGTATGCGTGTGCGGCAAAAAGCCCCAAGGGAAGCTGATATACAAAAAAGGCCTTTCCCCCTCAGCCGAGGAATTAGCTGAGAACCCCCGTGCCAGAAGTGCAAGGCTGCGGGTATTCGAGAAAGACAGACAACACAGGGGCGCAGCTCCTTTCAAATAAACAACCCGGCATTTTGCAAGCCGAAAGGAAGTGAGCGCTATGGCCAACTTTTCAGAAGCCTATGATTTCGCCCTGTTCGAAGAACGGACAGCAGCAGCCCCCGCCGTAGTGGAGCAGCCCCAGCGGCAGCCCCGGAGGGGCCCCCAGCGCAGCCCCCGTGAAAACGTGGTGG
>QXXE01000389.1 GCA_009911355.1 Clostridiaceae bacterium | reverse complement strand
GACGCGTAGCGTCATCTGGACTGCGGTGTAAGCAAAGGGGCTTGCCTTATTGGTTAACAAAGAGATGAGCCGAAGGCTCATGGCTTCGCCGCCTTTTGGCGCCTTAGCCATTCCACAGGTTAACTTATAGGTAAGCTACAAGGCTTTGCCCTTAGCGTACAAAATTATTTTTCTATTAGAATGCTCAAGAGCAGGCGAAGCCTGTTCTTTTTTTTGACGACTTTTTGGGCTTGTGCTTTGCTTATTTTGGTGTCAACTTACGTGCCGGGCCTTCGGCCCATGGCTGCGCAGGCTGCGCCAGCTTAGCCATCCCACGAGTTGACTTATAGGTAAGCTTGTGGCTTGCGCGAGAGCGTACAGAGTGTGATTATTCTATTTGTTTAATTCTTTATTTGTAGAGACGCACGCTGCGCGTGCTCGGAACGCCTTCGGCGGATTCGTATGAGAAGTAAGCATAAGGGCTGACAAAAAGCGTCAGCTCAACCTGTTTATTGTAAAATATAAAATAGAGAATAGAAAAGAAAAGGAGATTTATCATGAACGTATTATCACAATTTGTATTTGACGCTGA
>QXXE01000388.1 GCA_009911355.1 Clostridiaceae bacterium | reverse complement strand
TAAACTGGGTTCCCCTCACCGTCAACCTTCGGGTCGCCGTTCTCGTCCTTCTCCTGCACCGTAATTTTCTCCGGCGAATCCACCGGGACGCCACGATAGCAGAGCTTTTTCTCGGTTACAACGTTGCCGTCCGCGTCCTTCTTCGGTTCGCCGATGCCTTCCATCACCGGATCCCCGTTCTTGTCGAAGATTTTATCGCCCTCGTCGTAGCACACCGGCGTCGTCCCATCAGCCTCAAAGACCGGATCGCCTTTTTTATGCTCAATTACCGGCTTTCCATCCGCGCCAATCACCGGTTTCCCATCTGCACCTACCTGGATAACATCTTCCGTGTAGTGCTTCTGTACTGTGCCTGCACTTGCCGCGTCGCACACCCTCTGCGTCCCAACAGTGTCAATCACCGGCATTTCCTCCCAGGTGAGGGGGGCATTGAGCCCATCCGCGCCCGCAAACAGGAACTTCCCGTCATACTTGACGTTCATCGACTGCACCGCAGCCTCGGCGGCTGCCAGCGTCGACTGCCCCAGCGTTTTGCGCGCCGTGCCGTCCGGGTCGTTCAGACCGCGCAGCGT
>QXXE01000387.1 GCA_009911355.1 Clostridiaceae bacterium | reverse complement strand
TTCTTCGGCCACTTCTAAGCTCAGTGCACGCAGGTATGCCACATCCAGGCGCACACCTGTGGCTTCCATGTGGGCCAGCACTGCACTTAACGGACGCTCAACTTCGCGATACAGCCACAGCAGACGTTCTTCACCCTCCAGACGACCCCACAGATTGGCAAACAGGCGCTCGCTTAATGCTGCGCGTTCGCCTGCTTCTTCGGTCCATTCACCACCATAACGACGTGCCACGCCCTCCGGGGTTGTATTGCTAGGATCTAACAGATATGCTAACAGCATCGGATCGTCACCCGGAGGCAGACCTAAGCCCTCACGCAGTGCCAGCACGCTCAGATCTTTGGCTAACAGACCGCGGGCTTCTTTCAGATCGCGCAGGGCCTTGTAAGGTTCAGGTGCGCGGTGAACACGACCGCCACGTGCTGCGGCCAGTGCCAGTAAGTCTGCCCACATCGGCTCTTTACGACTCAGCACGAAGCCAACAAAGGCGCCTTCAGGCGGCGGCCACGGTGCTTCTTCCAGTGCTTTAGGGCTTTCCAGCAGACCAAATTCGTGCAGCAGACTGCCAAACTCTAA
>QXXE01000386.1 GCA_009911355.1 Clostridiaceae bacterium | reverse complement strand
TGTCATGTAGGCAAAGAACAGTGGTATGTATGATCCACTCGAACTTTAAAGGTAACGTCAAGAGCTGACTCATAGCCTGCCCCATACGCGGATACTATGCTGGGATTGTACCCCAGGTGACGTATAGCGGTAAAATAAATTGAAAACCTTTCTATTACCGTGAGTTTCAGATTACACGCAGGTGTCTCCGCACCTGCATTATTTATCTAAAGGAGCAATTAATTGACAAATGTAGATGACGTAATTATTATTGGGGCGGGCCCTGCAGGCATGACGTCAGCCTTATATGCACTCAGAAGTGAACTTAAAGTGACACTTATTGAGGCCGGCTTACCTGGCGGGCAAATGAACAACACCGCTGAGATTGAAAACTATCCTGGATACACCTCTATTCAAGGCCCTGAACTGGCTGAAGCCATGTTTGCACCACTTGAAGACTTAGGCATCAATCATATCTATGACGAGGTCGTGGATATTGTAGATCACAAAACCCATAAGGAAGTAATTACTGTCGAGGGCACCTACATGTCAAAGACCGTAATTATTGCTACAGGCTCTGTGCATAAGAAGCTAAA
>QXXE01000385.1 GCA_009911355.1 Clostridiaceae bacterium | reverse complement strand
TCTATCAGCTGTCCCTCCTGTTCAGCTACTGACGGGGTGGTGCGTAACGGCAAAAGCACCGCCGGACATCAGCGCTAGCGGAGTGTATACTGGCTTACTATGTTGGCACTGATGAGGGTGTCAGTGAAGTGCTTCATGTGGCAGGAGAAAAAAGGCTGCACCGGTGCGTCAGCAGAATATGTGATACAGGATATATTCCGCTTCCTCGCTCACTGACTCGCTACGCTCGGTCGTTCGACTGCGGCGAGCGGAAATGGCTTACGAACGGGGCGGAGATTTCCTGGAAGATGCCAGGAAGATACTTAACAGGGAAGTGAGAGGGCCGCGGCAAAGCCGTTTTTCCATAGGCTCCGCCCCCCTGACAAGCATCACGAAATCTGACGCTCAAATCAGTGGTGGCGAAACCCGACAGGACTATAAAGATACCAGGCGTTTCCCCCTGGCGGCTCCCTCGTGCGCTCTCCTGTTCCTGCCTTTCGGTTTACCGGTGTCATTCCGCTGTTATGGCCGCGTTTGTCTCATTCCACGCCTGACACTCAGTTCCGGGTAGGCAGTTCGCTCCAAGCTGGACTGTATG
>QXXE01000384.1 GCA_009911355.1 Clostridiaceae bacterium | reverse complement strand
TAAACTGGGTTCCCCTCACCGTCAACCTTCGGGTCGCCGTTCTCGTCCTTCTCCTGCACCGTAATTTTCTCCGGCGAGTCAACCGGCACCCCACGGTAGCAAAGCTTTTTCTCGGTTACAACGTTGCCGTCCGCGTCCTTCTTCGGTTCGCCGATGCCTTCCATCACCGGGTCTCCGTTCTTGTCGAAGATTTTATCGCCCTCTTTGTAGTACGCCTGAACCATCGTCCCCGTCCCATCATCCTCAAGGACTGGGGCGCCTTTCTTATGTTCAATTTCCGGCTTTCCGTCTGCACCAATTACCGGTTTCCCATCTGCACCTACCTTGATAACATCTTCTGTGTAGTGCTTCGGTATTGTGCCCGCACTTGCTGCGTCGCACACCCTCTGCGTACCCACAGTGTCAATCACCGGCATTTCCTCCCACGTCAGCGGCGCGTTCAGCCCATCCGCGCCCGCGAACAGGAACTTCCCGTCGTACTTGACGTTCATCGACTGCACCGCCGCCTCGGCGGCTGCCAGCGTCGACTGCCCCAGCGTTTTGCGCGCCGTGCCGTCCGGGTCGTTCAGACCGCGCAGCGT